>JBAZNR010000002.1:0-300000 GCA_041649175.1 Candidatus Omnitrophota bacterium | reverse complement strand
GATATTATTTTTTTTCATTTTATTTTTCCTAAATGGTGGCGGGGGAGAGATTTAAACTCTCGACCAATCGGGTATGAACCGAGTGCTCTATCGGGCTGAGCTACCCCGCCAATAAAGTGTGTTCCGTCGAATTTTTTAAATTCTACGTGAAAGAATATAAAATATCAAGACTTTTCTCTGCTTGCGCGTGGCCTAAAATGCGGCGGGACCTTTTGCTTAATAACTCCAGCTGACCAGCTTGCCATTGTTAAAGTAAAGGCGTATGGTTTCCCATTCCGGTTTGCCGGTCGAGAGAATTTTTTCGTAGGTCCAAATTTGGAACATCCCCGAGGAAGACCCGGAGCTAAAGACTTGCCCCGGTTCTCCGTACAGATCGCGGATTGCCGAGTCACTCGTGTCGATCGTAAGGGTATTCGCGCGGACAGCCGTATGTAGTGCTTCATAATTCTTCTGGCGAGTTTCTATTTCCGCCCGCCTTTTATCGGCCTTAGCGCTAGGCTGGAACATAGCACAGCCGGCCAGGAAAAATACTCCGGTAAAGATGCTAATAACAAAATTGTATTTTCTAAAATTAGACCACATAGAAGATGATATAGAGAAGGATTAAAATAACGGCGACCGCTAAGATGTAAAAATCATTAAAATAAATAAAATCACGCAGGCGCTCGGCCGGAGTGTACGCAATTTGCGCTGTTTCAACCGCAACGGTCCCCTTGCTTTTTAAAGCCAAGATTTCGCTTTTTTTAAGGCGCAAAAACTGGCCGGCAATTCGGTAAGCCTGCAGTTCGTTTTTTTCCACCAGATCCATGATTTTTTTCTCGGTGGTGCCTAAAAGCTGGGCTGTTTCACGAACCGAGATAAATTGATCGGACATTTTATTTTACTCTTTCCGAGGCGGCCCACTCGTCGATCTTGGTGCGTTCAAACCGCCAGGCATTGCCGTTTTTCATGGCGGGGATCTTTCCGGAATTGGCGAGCTCTAAGATCGCATTGATCTCGATCTCTAGATATTTTGACAATTCATCGACGTCTAAGGAGTCTTCGAACATCTGGCATTTTCCGTGGAAAATGGCGCCCTCCACGATATTAAGCTTTGGCGTGGCGATATTCCCGTTTAAAACGGCCGTTGGCATTAAGACAAGCATTTTCTTGGCGGTCACATCGCCTTTGATCTTTCCGGCAACGACAATATTCTCTCCGGTGATGTGCGCTTCGACAGAGGCGGTTTCGCCGATGGTGAGCGTTCCTCTGGTTTCCAGAGTTCCTTCAAAACGTCCGGTAATTTTTAAATTCACGGAATCTTTAAAGGAAAGCGTCCCTTGCATTTTGGCGCTGATCTCAACGATCCTTTCCCCCTGGTCTTTTCTGTCTCTTAACATGGCCATAACCGCCTCCTTGGTAATAATTTAATTAGATCAAATAATTGAAATTTTGAAGTTTCTTTTCCAGCGAACGAAGCCCGATCAAAACTAAAAAGACAACCGCGGTCACGACGATCGCCGCGCTAAAGTCGCCGCAGCCGACCGCGATCCCTATCCCGGAAACGATCCAGACACTGGCGGAAGTTGTTAGCCCTGTGATCTGCGCTTCGCTACGAAAGATCGTTCCGGCGCATAAAAATCCGATGCCGGTAACTACACCCGCGATCATGCGCGAGGGATCGACGAAAATAATATCTTTATACATATCCGAAACGTGAAAGGATGTTAGGACGATCAACGTTGAACCGACGCCAACTAAGATATGGGTTCGAAGGCCGGCGCCTTTATGCCGTATTTCGCGCTCTGCCCCGATAAAGCCCGACAAGACAACGCTTAAAACGATTTTAATAAGTGTGTCAAGAATTTCTCCTGTCAACGTGATGTCTCCTTTCTAAATAAGATGGTATCCTAAACCGGCGATCATGGCCGCGTTGTCCATGCAAAGACCCAGCGACGGTAAAAAAACGCGGATATTCTGTTTTTTGCTTTCGACTGAAAGTTTTTTTCGTAACATGGAGTTTGCCGCGACGCCTCCCCCGATGAGAAGAGTGGGTATTTTCATCTCTTTGCACAGCCGTAAAGATTTATTCACCAGTACGGTTGTTACGCTATCTTGAAACGCGAATGCGATCTTCTCAGGAGAAAAATCTTTCTTCATTTTGTGGTCGCGAACATAATATAGCACAGCTGTCTTAATTCCGCTAAAACTAAAATCCAAAGTTTTTGGAAGGTCAGCACAGGAAAAATGGATCTCGGTATTTTCTCCTGTCCTCGCCAACCGGTCGATCACCGGGCCTCCCGGATAACCTAGCTCCATCATACGCGCAACTTTGTCGAATGTTTCCCCCACTGCATCGTCACGCGTTTCTCCTAAAAGACGATAGTCTTTAAATGATCTGATATGAAAAAGGCTGGAATGACCGCCGGAAACAACTAATCCTAAAGCCGGTAATTTGGGCCGTTGTTTGTTGAGCGGCGCGTTTTCACTCAAAGCGTTTATTCCTTCAAGAAAATTGGCGTAAAGATGAGCCTTGATATGATCCACTTCAATAAGAGGTTTTTTTGCCGCAAAGGATAATGCCCGGGCAAAAGAAATTCCGACTAAAAGCGAACCGATCAAGCCGGGTTTTGTGGTGACGGCAATGGCATTAACGTTATTTAAAGTCAGTTTTGCTTGATCTAAAGCGCGTTGAACAACCAAATTGATGAGCTCGATCTGCCGTCGAGAGGCGATCTCAGGGATAATGCCGCCGTATTTCTTATGTTCCTTCAAGCTTGAGGTGACAATATTGGAGAGGATTTTGCGGCCGTTGGAAACAATGGCGGCGGCGGTTTCATCACACGATGTTTCTATTCCTAAGATATTCATCTTAAGCTAAGGTATTCGGCGACCGTGATAAATTTAAAACCTTGTTTTTCTAAAAGTTCGGTTTGTTCCGCGATAATTTCTAGTGACAATTCCCTGTCGTGCCCTATGGCGATAGCAGATCCTTTTTCTCGCGCTTCTTGGGCGAGCTGGGCGAATTGCCCTTCGATATATTCGCGTTTGTTCTCGTTGTCGAGGAAGATGTTTCGTTGCGCGAACGGCATTTTCATTTCCGCGGCTATTTTCGCGCAAACGGACTTTGCGGTGACAAAGCTATCGACAAAAAACAAATTCTTCTTTTTCAAAGCGTCAAAGACAATAGGCATAATGCGCTTGCTCTCTGTGATCCGTGAGCCCATATGGTTATTGACACCGGAAACATACGGAACATTGTCGAGCGCTCTGCTGATAATGGATTCCACTTGCGCCTTGCTCATATTTGAGGAGATCAGATAGCCTTTTGGATATTGTTCAAAAAATTTATGCGGTTCCATGGGAAGATGCAGCATGACTTCTTTGCCGTTATGGTGCGCGCAGGCGGCTATTTCGGTGCTGTACTCAAGATTAGGAAGAATAGATACGGTCACCGGCGATTTTATCTTTCGCAAATGAGAACAGCGGTCGATGCTGTATCCCCAGTCGTCAATGATAATGACGATATTCCCGATTGTTTTCTGAGGTTTTGGCTTTGCGGCTAAAGGCTTGGTGATAGCGGGCCTTTTCTTATGAGGAGCCTTTTTCTTTTGTGTGGAAAAAAGCAAAAACCCCTGGAGAGCAATGACGAAAAGCAGAACTCCGATAATGACATCTTTGATGTTTGGTCCGCGTGAAAGTGGCGCCATAAGTTTTACGGGTTTTTAAGTTTTGTATAAACTTTGATGCCTTTAAGAACGCTGATAGCGCTTTGCACCTGATTATCCTCTAAAAGCTTTTTCTTGGCTTCCGGTTCTTTTACTTCTTTTGCTTCTTTTGTTTCGGCAGGCTTGTCGCCTTCTTGAACCGTGGCGCCTTCAGGCTCTTTTGATTTTTCTTGCGCGCCGTTCTCTTCAATGTTGTTAAATATTTTATCGACGTTTTCTTTAAGGCTTTTTTCGGGAGATCCTTCCGTCTCGTCTTTAAAGATCTTAGCAACGACGATATCCGGGATGATCCCGACATTATGGATCGAAACTCCCGATGGCGTAAAATATTTGCTGGTCGTTAAACGAAGTGCCGAGCCGTCAGGCAGTGGGACGACTGATTGAACGGACCCTTTTCCGAATGATTTCTCGCCCAAAATAATGGCGCGCTTATTATCTTTTAAAGCTCCTGCCAAGATCTCGCTTCCCGAAGCGCTTCCCTCATTGATCAAAACCACGATCGGAAGCGTGGTAAAGTCGGTGCTTTTGTTCGTTGATTTTGTTTCAGTATTCAAGGATGGATGGCGGCCTTTGGTGGAAACGACAACCATTCCTTCCGGTAAAAATTCTTGGGTAATGTCAATGGCGACATTCAAAAGCCCACCGGGATTATTGCGCAGATCCAAAATGAGGCTGTCGGCTCCCTGGTCTTTTATTTGCATTAGGGCTTTATGAAAATCTTTGGCGGAATCTTCTCTGAATTCGGCCAATCGCACGTAGCCGATGGTGTCTTCTAAGATCATGGGGTCTTTGACGTCTTGGACATGGATGATCTCGCGGGTGATCTTGAATTCGTGAATTTTGAATTCGGATTCGCGCAAGATCGTTATATTGACATCGGTTCCAGGTTTGCCGCGTAATTTCTTAACAGCATCATCGAGCGTCATGTCGCGGGTTAATTCGTCTTCTATTTTAACGATCTTATCTCCCGGTTTTAATCCGACTTTCCACGCCGGGGTGTCTTCTAGTGGCGTGATAACGGTTAAAAGCCCGTCGCGCACAGATATTTCAATGCCCAGCCCGCCGAATTTCCCTTCGGTTTCTGTTTTGAGTTCTTTGTAATCATCCGGAGAAAGAAATTGGCTGTGCGGATCAAGTGAGGCCAGCATTCCCTTTAAAGATCCGTAAATAAGGTCTTTGGCGGCAGGCTCTTCGGCATATTCCGATTGAACGGTTGTGAGGGCATAACTAAAAAGCTCAACTTGTTGGTAAAGGTCGTCTTTGGCTTTTTGGTCAATTTGGCAAATGGCCGGGCCGATCAAAATGGCCAAAAGAAGAATCGAGAGTGGAATAACGGAAAACCGCTTAAACATTGGTAAGCCTCCTTTTAATGATATCACCGATCTTTTTAGGGTTGGCTTTTCCGGCGGTTTTTTTCATTGATTGGCCGACCAGAAAACCCATGGCGCTTTCTTTTCCCTGTTTGATCTGTTGAACAATGGACGCGTTCTCTGAAATAACTTCATCGACAATTTTTTCTAAGGCGCTGTCGTCTGAAACTTGTGCTAATCCTTTTTCTTGGATAATTTGCTCGGCCGTTTTTCCCGAATCGATCAAAAGCGGTAAAATATCTTTAGCGGTTAAATTGCTGATGGTGGCGTCTTCTACTTTCTCGATAAGAGAAATAAGGTTTTCGGGAGTTAAGCTGATCGCGTTGATGTCTTTTTTTCTGGAATTCAGTTCACTCATTAATGGGCCGATGATCCAGTTGCAGACTTTTTTTGTTAAATTAGATTTTGCGGCGCATTTCTCAAAGAACGCGGACAACTTTTTATCTTGAATAAGGACATTGGCGTCGTATTCGGATAAGCCGTACTGTTTGACAAAACGGTCAAATTTTTGCGGAGGAAGTTCCGGCATGGAATTCTTAATAGTGTCGATCACGTTTTGTCCGGCGATAAACGGAACCAAGTCCGGTTCCGGAAAATAACGGTAATCATGCGCTTCTTCTTTACTGCGCATGGAATTGGTCATCTCCTTGGCGTCGTCCCAAAGGCGGGTTTCCTGAATGATGCGCTCCCCGGCTAAGATCATTTTTTCTTGACGCTTTTCCTCAAATTCCAGAGCCGCTTTAACGGCTTTGAAGGAATTGAGATTTTTGATCTCTGTTTTAACGCCGAGCTCTTTATCACCTTTTTTTCGAAGAGAGACATTGGCGTCGCAGCGCAAGCTTCCCTTTTCCATATCGCAATCGGACACGTCTAAATATTGCAGCGTAAGTTTGAGCGTTGTTAAGTAATCGTAAGCTTCTTGGGGCGTGCGCATATCCGGATCGCTGACGATCTCCATGAGAGGTGTTCCGGTGCGGTTATAATCCACGAGGCTACAGTTATTCGACGCGTCGTGAATAAGCTTTCCGGCGTCTTCTTCCAAGTGCGCGCGCTTGATATTGATCTTTTTAAGCTCGTTCCCGGTTTTAACCATCAAAAATCCGTGATTGGCGATCGGCAGATCGTATTGCGATATTTGATAGCCTTTGGGGAGATCGGGATAATAATAATTCTTCCGGTCGAATTTAATGTAAGGATTAATGGAGCAATTTAAGGCCAGAGCGACTTTGATGGCATAATCTAAGGCTTTTTTATTAAACACGGGCAAAGTCCCGGGAAGCCCGAGGCAAACCGGACAGGTTTGAGAATTAGGAGCTTGCCCGAATTGATTAGCACAGCCGCAAAATATTTTTGTGGCGGTGTTAAATTGCAAGTGGACCTCTAGCCCTATTACTGTTTCAAATTCGGTCATAACGATACTTTTTGTTTGTGCCAATTTGTATTTTGCTCATAAGAAAAAGCGATGCGCAATAATGTTTCTTCGTCAAAAGGTTTTGTCATTAGCTGTAATCCGATGGGTAAATTATTTTTCCCAAATCCGCACGGAATAGAAATTGCCGGAATACCGGCTAAATTAGCCGAGATGGTATAAATATCCGAAAGATACATGGATAATGGGTCGGACGATTTTTCTCCGATGCGGAAGGCCGTTGTCGGCGATGTGGGTGAAATAACCGCGTCAAATTCCGTAAAAACTTTATCAAAATCATTTTTGATAAGCGTTCTTACTTTTTGCCCGCGCAGATAATAAGCGTCATAATATCCGGCGGAAAGCGAATATGTTCCCAGCATAATGCGCCGTTTTGCTTCCGCGCCAAACCCAGCGTCCCTTGTTTCTTCATACATGTCGATCAAAGCTGACCGCCGCGTGGCTTTAGGTTGCTGGCGCAATCCGTATTGTACGCCGTCAAAACGCGCTAAATTCGAGCTTGCTTCGGCCGTTGCTACAATATAATACGTTGCAACCGCGAATGAGGTGTGCGGCAAGGAAACTTCTTTGAAGCTTGCGCCCATTTTCTTTAACTGTTCAATGGCGGCGGTGGTGGCACCATGGACTTCTTTATCAAGCCCTTCAATAAAATATTCTTTGGGAATTCCAATACGAAGGCCCTTAACATTTCCGTCAAGTTTTGCGGTGAAATCTGTAACTGGGATTTCGGCGGAGGTGGAATCTTTTTCATCATGCCCGGAAATAATATTTAACAATAAAGCGCAGTCGTAAACGTCTTTGGTGATCGGCCCGATTTGATCAAGGCTGGATGCAAACGCGATAAGTCCGTAACGCGAAACGCGTCCGTACGTTGGTTTTAAACCGACCACGCCGCAAAAAGATGCCGGTTGACGGATAGAGCCTCCGGTATCGGAGCCTAAAGCCCACGGAGTTTCGTGGGCGGCGACGGCGGCGGCGGAGCCGCCGCTGGAGCCGCCAGGAACATGATCAAGATTCCAGGGATTGTGCGTCGGGCCATAATGAGAATTTTCGGTTGAAGAGCCGAACGCAAATTCGTCCATGTTCACTTGGCCTAAAAAGTTTGTTCCGGATTTTTTAAGTTTTTCAATAACGGTGGCATCGTACGGCGGTTTAAAACCTTTAAGGATATGTGAAGCGCAGGTTGTCTCGGCACCGTTGATGCAAATATTATCTTTGATGGCGATAGGAATTCCGGCTAACTTTCCATTCGTAGAATTTTCTTTATTGTCCTGCTCGTGAAGCCGCACAAAGGCTTTCACTCTTCCGTCAACTTTTTGGATCTGTTGCCTAAACGATGAAAAGATCTCTTGGGCGTTCGTTTTTTTCGCTTTTAAAAGCTCTAGAAGCTCATGAGCGGTTAGTTCATTGAGGTTCATTCGATTACCTGCGGGACTTTAAATGAGCCATTGTGTTGCGATACGGAAATCTTTAATGCCTCGCTTTGTGCCAGCGACGGCTTAACAATATCTTCGCGGAAAACATTTTTTAGCGGTAAGACATGACTGGTTGGTTCAACTTTTGAGACGTCAACTTGGCTTAACTGATCAATATAATGAAGGATCTGCTCGAGATCTTTGGTTAGTTTTTGGATCTCATCGTCTTGTAAATGGACGCGCGATAAGTGTGCGATGGAGCGGACTTCGTCTTTTGAAAGCATAGTAACCTTCCCTAATTACAGTGAAATGTGAAGCATTTAATGGTTTAGTGAAGTTATATACTACCATCAAAGAATAGGCGTGACAAGATTAAAACCGCAACTTTTCCTCTTAAATGACCGTGAAAAATTGGCGCAGATCAGCGCTCAAGGATCTCTTTTAGGTCATCCGGCATAGCGGTCGGGCGGAATTCTTTGTTCAGGCAAACGAGCGTTACTTCGGCTTCCGCGACTAAACGCCCGGTCTTTTTCTCATGGATGGTTTGGTCAAAAACTAATTTTACGGCCGTTGCTTTTGTTAATTTGGCATCACACAAAAGCACTTCACCGTAGCGGGCCGGACTGCGATAAAAAATCGTGCATTGGCTTACCGCGTACAAAAGCCCGCGCGCGTAAAACTCGGCGACACTTAAGCCTTTTTTTTCCAAAAATTCGGTACGTGCTTCCTCGAGATATTTCAAATAATTTCCGTAATAAACAATGCCACCTGAATCGGTATCATGAAAGAATATGCGTTTCTCCATCTTATTTTGCCTTTCTTATTTTTTTGGCTTGTATTGCGAAGTCCACATTCCGCTTGTTTTTTGAAAATCAACTTTTGTATTCCCGAATTTACTTTTATTTAAAGCGTTTCTTGTCAGTCCGCGCGTCGCGTCTAAAAGCGAGATATCATAGTGCCGGCTTCGTACAAGTTTCCAGGCAGAGATGATAATGCTAACAATTTCTGGTTGGGAATTTATACAGCGCGTGCTCAAGCTATCCAAAAGCCACTGAAATTCTGTGATAACGGCATTTTCCGGACGAAGAGACGGATTCATCATTGCTTCTTCGGGGAAAAGTGCCTTAGTGTGAAGTAAAGCCAGCTGATAGGCCGTTGTTTTTTCTTCTCCCGCGATCACTGTGTGAAGGCCGGAAAAAGATAGGCATAACCCAATAGTTATCAATAAGATGTGAAGCGCTTGATATTTTTTCATAAGAGAACCAAAATAGTTATATTATGTGTATCACTTGCCCCGGGCAGTGTCAAGTGATAAAAGGCTTAAAAATTAGTTTCTTGCGCATTTGGGGTTTGCGTGATATATTCTAACCAGAAAAGCCACGGATTCCCTTTTTTAAAGGGACAACGTGGTTATTTTTTTAGGAGAAAATGATGAACACTCAAAACGCAATCTCAAACGAACAAAAATTTGCTTCTTCGGAGCGCCGGTACTTACCGCGCTGGGAAGCACAAGGAAAGCTTTTTTACCGCAAAGAAAAAGATGAAGTTCCTGCGCAAGCCTGCAGTAAAGATATCAATGCTTCCGGAATGTGTTTTAACACAAACGATGATATTTCTCTTGATCAAAAACTGGACTTAGTTGTTTATTTAGCGGAAGATATTGAACCTATTGACGCGGTGGGCCGTGTTGTTTGGCAGAGCAAATCAGAAAAAGGAAATTTATTCGGCGTTCGGTTTGAGCGCATCAGTAAAAAATCCCAAGACCTAGTTTTTAATTATGCCTTTGAATATAAGCGTGATCAACTTAAACAACGCTGGTTCAAGGATTGCTGGCAGTTCTCTCCCTCGATCTAGCCCTCTAAGCAGAACATAAATTAGTTATATCCACGAAATCTTTGATGCTTAAGTTTTCCGCGCGCAAAGAAGGCGCGAGCTTAAGCGATTCAAGGATAATGAGCAGTTTTTCTTTCGGGATGACAGGCAAAAGTGAATTGGTAATGACTTTGCGCCTTTGCCCGAAGGCGGCGTGAACGATCTTCCATAATAGCTCTTCGTTTTTGGCGGGATGAAGCGGAGATTTTCTGATCTGCATATCCAAAAAGCAGGAATCAACCTTAGGTTTGGGCCTAAAGCAGGAGTTTTTAATTTTAAAAAGGATTTTTGGCACGGTGTAATATTGAACAAAACAGCTAAAGGCGCTGTAGTCTTTAGTAGACGGCAATGCCACCATGCGGTTGCCGAATTCAAGCTGAACGGTAATCGATAAGCTAATGAACTTTTTACGATATTCAACGATCTTTCCAACGATGGGTGAGGAAATGTAGTACGGAAGATTTCCGATGGCTTTTAATCCGTCAGGTAAAAGGCTTAAGTTATATTTTAAAAAATCTGCGTGAATAATATCAATGTTGTCTTGAGGGCAATTTTTTTTAAGTTCTTCGCATAGCTGACGGTCGGTTTCAACCGCGAAAACTTTCCCAACGATGGGCGCGATATTTCTTGTCAGCGCGCCAAGCCCCGCCCCAATTTCTAAAACCTGGTCATCTTTTTCAAATCCGCATGATGTGACAATGCGATTGAGGACATTATTGTCGATGAGAAAATTTTGTCCTAAGCGGTACTTTGGTTTTATATTAGATAAATTCATCCGACAAGTTGAGCGGCAAGTTTAATGGCGGACTTCATGGAAGAAGCGTCGGCTTTCCCTTTTCCGGCAAGATGAAAAGCGGTTCCGTGCGCGGGCGAAGTTCGAATAATAGGAAGCCCAATAGTGACATTGACCAATTCTTTAAAATATAACGCTTTTATAGGTGCCAAGCCTTGGTCGTGGAACATGGCAATGATTAAATCATATTGCGCCGTGTTTTTTGGGTAAAACAATGTATCGGCGGAAAACGGCCCGCAGGCATTTATCCCTAATTTTTGCGCTTTCTTAATTGCCGGAATGATCTCGTCAATTTCTTCTCTGCCGATAGTTCCCTTTTCTCCGGCATGAGGGTTTAACCCACAAACAGCGATTTTTGGTTTATGGATCTTGAAATGCTTCTTTAATATTTGTGTTGGAAGAACAATACTCGCTAAAACACGTTCTTTTGTGATGGCGGAGTGTAGTTTATTGATGGGAATATGACGGGTTGCGGTGACGACTTTCAACTTTCCGGCGACGAACATCATATCGAATTTCTTAACATGAAATGCCTGGGCGAGATATTCGGTGTGTCCGGAAAATTTTTTCCCAAGAGAACAAATGGATTCTTTACAAATGGGAGCCGTGACAAGTCCGGCGGCTTTGTTCTCTTTTAATAGCGAGATCGCTTTGTTCAAATAGGCTAAAGACGCGCGCGCGTTAAATGGGTTGGTGTCTCCGATGACAATGCGATGAGCAAAGGAATGCGCGAGATCGAGAAATTCATGAGGCGCAGGCAGGTCTTTGAGCGAAGCCGGATAGTTTTTCTGATCGCCGATAATGATAAAGCGCGCGAGCCGGCTGATGGCGGGATCACGAAGTGACCTTAAGATTATTTCCGGGCCGATGCCGCCGGGGTCTCCGGTGGTGATCAGAATTGTCTTATTTCTTGATCTCAATGTACGCCTTTTTCTTTAATTCATCCAGCCACCGACGCAGGCGCTCCTGAAATTTTTCCTGGAAAAGTTGATTACGAATAGAGTTTTTGGCATCTTCCAAAGAGGCTTGTTGCGGCGGGATCTTTTCAATGAGTTTAAAAATATAAATGCCGTTTTCTACTTCAATCGCGGGTGATAGTTCATTGGCATTGAGAGAGAAAATCGCGTCTTCCAAAGCCGGTAAAAGCTGTCCTTTTAAAACCATGCCAATGGAAGGCAGTTTGGAATATTCTTTTTCCAGGACGATAAAATCTTCGCCTTTTTTCAGGCGATGAAGCGCTTCTTTGGCTTTTTGGTTCGCGAGCTTTTTATCGTTTTCATACGGAATAAAAATAGATTGCACCTTGGCTTGTTCCGGCCAGAGAAAGTTCTGGGGATTTTTTTGATAATAATCTGTGACCTCTTGCGGATTAACAAAGACCTTTGCCTTTACTTCCATTTCAACGATGTATTTGCTTTTTAGCTGATCGAGGATCTTCTTTTTAAGATCGCTGATCGTCAGGCCGGCGGCCAGCAAGTCTTGTTCAAAATCATGGGGTGACGCGTAACGGCGCTTAAGCTCGTTGAGTTTATCTTCAACAGCGTTATTCCGAAAAACCATTTGCTTACGGTCAGCTTCAATGACGAGCAACTTATCTTCGATCAAACGTTCTAATCCCCGCTGTTGATAGCTTTCCATAGCCTTGTTTATTTCCTCGGGGCTTTTGCCTTCGGCTTCTAGTTGCATCGCAATAGCGGTAAGGTAATCCTGAAGGTCTTTAAGCGCGATGAGCTCATCATTAACAACGGCGATGATGGTGTTATCCGCGGCAAAGCTTAAAGGCGTTAAGGTGGAGAAAATGCCAAGCAAGGCAAAAATCAATAAAAGCTTAAGATGTCTTTTCATAGGTACCTATTTTAGCGTGTTTTTTAATATTTTCTATGGATTCTTTTAATAAACGACAGTAGAGGTCAAAACCGATGCTGGAGATGTATCCGTGCTGTTGAGCGCCGAGAAGATTTCCGGCGCCGCGGATTTGCAAATCTTCAAAAGCAATGTTAAATCCTGAGCCCAGATCGCTAAATTGCTCTAAAGCTTTCAGACGGCTTTTAGCGAGCGAAGACAACCGTTCTTGAGGCGGAATAATAAAATAGGCGTAAGCCTTTTGTGTAAAGCGTCCTACCCGGCCGCGTAATTGATGCAGATCCGCCAGCCCAAAGTGATGCGCATTATTAACGATCAGCGTGTTGGCATTGGGGACATCAATGCCTGATTCAATGATGGTGGTGCAAACAAGAACGTCGATATTATTCCCCAAAAAATCGAGCATGATCTTTTCCAGAGTTTTGGGAGGCATTTGTCCGTGAGCGATCGCGATACGGGCATGGGGAGCCAGGCGTTTTACGAGGCTTGCGATCTTTTCAATATTCTCAACGCGATTATGCAAAAAGAAAACCTGCCCTTTGCGGCGCAATTCCTTATCAATGGCGTCACGGATCAGATCTTCATCGAGCTCAATTAAATGCGTTGAAACCGGAATACGATTTTTAGGCGGCGTGTTGATGACCGACATATCTCTGGCGCCGGCTAAAGCCATATACAATGTGCGCGGAATGGGCGTTGCGGTCAATGTAAGTACGTCGGCCAAAAGGCGCACGTGCTTTAATTTTTCCTTGGAGCGCACGCCAAAACGCTGTTCCTCGTCAATGACGATAAGCCCTAATTCTTTAAATTGAATATCTTTCGACAGAAGTCGGTGCGTTCCAATAATAATATCGATTTTTCCAAGTTTAAGTTCTTTAACGATTTCCGATTGCTGCCGGCGCGTTTTAAAACGGCTGAGCATATCAACACGCACGGGAAACTCTTTAAGCCGCTGGCTAAAATTAAAATAGTGCTGTTCTGCTAAAATCGTCGTCGGAACAAGGATAGCAGCCTGTTTATTGTCCATAACGGCTTTAAACGCCGCGCGAAGAGCGACTTCCGTTTTTCCGTAACCGACATCGCCGCATAAAAGCCTGTCCATGGGAAAAGACGATTCCATATCCGATTTAACATCTTCGGCCGCGCGAATTTGGTCGGGGGTCTCTTCAAAGGGAAAAGTATTCTCAAATTGTTTTTGCCAGGGCGCATCTTTAGAAAAAGCGTATCCACCGAGGCTGGCACGCAGCGCTTGAAGATGAAGGAGTTCAACCGCGAATTGTTGTATCCTTTTTTGGATGCGCCCTTTGACCGCGTCCCACTCTTTGGAGCCCAATTTGAAAAGACGAGGAGGCTTTTTGGTAAATCCTAGATATTTTTGAATGAGATGAATATCATGCTTTGGAACGAATAATCGATCGCCGCCTTCGTACTCGATGATCAGATGCTCGCTTAATTTCTTATCCTTACTGATCTCGGTGGCGCCTAAGAATTTTCCGACCCCATGCGTATTGTGGACAACATAATCCCCTTCTTTAATATCCACAAAATGATTAAGAGGCGTATCGGCGGTAAATAAGTTTTCTTTTGGGATCTTTTTGGGAAGGATAAAAACGATATTGTGTTGCCAGGTCGATCTGCCTGTCAGAAGATCAATGCTTTGGATAGAGCGGATGATGTCTCCGTCGAAATCCAGGCGGACGGGAGAGTCAAAATTGGATGGGAAAATATCAATAATACCGCCGCGCCGGCTAAAATCCCCTTCGTTGGAAACGGCCGAAGCCCAGCGATAGCCGAAAGTGACCAGTTGGGCGGCGATATGATCGATATCAACGGTTTGGGCGACAAAAAGTTTAAGCGCCTTAAACATAAGTTACTTTTTATGCCAAGCCAAGACCAAAGGTGACGCGATGTAAACGGTTGAATAAACACCGGAAACAAAACCGATCAAAAGGCAAAGCGAAAAAGATCTTAAAACTTCCCCACCGAATAAGTACAAAGCGATAACGGTTAAAAGCGTCGCGCTGGATGTGAGAATGGTTCTGCTTAATGTTTGATTAACGCTTAAGTTGATCACCTCTCGCAAGCTTAGCTTTCGCATGCTGGCCATGTTTTCCCGTACCCTGTCATAAATAACGATCGTGTCATTGATGGAAAAACCGGCAATTGTTAAAAGTGCCGTGACAACCAATAAGTCGATCTGATGACCCATCATGACCAAGACTCCGGCGGCAACCACAACGTCATGTAAAAGCGCGACGACACCCGCAAAGGCAAAGTCAAAATGCTTGAAGCGAAATCCGACATAAATAAGGATCGCTCCTAAGGCAAAGAGAATGGCTAAAATGGCACGGGTACGCAGTGCTTTTCCGACGACCGGCCCGACTTTTTCAATGCGCAAAATGTCGTAGGGATTGTCGGACATTTTTTCGGTAAGAACTTTTTTGACCGAATCAAAGGTGTCTTGATCGGTGCGGATGATGATCGTTTGCGGATCTTTTTCGAATTGCTGAATAGCCACATCACCTAATCCGACTTCTTTGAGCGATGTTCTCAAGATCTCAACATTGACAGCTTTGTTAAAGCGGTATTCTTGTAATTGCCCTCCGGAAAAATCAATTCCGTAGGCGGCCTCTTTTTTGGAAATGATGGATGTAAGGCCGGCAACGATGACCACGATCGAAATTGCATAGAAAATATATCGTTTGCTAATGAAATCAATTTTAGTCTGCTTGAATAGTTGGAACATGCTAACGGTTTTAATAAGGCGTGTACGAATAAGAGTATCAAAAATAGTTTTTGTTACGGTTAGCGCGGTAAATAAACTGGAGCTGATACCGATAGCTAAAGTGACCGCAAAGCCTTTGATGGGGCCGGAGCCGAATTGAAACAGCATAAATGCGGCAATGAGTGTTGTAATGTTCGAATCAAAGATAGCGGAAAAAGCCCGGTGATACCCGTTGTTGACGGCGGATTGAAGCGGCCGGCCCGAGGATAGCTCCTCTCGGATGCGTTCGTTGATCAGAACGTTAGCATCAACCGCCATTCCGAGCGTTAAAATAATACCGGCAATACCTGGTAATGTCAGGGTTGTTTGAGAACCGGGAAGCATAATATTTAAAAATCCCATGGTTCCTAAGATCATCAAAAGGTTTAAAAAAAGAGCGATGTTGGCGGTGATCCCTGCGATGTGATAATAGATGAGCATAAAAATAAAAACCAACGCGGCGCCCAAAACGGTCGCGTTAATTCCGGATCGAATTGAGTCTTTTCCTAAAAGCGGCCCGATGGTTCTTTCTTCTTCAATGTGCATAGGCGCAGGCAGCGCGCCGGAACGAAGCGCCAGCGCTAAAAGCGAAGCTTCATCAAATGTGAACATCCCGGTAATAACGCCGCTGCCGCTGGGAATTTCCGAATTAATGTTTGGCGCGGAAATAACTTCCCCGTCTAAAACAATGGCGAGCCTGTCGCCGATGTGGGCCTTGGTGACGTCCGCAAAGATCTTTGCGCCGGCCGAATTAAGAGAAAAGGCAATTTCCGGAGCGCCAAAGCTAGATTGATTAAAATCTACCTTTGCATCCGTAATGGCATCGCCGCTTAGGGTAACTTTTTGCTCAACAAGAACCGGTTCATCCTTTTCTTTCTTGATAAACTTAAGTTCGTATCCTTCCGGAACAGTCCCGCTTAAAGCTTCTTTAAGCTTATTTGGATCAGGAGAAACAAGTTTAAATTCCAATTGCGCGACTTTTCCGATCATGGCCAGGGCCGCGTCGCGGTCGGTAACACCGGGCAATTGAACAATGATCTCGTCTTCACCTTGACGCTGTAAAAGCGTTTCTCCGGAGCCTAAGCTGTCGATACGATTACGCAAGATCTCGATGGCGCGTAAAACCGCGTCGTTGCGGGAGGCTTCTGGCAATTTTTCAGTTTCAACTTTTAAGACAACGTGCATCCCGCCTTTTAAGTCGAGCCCAAGATTGATCCTTTTTTGTATGGGAAAAATGCAATACAGGCATGCCGCGATAACGGCGCAAATAAGAAGAATACGTCCTTGTAGGTTTTTATCCATGAAAGTCCCTTTGTTTAGTTTGCTGATTTTGTAACGACGGCGATGGCCTCTTTATCGATCTCCATTTTAACATTGTCGTCGATGCGGATGATCACCGTTTTGTCTTTAACATTAATAATGGTGGCGTGAATTCCTCCGGTGGTGACGATCTCGTCGTTCTTTTTTAAATTTTCTAGCATTAGCTTATGCTGTTTTTGGCGATCCTTTTGCGGCTTGATCACGAGAAAGTAAAAAATAGCGATAATAAGAATATAAGGGATCATCAAAGACGATAAAAACGGGTTTGAGACTTGGTCCGTAGGCATAGAAATCCTTTCGCTAAAACAAAAACGAGTTATTAAGCTATTTTAATTTCGCAACAAGGCTTTTAATGGTGTCGCTCATGCGAGCGCCTTTTTTGACCCACGCATCTAGCTTTTCTTTGTTCACCGAAAGCAGCGCCGGTTTTTTAGACGGATCGTAATACCCTAGAATTTCTAACCGTCGGCCGTCGCGTGTCACCGTGCGGCTGATAGCGACAATACGGTAATTTGTGCTGCGATTAGCACCTTTGCTTGATTTTTGCAATCTGATACGAACTTCCATAACTGTTTCTCCTTAACTTTGGTTTGTTGACGAAATAATCTTATGTGTTATTCCGTATTATTCCTGATGAGCCATTTCGATGGCCATCAACTGTGCTTTTGCTTTATTGATCGTTTCTAAATATTCATGCTGTGGTTGCGAGTCGGCAACGATCCCTGCTCCTGCTTGAATGTAAGCCTTTTCATCTTTAATAACGATGGTGCGGATGGTGATACAGGTATCCAGATTTCCGGAGAAGCTAAAATACCCGATGCAACCGGCATAAGGCCCTCGTTTTGTCGGCTCTAAGTCTTCAATGATCTCCATCGCGCGGATCTTCGGCGCCCCCGAAACTGTCCCGGCCGGAAAAGCGGCTTGCAAGACATCAAAAATATCTTTATCAGGGCGTAGTTTTCCTTTAACATTACTGACGATATGCATGACGTGTGAATATTTTTCAATGCTCATAAATTCGGATAATTTGACGGTTCCCTGAATGCAGACGCGGCCAAGGTCGTTGCGTCCAAGGTCGACCAGCATGGTGTGTTCGGCGCGTTCTTTAGGGTCAGAAAGAAGTTCTTTTTGAAGAGAAGCGTCGTCTTTATCTGTTTTTCCCCGTTTTCTGGTTCCGGCAATGGGCCGCGTTTCTACAATGCCGTCTTCACAGCGCACCAAAAGTTCCGGCGATGAACCAACCAGAGCAACGTTATCAAGTTTTAAATAATACATATACGGCGATGGGTTGACCGAGCGCAGTTCTCTATAGATCCTAAAAGGATGCGCTTGGATCTGTGTTTCAAACCGCTGAGAAAGGACGACTTGAATGATGTCTCCGGCGGTGATCCGCTCTTTGGCTTTTCGGACGGAATTTTTGAATTGTGTTTCGGTCATGTTGGATTTGAGCTGAAGCTTCTGGAACTGCGTATCTTCAATTTGTTTTTGATCGAGCGTTGCCAGGTTAAGTTCTTCGACAATGCGGTCAACGGCGGTTAATGCGTTTTCATACGCGCTGAGTTTTTCATGGTTACTTGCCTTAGAGTCAGCATGGGCACAGGAAATGATCTTGATCTTGTGCGTCATATGATCAAAGATCACCATGTTCTTAAAGAGCATAAAGATCATATCCGGCAGATGCAGATCATCTTTGGTTTTTTCCGGAATGGTTTCAAAATAACGGACAAGATCGTAACCCATATATCCGATGAGCCCTCCGCAGAATCTGGGAAGATTGGCCACTTCAACAAATTTATAGCGTGCCATAATTTCGCGAATGAAAGACAGCGGCGTATCTAAAACCTTAAGACTGTTTTTTTGTATGCGGCCGTTTTTAAACTGGATAATTTCGGCCGTTCGTCCCTTGCTTTGGAAAACAAGCTCGGGGTCTTTGGCTAAAAAGGAATACCGCGCTATTTTTTCTTGGCCTTCGACGGATTCGAGCAAACAAGAATATTTTGCCTTCGCCGCGATCTTTAGGTAGGTGGAAACGGGTGTTTCCAGATCGCCTAAGATCTCGCGGTAAACCGGAATAAGATTCCCTTTTTGCGTTAAGGCAATAAATTCTTTTTTTGACGGATAGTACATTTATACTTTCACTTTTCGGTAAAAACAACTGTATTGATTGGTGTGGCATGCGCCGCCGATCTGCCGGACTTTAATGAGCAGTGTGTCGCAGTCACAATCATAATAAATTCCTTTAACATGTTGAATGTGCCCCGAAGTCATTCCTTTGATCCAATATTCTTTGCGGGAACGTGACCAGAAACATGTTTTCTTAAGTTTGATCGTGCGGCGGATCGATTCCAAATTCATATACGCCAGCATCAAGACATCTTTTGTCTTGTAGTCTTGAATAATAGCCGGAATAAGTTTCTGATCGTTAAACTTTAATTTATTTAACGTTTTAGGCGTTAAAATAATTTTTTCCATTGAGCTCATACGCGCGCCTCGATTGATTTTTTATTAAGATATTCCTTAACCTCTTTAATAGAAATTTCTCCGTAATGAAAAATAGATGCCGCCAATGCCGCACTGGCAGATGTTTTTGTAAAGACATCAGAAAAATGTTTCACGGTTCCCGCGCCGCCGGAGGCGATCACCGGGATCTCGACAGCGTCGGCGACGGACCTTGTAAGCGGAATATCAAATCCGTCTTTGGTCCCATCACAATCCATGCTGGTTAAAAGAATCTCTCCCGCGCCTAATTTTTGAGCCTCTTTGGCCCAAAGGATAACATCTTTTCCGGTGGGCGTGCGCCCGCCGTGAATATAAACTTCCCATCCCTCTTCGTCTTTCTTTGCGTCAATGGCGACCACAATGCATTGGCTTCCGAAGCGTTTTGCCGCGTCGGTAATGATCGACGGATCTTGGACCGCTGATGTGTTAATAGATACTTTATCGGCGCCGGCGTTCAACAGGTCGCGAATATCCGAAATGTCTTTAATTCCGCCGCCAACGGTTAACGGCATAAAAACTTGTTCCGCTGTTTTTTGAACAATGTTAAGGATGATCTTTCGTTTTTCATGGCTGGCGGTAATGTCCAAAAAAACCAATTCATCGGCGCCGCTGGTGTCGTAAACTTTAGCGATCTCAACGGGGTCTCCCGCGTCACGCAACCCGATGAACTTGACACCCTTAACAACACGCCCGTCTTTAACATCCAAGCACGGAATTATTCTTTTTGTGAGCATAAGCTTATGGCATCTTTCAATTCAAAATTTCCTTCATAAAGCGCTTTACCGACAATGGCTCCCCAAAGGTGGCTTCCTAATTTCTTAAGGCTTTTAATGTCTTCAAGATTTGAAACACCGCCGGAGGCGATCACCGGGATCGTGACCGAATCTAAGATCTCTTTGATGCTGGTTAGATTTGGGCCGCGCAAGGTTCCGTCGCGGGCAATATCGGTGTAGATCAATTGTGTCAGGCCCATGTCTTGCAGTTCTTTTGCAAAGTCGGTTGCTTTCAAATTTGAAACGGATGTCCATCCTTTTTGTGTGACAATGCCATGCGAGCAATCTAGGCTCACCACAATACGTTCTTTCCAATCTTTCAGGATCTCTTTAAGAAATGCGCGGTCTTCGACAACGCGCGTTCCCAAAACAACACGAGAGATCCCTTGTCCTAAAACGCGTAAGATGTCATCGCGTTTTCTTATTCCGCCGCCGACTTCCAGGGGAACTTTAACAGCCTTGGAGATCTTTGCGATGGCATCGAAATTCTTCATCTCGCCTTTTTCAGCGCCGTCGAGATCGACGATATGGATGAGGCTCGCGCCGGCCGTTTCCCATTTTTTCGCGAACGCGACCGGGTCGGATGAATAGATCGTTATCTCCTGAAACCGTCCCTGGGAAAGGCGTACGACTTTTCCGTCTTTGATGTCAATGGCCGGGATAATGATCATGATTTAAGTTCCGCAAAATTTCTCAAGATTTTAAGCCCCGCCGCTTGGCTTTTCTCGGGGTGGAACTGAACACCGTAGACATTTTCCTGCCAGACGGACGATGAAAAATCTATGCCGTAATCTGTGGTTGTGGCTATGATATTTGTGTCTTCCGGTTTTGGAAAATAAGAGTGACAAAAGTAAACGGACGTTAAATTTTCAATTCCGGAAAAAAGCGGACACGAGAGATTTTTAATATTGATCTGATTCCAGCCCATGTGCGGAACTTTGAGTTGTGTAAAGCGAATAACACTCCCCTTTAAGATCCCTAATCCGTTGACCTTGCCTCCCTCATCGCTTTCGTCAAAAAGAAGCTGCAGCCCTAAGCAAATTCCCAAAAAAGGTTTTTTGTCTTTGATGGACTTCTTGATGGCCGTGACAAGGTTGAGTGAAGATAGTTTTTCCATGGCCGGCTTCATCGCCCCCACTCCCGGCAGGACAATTTTTTCGGCTGATTCTAAGTCTTTGGGGTCTTGGGTAATAGTTGCCAGCGCGCCGACTTTTTCAAAAGCCTTCTGCACGCTGCGCAAATTTCCCATTCCGTAGTCAATAATGGCGATCATTAATCAATGATTCCTTTTGTGGACGGAACACCTTTTCGACGAGGATCGATCTGTGTCGCCCGGTCTAAAGCGATCCCTAAGGATTTAAAAACAGTTTCTAGATTCGTGTGCAAATCATCGCTGGGGTTTTGAATGGTGATGCCGATGGTCGCGCTCAAGCTTTTCGCGAATGATTCCATAAAGTGCTCCAAGTATGTTATGGCGTATCCGTCTTGCTCTTTCGATGCCGGATGAGTTGTTTGGTTTCCGGCAATGTTCAGCTTAAAATGCCCGCGGCCGCTGATATCAATAACACATGTTCCGATGGTAGACTCCATCGGCGCGGCGGCTAGGCCAAAACGGCGAATACCTTCTTTTTCGCCCAAGGCTGCCTTAAAAGCTTTTCCTAGAACAATGCCGATGTCTTCGTTGGTGTGGTGAATGTCAATATTAGTATCGGCTTTTTTGACGATCAATTCCAGGTCAAAAAATCCGTGAAAAGCAAAGAGGTGCAGCATATGATCAAGAATGCCGATCTGGGTTTTTATTTTTGTTTCTCCCTTACCGTCAAGGCTAAGCTTGACTTCTATTTCTGTTTCGGTGCTTTTGCGTTTTTCCAGTGCCTTACGCTGTTTCATACAATTTCCTTTCTATTGAACTATTGAAATCTGACCTTAACGGATTCGTAATGTTTTATTAACCCTTCAATGGTGGCGACTTTTTCTAAAGGATCACGCGCTTTTTCAAGCGCTTTCTTTGAATAAGCAATAATATGGCTGGTCCGGGTGAAATCGGACAAACAAAGTCCGGAGAAAAATCTGGCGGTACCCAGCGTTGGTAACACATGGCTCGGGCCGGCGACGTAATCTCCGATGGCAGCCGGGCTATACGGGCCTAAGAATATGGCGCCGACGTTTTGGATCTTTTTCGCGACACTTTGCGGATTGTTGGTGAGGATCTGCAAATGTTCGGGCGCGATCCTATTAGAGATCTCAATGGCTTCCTCGATATTCTTAGCAAAAACGGCATAACCTTTGGACATTTTCTTTTGCGCTAATTTAAGAAGCGCCCGTGATGTGGTGATCAGAATAACAAGCCCACCTAAATGTTCGGCTTGTGCTTCAAGGTCGGCTAAAACAAAATCAGGATTGCTATATCGGTTTGCGATGACCACGAGTTCTGTGGGGCCGGCGAGCATATCAATATCCACATATCCAAAAAGCTGGCGTTTAGCTTCGGTAACATACATATTTCCAGGGCCGATAATTTTATCGACCTTGGGAATTGTTTTTGTTCCCAAAGCAAGTGCGGCGATCGCCTGCGCGCCGCCAATGCGATAGATCTCATTAACTTTAAGCAAATTTGCCACCGCCAAGATGTAAGGATTGATGTGGCCGTTTTTATCAGGAGGCGTCGCGATCACAATGCGTTTAACGCCGGCGACTTTAGCCGGAACAACCGTCATATAGACGGTAGAAACCAAAGGCGCCGTTCCGGCCGGGATATAAATCCCGACGGAATCCAGCGGCTGAATGATCTCTTTTAAAGCGACGCCGTCGCCGTCTTTGACGCGGCAAGGTTTCTTTAGCTGCTTTTTATAGAAAAATGAAACATTGTTAATGATGATCTTTAAAGCGGAAATAAAATCGCTGGTAATATTTTGAAAAGCGCCGCTGATCTCGTTTTCAGCAACTTTTAATTGCTTTTGAGTCAGTTTGACCTTGTCAAAACGCTTGGTGTATTTGAGCAGAGCATCATCACCATTAAGTTTTACATCGGCAATGATCTGCGCCACGCGTTCTTCAATGCGTTTTTTGCGGATATACAAATTCCGGTCGTAAATTTTCTCTAAGCCTGCGCTTCCCTGTTTTAAGATTTTCATTTTTCGATCAACTCTTTCAAGATGGATTCAGTTTTTTTAAGTGCTTCCGGTAATTTTGCGGGGTTTTTGCTTCCGGCTTGAGCCATTTGCGCCCGGCCGCCGCCGCTACCGTCAATGATTGGGGCTATCCTTGAAACGATCTCATCGGCTTTAATATCTTTTTTGATCAGGTCTTCAGTGACGGCGATCAAAATATGAGCATTGCCGCTTTTTTCACAGGTTAAAATGATGACCGCTGATCTCACCTTTTGTTTGATCAAGTCTGAAACCCTGCGCAATAATCCCGGATCAATATCTTTAAAATGTCGGCGGACGATGGTTGCATCGGCGATCATTGTCGATTCTTTAATAATAGCATCAATTGAGTTTTTGATGTTCGTAAAGTTTTGTTCGCTTTCTTGCTTTTCCTGTTCCTTGAGCTGTTGTGATTGCCGCAGGAGCTGTTCCTGGGATTCTTTTTCTTTTTGCCAATCTTGCACATAAGTTCCGGTCACGGCTTCAATGCGGCGTATTCCTTGAGCGATGGCGCCTTCGCCGGTAATTTTAAGAGAAATGATCTCGCCGGTTTTATTCAAATGTGTTCCGCCGCAAAATTCTTTGGAATAACCGTCAATGGAAACAACGCGCACCGTTTCGCCATATTTCTCGGCGAAGAAGGCCAAGGCGCCGCTTTTTTTCGCTTCGGCAATGGGCATCACGTGTTTTTCGATTTGGTCATTCGCCGCAATAAAGCCGTTAATGAGCGTTTCGATCTGGGCAAGCTGGTCCTTAGTTACGCCTTGCGGGTGCGTAAAATCAAAACGCAATCGTTCGGGCGCGACGAGTGATCCTTGCTGTTGAACATGCGCGCCTAGAACTTTTCTTAAAGCGGCCTGCAAAAGATGTGTGGCGGTATGATTGCGCATAATAGAAAGCCGGCGCGGTTCGTCAATTTTTGCGGTTACGGCGTCAGCTTCTTTAAATGAGCCGCTTTCGACTGTTGCGGTATGAATAAAAATGTCGGCAAATTTTTGCGTGTCTGTAACTTTAATAACAGAGCCGCTTTTAGAAATTGTTCCGCTGTCGCCTACTTGTCCACCGGATTCTGCGTAAAAGGGCGTTTTATCTAAGATGATTTTTATGGAATCGCCTTTTTTAGCTTCCGCGACTTCTTTATTTTCAATAAGCAGTTTTAGGATTTTCACGCCAGCTTCATTTTTCTGATAGCCTAAAAATTCGGTTTTGGGAACGTTGAGATTAATTCCGGCTTCCGCGAAAACATCACCGGTCATTTTACTGGAGGCGCGGGAACGTTCTTTTTGCTCGTCCATTTTGCTTGGAAAACGATTGATACCTTCTTGCAACTCGTCTTTACCGATTGAGGTTTCCAAAATTGCTTTGCTAATTGCCGCCAATGTTAGCCCGAAAGTGTCGCGGTATTTAAACATAATTTCTACGAGTTCGTGTCGCTTTTCTTGTAGACTTTGATTTTTTGCATATGCATCGGTAACAAGTTTTTTAATTTCAGGAATTCGCTCTTTCTCAAGCTTTATATACCCTTCTTCTATTTTCTTGATAACTGTTGCAACATCGCTGAGTTTTTCTGCAATTTCGGGATAAGGGTTTTTCATTGCATGAATAACGCTTGGAATAAGCTTATAAACAATCGGTTTTTCCACTCCTTTTTGTAAAATCAAATCGGTGCTGTCAATAATAAGCTTCTTAACGATATAGCCGCGGCCTTCATTAGACGGAATAACGCCGTCGCAAATTCCAAAAACGATGGCGCGCAAGTGGTCGGCAATGATAAGTTTCTCGACTCTTTCCAATTTGCAATTTTCTTTTTCTGTTTCTTGCGTAATGGCGGAAATAATCGGCTCAAACAAATCGGTTTCATAATTGTTTTTTTTGCCTTGAACAACCGCGACTAGGCGTTCTAAACCCATTCCGGTATCAATATTTTTATTGGGAAGCGGTTCTAGAACGCCGCCTTCCTTACGGTTAAATTGTGTAAAGACCAGATTCCAAACCTCCGAAAAACGTCCGCAGCTGCAATCGGGATCACACTTGCTTCCGTTGGGACAATTCGGGTTTACACCGTAATCATAGAAAATTTCAGAACACGGGCCGCAAGGACCATTGGGGCCTTTTTCTTTAGCTTCCGACGGCCAGAAATTGCTTTTATCGCCCAACTTGACAATACGCTCTTTTTTGATTTTGATGTTATTTAGCCAAATATCGTATGCCTCGTCGTCGTCTTTGTACACCGAAACCCAGAGCTTTTCGCTGGGAATTTTTAACGCATGCGTTAAAAATTCCCACGCCCAAGTGATCGCTTCTTTCTTGAAATAATCGCCGAAGGAAAAATTTCCCAGCATTTCAAAAAAGGTATGATGAAAGGCGGTCTTGCCGACCTTGTCCAGATCGTCCGTGCGAAGGCATTTTTGCGATGTGGCCGCCTTTGTGTAGCCTTCAACGTAGCCTAAAAATTGTTTTTTGAACTGTTGCATCCCGGCGGTGGTAAAAAGGACCGTCGGGTCATCCTTGGGAACGACCGAATCGCTCTCCACGATCTTGTGCCCTTTGGAGGCAAAAAAGTCCAAAAACTTTGCTCTTATTTCATTAGCCGTCATATTTATTCAGTACTCGCTCGATGGTGTCTATATTAAATCCGCGGTTTGCCAAATAATTGAATAATCGCTGTTTTATTTTTGTTTTCTCTAAATTCTTGTAACGCTCGACACGTTTTTTTATTAATTCAGAAACGATCGCTTCTTCGGGGTAATCGGCTTTCACTTGCGCGATGGCATTTTTCGCCAAGGAATCGCTAATTCCCTTTTCTTTCAGTTCATAAGCTATGCGTCTTAAGCCGTAGGGCTTATGAAGGCGGGCACGAATCCAATCTTTGGTGAATTGCGCATCATCGACGAGTTGTGTTTTCTGAAGGTATTGAAGAATGCTGTCAATAATACTTTTTGAAAACCTTTTTCTTGTTAATCGATCAATGAGCTCTTTGGTGCTTCGATTTCGTACCTTGATCAGCCTAAAAGCGGCCGCTTTTGCTTTTGAGAATTCCGGCGTTACGTCTTCGGGGTTCATTCCTTTGCGAACTTAATGACGAGATAGCCGTGATTTGTTTGGATCAGGCAATCGCCGCTCTCATTTTTTACCGCATCCTTAAAATCTTTGATATTCTTGATCGGTTTTTTATTGATCTCGGTGATGACAATGCCTCGTTGTAATCCTGCTTGGTCCGCTTGGCTTGTGGGCTCTACACTATCGACGATGACGCCGGTATTGTTTTCTAAACGCAAACGGCTCGCCAGCTCCGGCGTTAATGATTGAACATCCATGCCGCGCCAAGAAACATGTCCGTCATCTTCGATCGCATCATCATTTTCTGTTTGTTGCGTGATTATCTTTCCTTCCTGGTCGAACTCGGGCCTTTTCGCAACCTCAACGGTGATATCCAGCGGCTTTTTATCACGTAAAACTTTTAACTTGATCTTTTGTCCAACCGGAGTATTTCCGATCACCTTAATAAGATGTGCCGGCTTTCTGACGAGTTGGTCGTTAACGGCGACAATGATATCGCCGTTTCTTACTCCGGCTTTTTGCGCCGGGCTGTCTTCTAGGATCTGAGAAACCAATGCTCCCGTTTGCGGCCCGGATAGAGAAAAATACTTGGCTAATTTCTCATCAATTTCTTGAATGTTGACACCGATCCATCCGTATTCAACTTTTTTGCCTTCGATCAGGCTTTGTACGATGCGCTTGGCTGTATCAATAGGAATTGCAAATCCGATGCCCTGATACCCGCCGGACGTGGTAAATATGGCAACGTTGATCCCGATAACTTCACCCCGTAAATTAACTAAAGGCCCGCCGGAATTTCCGGGATTGATCGCGGCATCTGTTTGGATCAGGTCGGTATAGTCACTATCACGCCACGAAGTCCTGGGAAGTGAGCGATGTAAAGCGCTGACAACCCCGGCGGTAACGGTTGGTTCGGAATTTGACAAAAGATATCCGAACGGATTGCCGATAGCGACAACCCATTGTCCGATCTTGATATTGTCGGATTGTCCCAATTTCGCTACGGGAAGATTGGGCGCGCTAATTTTTATAACTGCCAGGTCGGAACGCGGATCGGTCCCTTTTAAGGTTCCTTTAAATTCTCTTCCGTCGGATAATGTTACGGTAATAATGTCGGCATCACTGACAACGTGTTCATTCGTTAAAATATAGCCGTCTTTGTCAATGATGACGCCGGAACCTAATCCGGAACGCTTTTGTTCAAAATCCGGCATTTCGCCAAAAAAATCTTCAAAGAACCGGTTAAAAAGATCGTCTTCAAAAGGGCTTTCTGAGCCGCCGCCAAAAGGACTCGCGTAATAACGGCGCTGTTGGACGCGTGGTTTCGCAATCTTTTCCGTTTGGATCGAAACGACCGTTGGGCCGACTTGTTCGGAAACATTCTCGATCGCGTCAGAAAAATTCACGCTGTCCGATATTGGTTGCGCTATTGCCTCGGGCGATACATTAATGCGCGCGGCAATAGTGAACCCTAAAATAATTCCTGCAAACAAGATAAGAACACCTGCGATTTTCATACGGAATTTCATCGCGCCCTCCCCCCTTGTCTAATGATTTTGTTCAACTAGCTTACGACTGTTTTTTGATCCCTAGTTTCTCGCGAATTTGCTTTTCGATCTTTTGAAGAATTTTCGGATTTTCTTTTAAATATTGGCGCGCGCTTTCGCGTCCTTGCCCGATCTTTTCATTCTCATACGAAAGCCAGGCGCCGGACTTTTGAATGATCTCATGCGCAATTCCCAGATCAAGAATATCGCTTACATAAGAGATCCCTTCTTTGAACATGATCTCAAATTCGGCGTCACGAAACGGAGCGGCGACTTTATTTTTAACAATTTTTGCTTTAACTCGGTTACCGACAAATTCTTCGCCATTTTTGAGAGACTCAATTTTACGAAGGTCGATACGAACGGAGGCGTAGAATTTGAGCGCTCGGCCGCCGGTCGTTGTTTCCGGAGAGCCGAACATAACGCCGATCTTCATGCGGATCTGATTAATGAAGATAACGCATGTTTTTGATTTGCTGATGGCGGCGGTTAGTTTCCTGAGCGCTTGTGACATTAAACGCGCCTGAAGCCCCATATGTGAATCACCCATGTCGCCTTCAATTTCAGCCTTTGGTGTTAAGGCGGCGACGGAGTCAATGACCACGAGGTCGACGGCATTTGAGCGTACCAGCGTTTCGGCGATCTCGAGGGCTTGTTCACCGGTATCAGGTTGCGAGATCAAAAGGTCTTCGAGTGTTACGCCGACGGTTTTGGCGTAATTTGAATCAAAAGCGTGTTCCGCGTCGATAAAAGCCGCCACACCGCCCATTTTTTGTATTTGGGAAATGATGCTTAAGGTGAGCGTTGTTTTTCCGGATGATTCCGGTCCATAAATCTCGATGACTCTTCCGCGAGGGACACCACCGATGCCTAAGGCAAGGTCTAAGGACAAAGATCCTGTCGGGATAGCCGCAATATCCATATTGACGGTGCTATCCAGCTTCATAATAGAACCTTTTCCGAATTGTTTTTCGATTTGGATTAAGGCAAGTTCGAGTGCTTTTTGCCTGTGGGCAGTTTCGGCTCCCTTGTCTTTTTCGGCAGCCTTTTCAACTGATTTTTTCTGTTCAGCCATGAACCACTTCCTTTCTAAAATTTAATTAAGAGAGTGAAATTATACACGAGTGTTATTGGGTTGTCAACATTTTCGATAGACGGAAAACAAGAATAAACCGTTGCGATAGAACAAGTTATAGATTAAGAAGAAAAACTATTGTTATTGTTAGAAAAGTTCAAGGGCGGCATGAATCCAAGGCATTTTTTAACTCATCTTGAACAGAAGGATTGCTCTGAGCGATGATGTTGAAATGAGTTTTTGCTTTTTCGCACTGTGATTGCGATAGATAAATATTTCCCAAACGGTAATGGCCGTCTAAGCTTTCCGGAGAAAGACGCAACAATTCCTCGTAAAGTTTGATGGCGGTATTTGTATTCTTATTTTGCTCCTGGCAATAAGCTAAATTATAAAGCGCATCAACATCCCGGGGATTGATCTGCAAGGCGCGTTCGTACCAGGAAATCGCATCTTTAAAATTATTTTCGGCGACATAGGTATTGGCAAGATTGTAGATGGAGTTTACGTCGAAGGGCTGCAATTTAAGAGCTGATAAGTATTCCCTACGGGCTTCATCGAAGCGTTTTTGCTCGGCTAAAAGAGGGCCGGCCTTGCTTGATCTTAAAAATGACACGATTTTAGGATCAATGGATACCGGTTTTAAAATTAAGAACATCCCGAGAGAAATAAGAGCCGCTATGATGAGCATATTCCATTTTTTCTCTTTGATTTGATTAATAGCCCAGATAATACAAAAAGATTGGAATATGATCAAAAACGGCAAGATCGTCGCGCGATGCCGGGTAATTAGAAAAAAACAAAGCGTAAAGATAAGCTGGCTGGCGATGAGTAGCGCGGGAAAAGCAAATTTTCTAGAATTCACGAAAGCAAAAATGAATCCGGTGATTGCCAGCGGAAAAATAATGCGCAATGAGTTGAAGTCAAATTTATTTTTATACGGAATTTGAAAAACCAGGTCAATATCATAGGACCGTTCGGTATCTTGAAAAAATGCCGCAATTTTCTTTCCTAAGAGGCTCAAGTATTGCCCGGGATTTTTCCGGATGAATTCGATTCCCTGATCCATCCAGAACTGTGAAACCTCCGATGGGCGAAGACTTCTTTTTAAGGCTTGCTCGGCGATAATGCGCGTGTCGGTTTCAAATCCGTTATGGTCCGGGCGGATAAATTGAGGATTGTCAAAAACTCCGCTGGCTTTCGGATTATTGCCGATATAGAAGTTGATCCCGCCGTGAGCGCTGGTTAAAACCCAATCTTTACCGATTACGCGGTTTCGTATGGCAACGCCAAGAATAATGATGAGCGCGCCGGCGATCAGGGGCAAAAAAACTTTTATAAAAGTTTTTTTGCCCGGAGGGCGATATTGCCAGGCAAGATAAATAAGCGTGAAAGCAAAGAATATCAGGAATTTTCCATCGGATAATGTGCTTAAACCAAAAACAATTCCCAGGATGAACCATTCAGATCTTTTCGACGAAGGGCTAAGCGTTAAAAACCCGTAAACAAGGATCAAACTTAGCGTAATGATGAGTGTGACCGGCATCATGAGCCAATCGTAGTAGATTAAAATAAAATTTGTTGCGGTAAAAAAAGCGGCCAGCCAAGCTGTCGGCCTTGAAAAGATCTGCTTGGCAATAAAATAAACCAAAAGGACGTTGGCGCTTCCCAGGATAAGATGAAAAATGCGAAGCACTTCAGTGCTTCCGAAAGAAAATGGCATGAGGATCGCCAGAAAGTAAGGATAAAGCGGCATCCCCCAAAAAGCTCTTTTGCCTATCCAGTCCCCTGCGGCAATTTCTCCGGCCCACTCTTGGTAATACAAAACATCGTCTGCCGGGTGATCATAGAAAAGGTATTCTTTCTTGAGGAAAAACATGTAGGCGAGGCGTAAGGCTAACGCGAAAAAGAAAATGGCGGCAAGGCAGAGGATTTCTCTTTTATTTTTCATCTGCCAAAAGTAATTGTGCAAAGGCGACGACAGAAATAGCGGCGGTGTCAACTTTAAGCGTTGTTTCGCCCAGAGAAACGGCAATGGATCCGGATTTAATGGCTAAAGCGATTTCTTCGGGAGTAAAATCACCCTCAGGGCCGATAAAAAACATGATTTTTTTGGCATGCGGATTTTGACTCATGATCTCATGAAGCGATTTCCTTTTTCCGGAGAGATGCGGGATCAAGGCGAGTGTGGAATTATCAATATGCTTAAGCGCCTCTGACAAGCTTAAAACCGGATGGATAGCGGGAATTGTTTTTCGGTTGGATTGTTTGGAGGCATTAATGGCAACGGTTTGAAAGCGTTTAACCTTATCCGGCATTTTTTCTTTTGAAAAGATAACTTCGGTTCTTTGCGTTTTAAGAGGAATAATTTCATCAACGCCGAGCTCGGTACATTTTTCTATGATAGATTCGAACTTTGCTTTTTTAGGAATGGCGCAGGCCAAGATGATCGTGAAATTTTTCTTTTCGTCTTGTCGGATGTCGCTTAGGGAGACCTCAATGGCGTTCTCGGCAATCGAAGTGATCGTTGCGTCCGCTTCTTTTCCCTGTCCGTTAAAAAGGACGATTCTGTCACCCTCCTTTAGGCGTAGAACATTTTTTAAATGATGGATTTCTTTTTGGTCTGTGATGGTGAGGGTTGTTTGAATGAAATTTTCTTGCGGGCAGAAAAATCGATGCATGTTTTAGCTTTCAGCTGTCAGCTGTCAGCCTTCAGCTTTTTGTGCTGAAAGCTGAAGGCTGAAGTCTGAAAGTTTAAGTGGACCGAGGGGGGATCGAACCCCCGACCTCCTGATTGCGAACCAGGCACTCTCCCAGCTGAGCTATCGGCCCATCGAAAAGTTATGATCTTTTAATAGTAATCTTTTAATTCAAACGCGGAATCTTTTTAATTGAACGGTCTACGTGAAGAGGTATCTTAGCAAAACAAGGGGCTTGTGACAAGTTTTTATCTTCACAAAAATTAGAAGCTATGGCTGTCGGGGCGCACGCGGGAGGTAAGTGTATATTCCGGATTGGTGACACTTGCTGGTTGGGTTGGATCCATGCGGCTTTTTAAAGTTATCTCAATATAATTTTCCATAAGCACGGGGTCTTGCTGCAGACTGTAGTCAAAAACATCAACACTTCCTATGATTTCATTACCAGGTACTGCTGGCCCGCAATCAAAGGGATCAATGGGGGGAATATCGTCGATGCACTTGTAAAGCGTTGTTGATGCGGCGGGGAGAGTATAACAAACCCAGCGATCGTCGTTGTAGTTCCCTGGTGTTCCGGGCGGCGGTCCAGCATCTTGACGAATGCAAAAGTGACTTGCTGTGGGGTCAATTCCTGTGCTTGGTAGCGTCGTGCCGTTACCAATGGCAAGCGATGCGTTTTTAATGATGTCAGCCATGGTGGCGGTTGTGCGCATGGTAACGATGGCATTGCGCGTTGTTCCCTGCCCGGATTGGCGAATGGCAAAATCCATGGAAGCAACGGCCGCCATGATAAGCCCGGTGACAACAGTTGCGGTTAAAAGCTCTGCTAGCGTGAGAGATTTTTTTGTCTTAAGGTTCATCGTAAGTTATTGTTTGGTCAACTTTGTATAGGACTCGAGCTGCATCACCGTTTGTATCTACGTCATCACAAATATATTGAAACTGCAAATTGAAAGGGTTGGCTGATAAACGATCATACGTTGGATTTGTTCCGGCAGCTGGTAAAAGCGTGTTAGGCCAAGGTTGGGGATTTCCATCGCAAGTGAGTGGCCAAGCAGCTTGTCCGATCTTTGAGCGTAATTCTTCTAAAAGTTGCCGGCCGATATTTGTTACTTCTAACCGGCGCTCTGCCTTATCGGAGCCACCGCGCAGGCTTGAGACGGTAGCGAACAATCCAACGGCTGCGATGGTGAAAATAACCGAGGCGACGAGAACTTCAATAAGAGAAAAACCCTTATTGTTTTTGTATTTGTTCATGGATTATGGCGTTGGGCAATTCGGTTGGCATAATTCGCACGTTCCGGCCGAACAGCGCGGCCAACCTGCATTAATATTGCCGCGGCTTTGCAGCGTCCAAGCCGGAGCGGCGGATGTTGCTTCGCACCAATACGGGCCACCATTCATATCGAAGCAAGTATAAGCTGTGCTTCCGATCGTTGGCAAAGAAAGGCGAAGATTTTGATTGATTTCTTGTGCGTTGCAGCCGGAGCTACAGACGTAAGCAAGGGTTGGCCAAAATTCTCCGTGTTCACTGCGGTATATTTCTTGAGCTGATTTGGCTGCCAGAAGGTTCATGGCCGCGCTTCGCTCTTGAGAGCGTTGCACCGCAACATTGTAATTTGGAATAGCGACTGCCGCCGTGACGCCGATAATGATAGCGACGGTCAAAAGCTCCATTAAGGTAAACGATTTTCGCGACTTGAGTAAAAGCATAGTTTTCATCCTCTACGGAATCATAAAAGCCGGACATGATGCTCCGGCCGGAATACCAAGTTTTGCACAGGTGATATTATCCGCAAGACGGTCGCAACAAACAACTGTTCCCGCATTGCTGATGTGTATAGTGTAAAGCCTTGTTGCGCCTTGCATACGGGAAATTGCGCCAACTTCATTGACGTTGGCGCTTGCCGAAGGAGCAGAAAAATTTGTGGACGGGCCAACACCGATATCCAAATCAGCCGCAGAATTCGCATAGGCGCCCGTCTCAATTCTGTGGCGCTCTTGAGAGGCGCGAATAGCGGTTAATGTGCTAATTCCTTCCGCGGAAATTTGAGTTTCAATTGTGTTGATGTAATTAGGAACGGCAAAGGCGGCGAGAATTCCGACAATGATAACAACCGTCAAAAGCTCCATTAACGTAAATGCCCTTTTTTGATTTGATGAAAACATAAAAGCCTCTTTCTAATTGCACGCCATGCACGCGCCGACATCAGTGGCTATTCCTAATCGTGCGCAATCAAAGCCTGCTCCGTCACAGCAATCAATTGTTCCATCGGTAGCCATATAAAGCCAATAGTTTAAACGAATGTTGCGAACCTGAGCTATGTACGTAGTGCGACAAGCCAGATAACTGTCAAAATTTTGAGATGCAGGGATCGTGATGTCAAGATTGGTCAAATTTCCTGAGGCATCCAAGTCAAAATTACCGCCGTTACGCAAGGCGAAACGATGCTGTGCGGCGCGAATAGTAGATAATATTTGAACGCCTTCGGAAGCAATTTGCCGCTCAACAATCGTCGTGTACTTTGGGATCGCAAGCCCGGCCAAAATGCCGATCGCAATAACAACCACGACAAGCTCAGTTAACGTAAAAGCCTTTTTTGTATGACGACTCAGCATGTTTTCCTTATGGGCAATTTGGCAATGCCGCGATCTGGGTAAATCCCATGCGTTGACAGAGAACATTTCCGTGACATTCAATATCGCCATTATCGTAAATGAGAAGCCGATATCGTCGAGGAATGTCGCGAATCCGAGCCAAAGGAACAGCTCCCCCCCCCGCGCAAATTTCCGGTGTTTCAAAATAATTTAAAGGAACAGGAATATCAACGTCAATGTCAAGGATGTTGGTCGTGTACGCGCCGCCATTAGCTAAGGCAAAGCGCTCTTGCGCGCTGCGAATCGCCCCTAAAATATTCACACCTTCCACCGCCCTGTTGCGTTCCAGGGCGGCGGTAAAGTGCGGTAAAGCAATGCCGGCAAGAATGGCGATAACAATGGTGACCACCACCAATTCCATCAAAGTAAAAGCGCTTTGATTGTTTTTTGACACTGCTTTCTGCACGTTAACCGCCTTGTTTTCATGACGGTGCTTTTCAGCACCGTCATGAAAATATAAGACTATCTAATTCCCGAGAAAATACCGTTACCGCCCTTTGCGCCGGTTTGATCAATCCAGATGATGTCCGTAGGAACGGCAACGCTGCCTGTTGCCGTGATGTTAAACGTTCCAGCAGCTAAGCCGCCGATTCCGTAAGTAAAATGTGCGTTAGGTTCTAAGCCCGGATCACCGGTGTCGAGATCGTCAAACGTATCACAAGGCGCGTAGCTGCTTGAGAACAGATAGCAACGATTCATGGCTTGACGTAGGGCTGATAAATTTGCCAAAGCCTCCGCTGAGTAAGAATATTGTGATGTGCGCAAGAACCTAGGCATGGCTAAACTGGCGAGAATGGCGATGATGATGATGACGATGATGATTTCAAGCAGTGTAAAACCGCTTTTGTTACGTAGTCTCCTGTTCATTTCCCCCTCCTTTTGTTTGTTTGAAAAGTATGATGACTGTATATTTTTATCGAAAAACAGCTTTTCGTAATTTGGTATTTACCACCTCCTGTATTCTGAGAAAAATTATCCGCCGCCTATCTGGGCGAGGTTAAATATTGGCATAAACATCGCGATAACAATAGTTCCGATGACAGCGCCCATAAAAACCAGCATCACGGGCTCAAAGATCGTTCCAAAACGCTTCATAAACGTTTGGACGTAATTTTGATAAAACTCGGCAACGCTTCTAAGCATTTTGCCGAGTTCTCCGGTCTCTTCGCCGATCAAGATCATTTGAACGGCCATGGGAGGAAAGAATCCGCTTTTCATCATCGGTTCCGCGACAAGCTTTCCTTCCCTGACATTATTTTTTATTTCACCAATAACATTAGCGCAAGTTCTGTTTCCCACCATGCGCTGAGCGATGTCTAAAGCGTACAGGATCGGGACACCGCTATCTACTAAAATGGACAATTGTGAGGTAAATCGTTCCACCACAATTGTTTTCATAACGTAGCCGAATTTGGGGATCTTGAATAAAAATCCTTCAAATTGTAATTGCCCTTTCGGCGTTGCGATGTACTTCTTTATTAGTATAAATATAGCACAAATGGCGCCTATCAACACGAGGAATTTCTCTTTTATAAAGTCAAAAACAACTAAAAGCGCGCTGGTCAAAGGGGGCAATTGAACGTGAAATTGGTCAAAGATCGTCTTAAATTTTGGCCCGATGACCAAGGCAAAAAAGACAATGGCACCTGTAGCAACGAGCATAAGAATGGCAGGATAAATGATGGCTGAAATAATGGAAGCCTGGAAAGCAGACTCTTGTTCCATATAGGTCGCGAGCTTTTCTAAGACGGTTGGCATGGTTCCGGAGGCCTCGCCGACTTCGATAAGGCTGACCCAAAATTGGTTAAAAACTTTTGGATGCTTGGCAAGGCTAGCGCTTAAAGATCCACCGTGCTCAACATCTTTTTTAACTTCAATTAATGTTTCGGAGAGTTGTTTGCTTTCCACCTGCATAGAAATGACATCAAGGCTTCGTGTGAGCGTAACCCCGGAATTAAGCATAGTAGAAAGCTGATGACAGAACATCAAGAGATCATCTAAATTGACTTTATTATGGGTGAATGTTCCCTTGACGACCGGCCTGCCGTCAGATCTTTTTCCTGCGGTTGGTTTAAAGGGCGCAACACTGACAATAAAATAACCTTGCGCTTGAAGTCGCGAGACTAGTGCGCCTTGATCCGGCGCGTCATCTGTTGCGCTTACGGTCTTTCCGTTAATATCTTTAGCGGTATAAGAAAAACGCGGCACGAAACTCTCCTTTAGCTTAGGGCGACACTAAGAATTTCTTCCAAGCTGGTTAATCCTGCTTCAACTTTTTTTATTCCAGATTCAAACAATGTGTCCATTCCGTTTTTCCGGGCGACATCTTTGATCTGCATATAGGACGCGTGGCCGGCAATGAGCTTTCGAATTTCTTCGTCGATCGGCATGATCTCGCCAAGAGCGATGCGTCCTTTGTATCCTGTTTGATTGCATTCTTCGCAACCCTTGGCGCGGTAAATTAGATCGGCCTTGATCTTTATGCCGCCGAGTTGTTCCGGCGTCGGTTCATAAGCTTCTTTACATTTGGGGCAAAGTTTTCGGCCTAATCTTTGGGCGATGACTAAAATAAGCGAAGGCATAAGCAAATATGGCTCAATACCAATATCTAAAAGCCTTGTGACGGCGGATGCGGAATCGTTGGTATGAAGCGTGCTTAAAACAAAATGTCCGGTTAAAGCGGCTCGGACGCAAATTTGTGCGGTTTCAAGATCGCGGACTTCTCCCACCATCATAACATCCGGGTCTTGGCGTAGAAATGCTCTAAGGGCTGAAGCAAATGTTAATCCGATATCCGGCTTGACATTGACTTGATTGATCCCGTCGAGGCGAAATTCCACGGGGTCTTCAACGGTAATGATATTTTTCTTAGGGTCCGCACATTCGCGAAGCGCGGCGTAAAGCGATGTTGACTTCCCGCTTCCCGTCGGCCCGGTGACAAAAACTAAGCCATAAGGTGAATGAATGGCTTTACGGATCAGGTCCAGTTGTTTTTGTTCAAACCCTAAATAAGAGAGATCGAGCGGAACAGCGTTTTTATCTAAAATTCGCATGACGATTTTTTCGCCCCAGATGGTGGGGATGGTAGAAATTCTTAAGTCAACCACACGATCTTCAAGCTTAACGACGATCGCTCCGTCTTGCGGAAGCCTTTTTTCGGCGATATCAAGTTTCGCTAAAATTTTAATACGGGAAATAATGGGAAGATGTAAATGCCTCGCCGGCGGCGGAATTTCATAAAGGATGCCGTCAATGCGATAGCGCAAATTGATCTTGTCTTTATACGGTTCAATATGAATATCACTGGCGCGCTCATCAATAGCTTGACGGATAATAAGGTCAACAAGCTTAACGACAGGGGCTTCTTCGGCGCGGGCGATCAATTTATCAAGGCTTAATTCTGTTTCTTCATCATCCGACGGAAGGATCTGATTCGCTTCGCTGGTTTGCCGGGCGCTAGGCGTATAGGTATCTTGAACCGCTTCCCCCAACATCGATGTTTGTGAAGTTGACGCAGGCAAGCTGCTATAAAAATCATCAATGGCTTTGATGATGTCGGTTCTTCCGGCGATGACAAGGTTGATCTCGCAAGATGTCATTTTGCGTAAATTATCGATCATGAGCAGATCCAAAGGATCGAAGACGGCGCAGGTTAAGGAATTTAAGTTGCGTGATAAAGGTAAGACCAGATTTTTTTGAGCGAATTCCTTCGGAATGAGGTCTTGCAAGCCCTGCTCTTTTTGCGGATGAAGTAACCCTGAACTGCGCGACGCGTAGGGCAAAAGAAGTTGTTTACCTAAGGCGGCAACCATCTCTTCTTCTTTGATGATGCCAAGCTTAACTAAAATTTCACCAATGCGGCCGCCGTCTTTTTTCTGAACAGCGATCGCTTGGCCAAGTTGATTAGCGCTAATTAAGCCTTGCTGGACGAGTATTTCGCCGAGCTTGCGATAGGTCATGTGGATTTACCTTTGATTTTCTATCCGCTTTAGCGTATCGGTTATTTGCTGGCGACGCGATTCGGGAACATCTTGTTCGCGCACGATGTCCTGAGGATTTGTGGTTAATGCGAGTTTTGCGGTTGTTGCGTCGCTGACGATGTGCGGCGTAATAAAAATGATCAGTTCTCGTTCGATGTCGCTTTTGTCTTTATGGCGAAAAGCCGCGCCGACAATAGGAATATCTCCCAAGACCGGAACTTTTGTGGTCGTATTTGTTAAGTCTGTTCGCAAAAGCCCGCCTAAGATAATTGTGTCGCCGTCTTGAACGCGCAAGATCGATTTTGTTCCCCGCTCTTCCGGATCTTTAAAAGTTTTTCCCTCGAATGTCGCGCCGGAGCGCGCCTGAATAACGCGCGGCGCGATCGCCATCGTGATTTCGCGGGTTGTTAAATTGGCCTGCGGCGTTACGGTTAAAAAAACGCCGGTTTGCACACGTTCGGCTTCTACGGTTGTCGTTGCGTTGGATTGCGCGGAGTCTGTGACTGTCTGAACTCCGATGGCTTCATTTGTCGAAATTTTAATTTGCGCCGTTTGATTATTGAGCGTTAAAATTCTTGGACGGGCAAGATTTTTCGTGTCGGTCTGCGTACGCAAAAATTGCAACGTTGCCGATAGCCCGGCCGCGCTTATTGTCCCCACCCGATATTCCGCTTCTTCAAAGGCAAAGCCTTTTCGCAAAAGGTTATTTTGGTTCCACGGATAAACGTGGTCACGTTCTCCGCCGGTGAATGTCAAAGGTGTATCGCCAAATTTAATACCGAGTTTATCCGCGTTATCCTTGGAAACATCGAGCATTTCTGTTTCAATGAGGATTTGCGACACCGGAACATCTAAGCGCGCGATCGTTTGCTCAATCAAAGGAAATTGGCTGGGAATATCCGTTACAATAATGCTATTGGTGCGAGGGTCTTCAACGATCTTTCCGGATTCGCTTAAGATCGTTTTAAGGGCTGACGCAACGCCATTTTCGGCCTGGCCTGTCGAGCCGAACATTGTGTTTTGATTGCTGGTGCCTTCGCTATCTTCTTCGTCTTCGATGTTTATGGTTGCGTTGAATTTCGATGATTGCACCGTCGCATTTTTTAGGTAGTAAACCCGCGTGACTAGCTCTTTAACCGGGGCCCCTAATGATTTAACGATGAAAATATTGCTGTCAGCCTGGATCTCGTAGGTCAGATTGTTGGCGCTGAGGATCTTTTCTAAGGCTTGCTCAACGGGAACTTTGTCTAAAAATAAGGTGATCTTTTTTTCGATGACTTCTTGTTCGGCGATAAAATTCAAGCCCGATTGTTGGGAAAATATTTTTAAGACATCGTTAAGTGCCGCGTCTTTAAAATCCATGGAAATTGTTTTTGAGGTTTGAGGGTTTAAGAAAAACCTGTCTTCTAAAGATAAAGACTGCGCGGATGCGCCGGAAGAAAAGAAAAGAAATAATCCCAGGAAACCAAGGAATGAAAAAATAGATACGTTTTTTCTTGTGATCATGAGCCCCTCTCTTTTATATACTGCTATTTTATCACTCCAAAAATTTTAGAACAGCTGTTCTTTAATTATTTCTTTTGGGCTAGAATCCGGGCCGACTTCATAATGGCGCTGCTGAAAAACTATCTCGATGCCTGAGCGGTCAATGGCAACGATCTCAACACCGTCCACCGTATCACCTAGCCCGACGATCTTATTGTTAACGATCGCCTGAGGCCGATTAGTATTCCAGATGAGCCCGTTGATCAGTAGATTAGGAAGTTCCATCATGGGTTGAGCTATGAATTGCTCTTGCGGTTCGACGATGGCGATGGGGCTGTCAACAGCGACAGGCTCTACAACAGCTGGTTTTGGCAAAGCGGGAACAAAAGGATTTAAAAATGCCTGCGCGTCATCGGCGATAGGCAGAATTTGCTCATCCTCGCCTGAGGCGGATGAAGCCAGAAGAAAAACTAAACAAATCGGAAGTAAGATTTTTTTCATTTTCTTAATTTAACGGATTCAATGGTTATGCTGATCTTAACTGATCCCGGTTCGCTGTCGCCGGTGTTCGTTGTGTAGCGAGAATCAAGTTCCGTCGCCCAATGTTCAATGCGCAGCCCGTAGGGCGAATTCTCAATGTCGCGAATAAAAAACGCGATGTTTTCATAGGATGCGGCTGAAGCGCTTAACTGGATCCCGACCGTGTCGTAGAAATCTGTTTGCTGTCCGTCTTTGGGCGTAAATGAGGAGATCTGAATGCTATGAAGGATCGCAAACTCATTAATTTTGTCCATCATCTGCCCCGCGTCAGAAAATCCCGAAGGAAACGACGCTAAAAGATCGTCTAGGTTCTTTCGTGATTTCTCGTAATTCTTGATCGCGTCATTTTTTGTCGCAAAGCCGCTGATGTCGGAGCGAAGCTTAGCTTCCTGCACTTTAAGATTTTCAAAAATATTTCCCGCCAGAAGGAATGTGGCCACAACGATCGCGATGTTTAAAAGGATATCTTTGCGTTGCTTTAGCGATTGACTGAGTTTTCCAACGTCAATCTTGGCAATGTCAATTTGCGAAAGTTCTCGGCCTATGTTTTGTATGTCCATATGTTTTACCGGCAAATGATCTTAAAAGAAGTTACCGTGTGCTCTTTCAAGTCCTGTTTTTGTGCGTTCACTAATGAAATAGCCTCAAAGGGCTGTGAAAATTGCTTATCATTTTTTAAACTTGCGATCAGTTTATTAACGAGATTGATCTGCTGATTGGGATCTTGGGCAAAAACAAAACCGTCCATGTCCAGGGATGTCCGGGAATTCATTAGTGGTTCATCGCCGGGTTTTTGCGCTCGCCCAGAAAATGTCCGCGGATCAGACGCGTTGGTAAAATCAATGGTAAGCCGCGACAGCCAAGCGCCCTCCGGAAGAAGATGAGGGATGCGCTGTAAGAAAAAAGAAACATTGCTCTTTAAACGTATGTTCGCGTAACCTTTGATTTTTTTATCCAGGTCTTTTTGCTTCGTTTCAATATCCACAATGGAAAGTGATTCGTAAACTCCCTGCCTGGTCATTTGATCGGATAGTTTTTTTTGGTAGTCAGCTATCTTTAGGTGCTGAAAACCGAAAAGCGCCATGACTAAACAAGCGCATGCGGCGGCAATTTTGATCGTAAGATTATAATTAAGTTTTGGCGCTTCAAATATTTTTTCCGGCTCAACGGGCTTCGCGCGTGACTTGATCAGATTGATGTTCAAGTTAAAAGGAATAGCGTCTTTTAAGCTGCCGCCCAGCGCGTTGAGAACGCCGGAGCTGACCTCTTCTTCAACGCCAAGCAATTGCCGCGCGTTGATCGTTGAAATATTGGCAATCGAAAGTTCCTCGGATAAACGCTGAACGAAGTCTTTTGACTCAAAGGATGAAACGAGCAATATTTTTTCAACGTTCCCGGCATTTTGACGGCGGTCGTATTCAATGGAAATGCGGATCTCGCTGGTGATCCGCTCGCCTAAAAGCGTTGGGTCGAGCTGTGTAAGCTCGTGCGACCCGGAGGACAGCCGGAAATCCCGGACAAACTGAGGAATGCCATGATCAACGATGATGATGGTTCCCTCTGCTTTGTTCATCTGGACAATAGCTGTTTTCTGATTAGGGTTAACTTGCTTTTTTAGCGATAATAACCGCAAAAGGCTTAGCGATGCCGGTTCGATCAGAAGCGTTTTAAGCCCGGCCTGCTCCAGGACGGAGCAGTATCGGTCTAAAACGTCTTTTTTAATGCCGACAAATAAAATGCGCAGGCGCTTGCTCTTTTTTTCAATGATCGGCGCGGAATGGTAAGTGTAAGCGATGTCTTCAAGCTTGAATGGAATGTAGCGGCGCGCCTCAAAATCAATAACGCCTTTAACTTCGGAAGCGGCCATCCAGGGGATAAAGAATGATCTTAAGATGATGTCTTGGTTTGCGAGCGAAATGTAAACCTCAGAGGTGTCAATTTTACGGTCTCTTAAGGACTTTTGAATAATGGCGGTAAGCTTGATGTCGTTGGGTAAAGCGGTGTTTTGGGTATTATCCAGCAGGTTATGGGGAACATCAAAGAAATTCGTAATAGCCTTCTTTTGCGTTTCCACAAAACATAAGGAATTGGGGCCGAAGAATATGCAGACTTGTTTCTTATTCGCCATGCCGGACCTTTCGTGATTGGGCTTTTAACCACTTGTCAACTTCGCGCTTGTCAAAACGCCAAACCCCGCCGATCTTTATTCCGGAAATTTTCCTTTGGCTCAACCAGTTGTAAATGGTTTGCTTCTGGAGCTTTAGGTATTTTGCGAGTTCCTCGACGTCAAGTAGGCTGGTCACGATACGATCCCCTTTGCCGATGATTCATAAAGGACTTACGTTAAATTCCTTAGTATTCCTCAGATATCCCTAGATATCATTAGACTATAATAGACTTACCGCGTCAACAGATAATTTTTTTATTTTTCCGCCGTTATTCTTTCTGGTAGATAAAATTAATTAGCTGTTTTGTGTAAGGCGGAATTAGTTAGAAACTTGGAAGCTGAAAGTATCCGTACCGTTGGGGCCTGTCCCTACGGAGTTAGTCTGGGTGATGGAATAGGTTTTTCCATCCATTGTTTCAGTGGGAGGAGGCGGTAGCGCGCCTGCCGAGGCAGTTAAATTATGATAATTATACCAAAAAGCGCCCTTGGCAAGCTGTTCGGCTTTAATACGGTCGATTTGATGTTGGCTCATTAAGGCTTGATTGGTGTTTGTGCTTAGCAAGCCTACGGCCAGGATCATGAGGGTAAAAATGATAATAACAACCGTAATGAGGACAATGCCGGATTTGTTATTTTTTTTTGTTTTGAGTGGATATTTCACGAGCTGCTCCTGTGTCTTCGGCTGCGATGTAGCTTTCGCAACGCGGACAGATTTTAACTTTGCTATTCTCGTAATCAAAGAAAACATGTGTGCAAAACGGGCATTGCTGAAGATATTGCGCGTCTCCCTGCCCTTTTTTCTCGGTACTGTAATTATAGAATATCCATATACCGATAACAAGCAAGATAACGGAAAAAAGGTAAGCGGCAACAGCCGCAGAAAGATCAAGGGAGATCATTTTCGTAAGGTTTAAGCGGTTTTAACGGCTCGAGCAAGGCTTCGGGGGCCTTGGAAGGTGGCGTTTGGCTTTTGACCGTCGATTTGGGAGGTTGATAGGCAGCCGGCTTTGGTGTTATTTTGGCGGCCGGCTGCCTATAAAGAGGTTTTTCCGATATTGTGGCTTTTGGCGCTGACGGGGCGCTTTTAATAAAGTTGAAATTTTCCGGAATAATATTGGCCGCGGAAGAATTCTTTGCTGTGGGCGGCCCGAACGCAAAGTCTCCGCGGTGCAAAATTGATCCCAGGAAAACAAAGGCCGGCTTTGTGCTTGCGGGAGGAGAAAGCTTGAAGGTAAAAAAGCTAAGCAAAATGGCGTGGCACGCGAAGGAAATAAAGATAATTTTTAAGGTAGAATATTTTGGCATATTAAATCGATGAGAAGATCGTTATTGTGTCCGATCGGTCGCGATATTGATCTTTTCAATGCCGAGTTTTCGGCATAGATCCCAAATATCGATAATGCGCCCCAACGAAGCTCGGCGGTCAGCTTTGATAATAACCGGGCGAGTTTTATTGCCTGCCGCGGATAATGCCGCTTCAAGCTCTTTCATGGTCGTGACGGCGCTATTAAGATAGAGGACGTTTTCACTGTTCAAAAGGATGATCAGGTTTTCTTCTTTAATAACATCGCTGGTTACTGTTTTGGGAAGTGCGACTTGGATGCTATTCTGAAAAACGAATGGCGACAAAAGCAGAAAAAAAACGAGAAGTTGAACAATGATGCTGACCATCGGAGCAACATCAATGAGCGTTAAGCCGTGCTCTAATTTAGCCTGCCGCTTAAATCTCAACTTTATGCCCTCCCTTTTTGGCCGATTGCGCTTCCAAAAGGTCCGAGAGAAGATTGACGAGCTCTGTGGCGCCGTGTTCCATTTCGTTGATGATGCCATTAACCCGGCTGACCAAATAATTGTAAGCAATATAGACCGGAATAGCGACGATAAGTCCAGCGGCGGTGGCGATAAGAGCTTGCCAAATGCCTGCGGCTAGATCGCTCGCGCTAATGGAATTTAGAGCTGAAGCGCGTGATTGAAAGGTAAAAAAACTTCCTGCAATTCCGATCACGGTCCCTAAAAACCCGAGAAGCGGCGCGATATGCGCGATGGTAGCCAAGATCCCTAGCTTTTGTTCAAGCTTTGGAATTTCGGACAAACTTGCATCTTGCATGACTTCCCTAAGTTCTTCGCGGGATGCGCCAAATTTCAGAATTCCGACTTTAAAGATCTTCGCGGCCGGCGAAGGGCTGTTGTCGCATTGCGTAACCGCTTCTTTAATATCATTTTTCTTGAGCAACTCAAAGACCGTATCGCGTAAAGTCGTGATATTAGAATTAATGTTGGAGAAATAGGTCAATTTTTCAATGATGATGGCCAAGGCAAAAACCGAACACAAAAAGATCGGCGCCATCATAGGGCCTCCGGCGACGATCAATTGCCAAGCGTTCATTTGCCAGATTATCATTGGTATTCTCCTTAATTAAGCTTTTGCTTGTGTGGGCACTTACTGCTTTGTTGCCATGATGCTGTCGATCCAGTCAATGCGCTCTTGGGCGAATTTGACCTCATCGGTTCCCGCGTCCACGATTTTTTTATAAATTAATTTCGCGTTTTCCCAATCTTCATCATCTTCGAAAATGCGCGCGATGCGTAAATGCGCTTTGCTGATCCAATGTGTTTCGTTCGGGTAAAGGTACGGAACTTTAAAATACGCCTCGACGGCTTCATTGGATCTATTCAATGTCTCTAAAAGGTCGGCAATGGAAAATTGCAGCTCCACGCTTGTGATATTGCTTAATCCGATGTCGGCACCCAAAGCGCTTTGGTAAGATTTCAAAGCATTGTCGTAGTCGCGGTTATTTTGATAGATCTCGGCGATCTTAACAAAAGCACTGCGCTTAAATTCCGGACAATTGGCCGCGACTTTATTATAGGAATTGACCGCGGCTTCGGGATTTGTTTCTTTGGCGAAAATATCGGCGATGGCAAGCTGCGCCTTCGCGTAAAGTTCGCGGTCGGAAGAATCCTTTAAAAATTTATATTCGTTGAGCGCTTTATCGAAAAGCCCCTGCGCTTGATAGGCTTGGCCTAGGCTAAAATGCGCGAGCGCGTTTTTCTCGCTTCCCGGGAATGATTCTAGGATTTGCGTGTAGTAAGTAACGGCATTATCGAGATCGGAAGCTTTTAAATAATAATCGCCGAGCCACAGCAAGGCTTCTAGGGCTGAATCGGTTTGCGGATATTTGTAGGCGACGATCTTAAATTTTATCAGCGCCTCTTTGGTGTCGCCTTGGGCAAATAAACACCGGGCCAAATTAAGTTCGCTGTCGCGCGTTAATGCCGTTTCCTGAGGAAAACCCTTGATGACTTTTTGGAATGTCTTGGACGCCTCGGCGTAATCGCTTAGGTTGAAATACGATAAAGCTAAAAGATAATGGGCGTCGCCTTGGAATTCGTTCGTTTTAGGAAGTTCGTCAATAAAGGTGATGAAATGGTCTTTGGCGTTGGCCCAATCCCCTTTTTTAAAATAGGCGACGCCCAGATAGTATTTGACGTCGCTTAAGTATTTGCTTTGCGGAAAATTTGTCTGCAGGCTTTGAAAGGCAATGGTCGCCGCTTCGGTTTTATTCTGTTTTAAAAGCGCGATGCCTTGGCGGTACTGAACATAATCGGTGTAAAGGCTGTTGGGGAATTCAGTTAATACCTTGTCGTAGGTTATGATGGCATCGTCGATCTTACCGATATCCTGATAAATATCGCCTATTTGTGTTAAGGCGCTGACCTTGGTAATTTTGCTGCCGGATTGATCGATGATGTCATTAAAGTTCTTGATGGCCAGATCGGTTTCATCCATTTTAAGATAAGTCCAACCCAACCCAAACCGTGCTTTCTCTAAAAGTTCGGAAGCGTCCGGATTTTGCGCGAACTGCGTAAGAATCAGATTATAAGAATTCAAAGCTTTCTCGTAGTCTTCGGTCAGGTAATAAACATTGGCTTTTCCTAAATAGATCTCGGCCAGCCGTGTTGTTTGTGGCGAACGTTTTAAAAGTTCATCATAGGCCGCAAGGGCTTTGGGATAATCTTTCATTTCCAAATAAAGATTAGCCTGCCCTAAATAAATTTCATCGGAAGGAAGATTTTTTTCGGCCGATAGTTTTTGCGCTTCATCAAAAAATTGCGCCGACTTTTCGAATTCGCTCAGCTTCAAATAGCTCCAGGCGATACTGATCTTTGACATTAAGCGGATCTTATCGCTGGAGGCAATGTCAACAGCCTTGGAATAATAACCGATGGCATCAATGAGCTTATCTAAGTAAAAATAAGATTCTCCGACGTAAAAATAAGCCTGGTCGTGGCGTTTAGAATTCTGGAATTTGATGACATAATCCTGGAACTGTTTGATGACCTCTTCATAAGCGCGCTCATTATAGGAACATTCGCCTAGTTTAAATAAAGCATCTTCCGATAATTCGTTCGTTGGAAATTTCTGCAGGAATACACCAAATGCTTCCTTAGCTTTCGCGTAATCTTTTTTTTCAAACAAAGCCCAAGCCAGCGAATAATGCGCTTGCGCGAAATACAAAGATTCCGGATAGGAGCTGATGATCTGCTGATATTGCGCGATGGCCTGATCGTAATCGGAGCCTTTGAGGTAGGTTTCGCCCAGCCAGTAAAGTGTCGTATCTTTCATCTCCACTGTCTGTAGGAGGCCTTGGAAAACTTCAAAGGCTTTTAAATATTGGCTTTTAAAAAAATGACATTGGCCTAAAAGAAGCCTAACTTGGGTGCGCTTGGTGTCTTGCGGATATTTTTCTAGGAATTGTTCGGCGTAGCGGATAGCGACATCATAAAATCCGTCGTCAAATGCCTTTTGAGCGACCATCAGAAGTTCGTTGGATTCATTTTCGCCGTAAGCAAAGGTCGCAGCGCTAAAAACGCAGATAAGCGCGATAAAAATAAAAAATTTTCTTAATTTCATAGCCAACATTATAACAGGTTTGGCGGTTTTTGCAATTTAAGGGGTGGTTAGTTTCCCGCGGGTTTTTGCTGATGGCTGGCGCGTAAAAAATCTTTCAGGTATTGTCCGGTGTAAGACGATGGGCATTTGATCAATTCTTCCGGTGAGCCGGCAAAAACAATTTCGCCGCCCTTATCTCCCCCGTCCGGGCCTAGGTCAAGGATGTAATCGGCGGTTTTAATGACTTCCAAATTATGTTCAATGACGATCACCGTATTGCCGCGGTCAACCAAGCGTTGTAAAACGCCCAGCAATTTATCCACATCGGCAAAATGCAATCCCGTAGTCGGCTCGTCTAAGATATAAAGTGTTTTTCCGGTGGCGAATTTGCATAGTTCGCTGGCAAGTTTAACGCGCTGGGCTTCTCCGCCGGAAAGCGTGGTGGCGGCTTGTCCGAGCTTGATATAGCCTAAGCCGACGTCGCATAATGTCTGCAAAGTATTTTTCACCCGCGGAATATTTTCGAAAAGCTGTAAGCCCTCGCTTACTGATAAAGACAATACATCGGCGATATTTTTTCCTTTAAAGCGTACTTCCAAAGTTTGCTCGGTAAAACGAAGCCCTTTACATATTTCGCACGGAACATAAACGTCGGGCAGAAAATGCATTTCGATCTTTCTTATTCCATCGCCGCCGCAAGCTTCGCATCGTCCGCCTTTGACGTTAAAGCTGAACCGTCCAGGTTTGTAGCCGCGCATTTTTGATTCGGGAAGCTGGGAAAAAAGGTCGCGGACATGGCCAAAAACTCCCGTGTAAGTTGCCGGATTAGAGCGCGGTGTACGTCCGATGGGAGATTGATCGACGACGATCACTTTATCAATGTGATGAATGCCTTCGATCTTTTTATGCGCGCCGGCTTTTTCGCGCGAATGATTGATTTGCGCGGCAAGCGCTGTATATAAAACATCGTTAATGAGGGTTGATTTTCCCGAGCCGGACACGCCGGTAATGCAAATAAAAGTTCCTAAAGGAAAAGCGGCGTCAATATTTTTTAGATTATGTTCGCTGGCGCCCAGCACTTTTATAAAATTTGTTTTTTGGATCTCTCGGCGTTTTTCCGGAAAAGGAATTTTAAGCTCGCCGCGCAAATATTGTCCGGTGGGAGAATTCTTGGATTTTAAAAGCCCCGGAACATCGCCCGCGTAAATGATCTCGCCGCCGTGTTCGCCGGCGCCGGGCCCAAGGTCGATGACATAATCCGCCGCGCGAATAGTGGCTTCATCGTGCTCAACCACGATAAGACTGTTTCCAATATCGCGCAGTGCTTGCAAAGTATGAAGAAGCATATCATTATCTTTTTGATGAAGCCCGATGGACGGTTCGTCCAAAATGTAGATAACGCCGACTAAACCGGAACCGACTTGAGTGGCGAGGCGAATGCGCTCGGCTTCCCCACCGGACAATGTGGCGCTTTTACGATCCAGCGTTAAATATTCCAAGCCGACATTGATACAAAAATCGAGCCGGCGCAAAATTTCTTTAAGGATCTGCTCGGAAATGATCTTTTTGTCTTTTGAGAGATTGAGCGTTGAGAAAAATTGTTTGGCTTCCTTAATAGATAGCGCGGTGGCTTCGGTAATATTTTTATCAGCGATCTTGATCGCCAGCGATTCTTTCTTGAGTCGATTTCCCTTGCATTCCGGGCATGGCAAAACGGACATAAAACCGGAAATCTCATCCTTGAGCCAATCATTATCGGTTTCATTGAAAAGCCGTTCCAAATAAGCAACGACACCTTCAAACTGTCTGCCCCAGACGACATCGCCGGAACCGTACAAAATGACGTTACGTTGGCGTTTATTTAACTTTTGATACGGTAATTCTAAATTGATGCGGTAAAGATGAGCGATCTCGCGTAAAACCGCGCGGTAATACATCATAAAACCGCGTCCGCCTTTTTTCCAGGGAGCGATGGCGTTGATCCACGGCTTAGACGGATCTGGGATCATTAATTCGGGGTCAATTTCCATCTTGGTGCCCAGCCCGTTACATTTGGGGCAAGCGCCGTAAGGAGAATTAAAAGAAAAAATACGCGGCTCAATTTCTAAAAGATTAATACCGCAATCAATGCAGGCGTATTTTTCGCTGAAAATTTTATCGGGAATTTTGGAGGAGAAGCTGATGATGGCGATGCCGTTGCCCATTTTAAGCGCGGTTTCAATCGATTCGGTCAGACGCTTTTTGATATTGGGTTTGATCGTCAATCGGTCGATGACTACGTCAATGTTATGGACTTTGAATTTATCGAGCTTGATCTTATCGTTGATATCGTAAATTTTTCCGTCAACCCGAAGCCGGGCAAATCCGGCTTTGGAGATTTGGGCTTGGATGTTGCGGTATTCACCTTTTCTTCCCTGAATAAGCGGAGAAAGGATATTGATCTCGGTTCCTTCTTTGAAATTCAGGATCTGCTCGGTGATCTCTTGGGATGTTTGGCGTTCGATTTTTCTTCCGCAATTGTAACAAAAAGGCGTTCCCACCCGGGCAAATAAAAGGCGCAGATAATCATAAATTTCGGTTTGGGTGGCTACCGTTGAACGCGGATTGCGGCTGGTGGTTTTTTGTTCGATGGAAATAGTGGGCGATAAACCTTCGATGTATTCCACATCGGGCTTTTGCAGCTGTTCCAAAAACTGACGGGCGTACGCGGATAAACTTTCCACATAGCGGCGCTGGCCTTCGGCGTAAATGGTATCAAAGGCTAAAGAAGATTTTCCCGAGCCGCTAAGCCCGGTGACAACCACAAATTGATTGCGCGGGATCTTGAGATCAAGATTTTTAAGGTTGTGTTCCTTGGCGCCGCGGATAATGATATGTTCGCTGCTCATGACTTTAACTTTAAATTAATTTGGACTGGAAGGAATGTTGAGAAGAAATGCTTAAGCGATGAGGGCAGCTTCTGTTCTTCTTTTAAGGAGAACAGAAGCTGCCCAAACCTCTTATTTCAATTAACGTTTTTTCGACTTCTTTTTGCCGCCACGGACCATCTGGGCGCTTGACACATCACCTTGCTTGTCTAAGAAGTAGAGGTATCCTTTTTCTTTCTTGATACCAACCTTCGCGACTTTTTTAGGTGACCCGCCTTTTTTGTTACCGCGAGCCATCTTTGCGCAAGATACGTCTCCTTGCTTGTCAATGAAGTAAAGATAACCTTTTTCTCTTTTTACTCCAACCTTTGCGATTTTCTTTGCCATCTCTGATTCACCCCCTCTCGTGTTTTATTAAGTTCCGATTTTTACTGTGTTAAAAAATTGCTTTAATGTTTGAATAGCGGACAACACCGCCAAATAACTTGTCTTCGGATTATCGGGACACACCACATTATCGGTGCGCGACACCATTCGCCCAAAATCACCAATCACTTCTATTTCGTGTGAATTCAATTTAAATTCCGGTGATGTCAAAATACGCACGCGCACTTTTTCTTTGCAATTGCTGGCGATCGCGAGTGTGGCCGCCACATTGATGTTTTTTGGAAACCAGTGAACAGCGTCGTCAACGTGCCCGTCAAAGAGAACAGTTTCGCAGGCAATCGCGTTTAAATCAATATTTTTTTTAATTATATATGCGGAGTTGGCAAACCCGACGGGAGGCTTACGGGTGGTTAAAACAACGGAAGAAATATTGCGTAGGCTTGCCGCCTTGATAGCGTCGAGACCAGCAATCGCGCCCGACGGTAAAAGAAGCGCGCATTTATTTTTTCGCGCTAAGGCGAATAGTTTATCGGCGTAAAGAAGCTTTCCAACGCTCATGGCCAGTACGTGTTTTTTGGCACGCAGAACATCCGAAACGATTTTTTGTGTTTCGGTGGAGGTTACGGCTTCCACAACCAAGTCACAAGATCTGATAAGGTCGGATAAATTTTTCTTGATGAGATTTTTAGCGGAGAATTTCGCGGATAACTTTTTCGATTTCTCGGTATCGATGTCAAACAAAGCGCTTAAAGCGCAGTCGGATTTTAATTCTTGGCTAATGCTTTTGGCGATGCGCGAACCAATAGCGCCGCAGCCAACAATACCTACTCTTAACTTCTTTGTTTTTTTCATTCAGTCACACTAACCGTAATGTTGTCGATAAGCCGGGCTGTGCCAAACCATACCGCAACGGCGATCAAAATATCCCCCTTAATGTCATCTAAGGGTAAAAGCGTTTGAGCGTCCACGCATTCAATATAATCAATTTTTTCGGCGCCTTCGCTTGAGATCAAGACGCGCATTTCTTCAATCACTGTTTCCGGGTTGCGCTCGCCGTCTTCAATAATGGTCTTGGCGTGCTGCAAAGAACGGTAAAGGATCGTTGCCTTGGCGTGATGTTCGGGCGCTAAATAACTATTGCGCGAACTCATCGCTAAACCACTTTTCTCGCGGACGGTCGGCAGGATCTTTACACGCACATCGGTGTTTAGATCTTTGAGCATCCTTTGGATAATGAGCGCCTGTTGCGCATCCTTTTGCCCTAAATAAAGCGTGTCCGGCGCAACAATGTTGACTAATTTCATCACCACTGTGGAAACGCCCCTAAAATGCCCCGGGCGGAATTTTCCGCATAACTTATCAGAGAGCCCGTCCACTTGCACGAAGGTCCGGTATCCGTCGGGATAGATCTCGTCGACCGACGGATAAAAGATTATATCAACTTTTTCGTCTTTTGCAAATTTTTCGTCTCTTTTTAAATCGCGCGGATATTTGGTGAAATCCTCCGTCGGAGAAAACTGCACGGGATTGACAAAAATACTTAAAACACTTAAATCATTTTCTTTACGGCATCGGCGAAGAAGCGAACAATGCCCGTGATGCAGATAGCCCATGGTGGGGACAAAGCCGATAGTTTTATTTTTTCTCTTGGCGTCAAGGACTATACTGTGCATTTGTTTTATGCTTTTAACGATCTTCACGATAAAAGTTCCTTTACGAGTTTTGGAGCGATCTCTTTTAATGGTTTTAAGACGAATTCCCTTTTGAGCATGCGCGGATGAGGAATTGTCAGCTTTGGCGTTTTGATCCATTTGTTTTCATAGATCAAAATATCAATGTCGATCAAGCGCGGGCCGTAGCGGAGTCCTTTTTTTCGGCCGAGCTTTTTTTCGATGGATTTAAGTGTTCGAAGAAGTTTTCCCGGTGTAAGTTCAGTTGTACCCTTTGCCGCGGCGTTTAAATAATCATTTTGGCCCTTGGGGCCGCCCACCGGCTTGGTTTCAATGACGTGCGAAACCTTTTGGATACGAATGGCGCTTTGGCGCATCCGCGCCAAAGCGCCAAGAATATTTTTCTTCCGATCGCCTAAATTGGAACCAAGTCCGAAGTAAACAATAGCCAACACTGATCCTTTACAGATAAACATCAATGATGAATGCCAAATTTCTAATTCTAAATAAATGTCAAATTTCCAATTTCTAATGTATTTTATTTGACATTAGTCATTGGTAATTTATTTGCCATTTGACATTGGGAATTAGTCATTTCACTAAATGACTTTCTTCAACCTCTCCACTGCCAACGTCAGCCGCTCTTTAGGAACGGTGATCGTCATGCGGATAAACCCTTCGCCGTGTTCGCCGAAACCAACACCCGGTGTCGCCACAATATCGGCTTGGTCTAAAAATGCTTTAGCGGTTTCCATAGAACCGGTAAATTTCTTCGGCAGTTTCGCCCAAACATAAAACGCGGCCTTGGGCGGTGCGATTTTCCATCCGATAGAACGAAGCCCGTTGATAAATAGGTCGCGGCGTTCCTGATACATGCGCCGCAGGTCATCTAAATCATGCGGATCGCTTTTTAAAGCGGCGATGCCGGCGACTTGTATGGCCTGGAAAATCCCCGAATCCACATTGGCTTTAACTTTGGCTAAAGCGGCGATGAGTTTCGGATTTCCGCAGGCCCAGCCCAAACGCCAGCCGGTCATATTAAAGGTTTTGGAAAGCGAATGAAATTCAATCGCGATATCCTTTGCACCCTCGATTTCCAAAATACTCACCGGTTTTTCATTGTCATAATAAATTTCCGAATATGCCAAATCTGATGCGATGATAATTCCCTTTTCTTTGCAGATTTTTACCAATTCGGTTAAATATTCCCGCGGCGCGGTGGCGGATGTTGGGTTATTCGGGTAATTGATATAAAGCAATTTTGCGTCTTTGATTCTCTCCAAATCCGGCAGGAAATTATTTTTGGCTTTTAAAGGTAAAGTAACGACTTTTCCACCGGCAAACCAAGTTGCGGAACGATAAACCGGATAACACGGATCGGGAACTAAAACTTTATCTTTAGGATTGATGATAGCCAAAGGAAGATGCGCGATTCCCTCTTTAGAGCCGATCAAAGGATAAATTTCACCATCAGGATTTAAGGAAACATTGAAATGATTTTGACAAAAGGCGGATATTTCTTTGCGCAAAGCCGGCAATCCCGCGTCAAAAGCATAATGATGATTACCGCCATCTTGCGCGGCCGTTTTAAGCGCTTCAATAATATGCGGCGGTGTCGGCATATCCGGATCTCCCACGCCCAGATCAATAATATCTCTTCCCGCCGCTTTCGCTTCGCGCTTAGCCTTGTCTATCTCAACGAATAAATACGGAGGAAGCATTTTTAATCGTTCCGATTGTTCAATCTCCATGCTTATAAAGCTCCTTTATTTTGTATTGTTGATCTTAATAGGCATTTCGCTGCTAGCCGATCTTAAATTGTGCGGAACAAATGAAAGGATAAGAAATAAGAAGCAAATCATTGTCCCAGCGATGACTCCAATGGAAAACTTTCTTTGCTTTTTCCAGGAAAAAATTGCGAGTAAAAGCGAAGGCAAAGATACGAGAATGCATAAGGGCAAACGCTCGATTGGTTGCGGAATAGATCGTACCACGAAAAATTGAAGCGGTACAAGATACAAAATGAATCCTGCAAGAATTCCCCAAATGCTCATCGCATTTCCCCTCTCGTTTTATATGTACGTGTTCCCGGGATTAAGAATTTTCTACTTTTATTTGCCGCCCGCGTCTAAAGCTCCTCTTAGCGAGTTGGTTCGTCCCGCTTCCATAATGGGCAGGTTTGCTTCCGTCGGCACGTAAATAATTTGTTTGTCGCTGGTTTGCAAACCCTCTATCCAAAGATAACGCAAATAATTATCGCTGATGCTTCCGGCGATAATTTGATTACTCTCGGCGACACCTTTGGCCTTAGCGACGGCGATCTCCGCGTCCATCTTGGCTTTTTGCAGTTCAAATTGTTTTTGCTGGGCTTCCTGCTCTGTTTTTAATTTCTGCTGAATACTATCAGAGAAAACCGAAGGTAATCGCACGTCACGCAACAAAACATCCTGAACGTTAATTCCGCGCGGTTCGAGTTTCTCTTTAAGAAAGTTGAGCATTCCTTTGCCTATTTTATTTCTTCCGTCATCACTAAAAAGAGCTTTAACCTCGTAGCCGCTCACTATATTGCGGATAGATTCACGGACGTAAGGCTCGATGACCGTTGCCACATAATGCCGGCCGATGGTCTTTCTGACTTTTACGATATTCTCTTTGGGGACGTTGTACAGGACCGAGATGTCGAGTTGCGAGATCAATCCTTCCGAGGAAGGGACATTGGCGGTTTCTTGTAATTCCAGAGTTTTGATATCCCATCTTTCGATCCATGAAAACATTGGAATAAAAAAATGCCACCCTGTTCCTAAGGGCTCATCGGCGATCTTTCCAAAGTCGGCTTTTATGCCGCCCTGTCCGTCTTCGATGCCGACAAAACTACAACCGTTTGAAAACAATATAATAACGCCCGCCAGTATCATCCATGAAAATCTTTTCATCTGTTCTCCTTTATTGTTGGAACTTACCTTTTCGTGAAAATCAAATAGCCCAATTGCGGCTCATTTAAATTGTCTTTTCGCTACTCATTTTCCGCGCGGGCGGTGATCTCTGCCTCTTCGCCGATCATTTTTATGGAAACAACGATTGGCCGGCAGCAAATTTCACAATCGGTGATCAATTCGTACTCTTTTCCCTGTCCCGGTTCCAGTGTTATCGTATTACAACTGCCGCAATAAGGGCAGAAAAATTCTTTTTCGTTTAAGACATCCATTCTTTGATGTTAATTTCTAATTGCGTATTGGAAATTGGGAATTTGCTTGACATTGGGCATTTGATATTGGGAATTTGGTAATTACTTTAACCCTAAAACATCTTGCTCCGACATTACGCCGTTGGCGTAAGTCGGAGTCCCGGCTACCATTATGAATAGAAAACGTCGGGACATGTTACTTCAGCCCCAATACGTCTTGCATACTAAACAATCCGGTTTTCTTTTTGGCGATGAACTTGGCGGCGACAAGAGCTCCTTGAACAAGGATATCTCGCGTTTTAGCGTGATGGCCGATGGTGATGATGTCCACATCGCTTTCAAAGGTGACGTCGTGATTGCCGATGATCTCTCCTTCGCGGATGGATTGAATATCTTCAACCGGGTATTTGCTGGCCCGTTCTATTGCCTGCGCGATGGTTTTGGCGGTGCCGGATGGTGCGTCTTTTTTATGGACATGATGGGCTTCGACAATTTTGACTTTGTATTTTCCGGCGGTTCTGGCGGCCAATTCTCCGACTAGCTTAAAAAGCAAATTAACACCGACCGACATATTGGAGGAAAAAACGATGGGGATCTTTTTAGAAGCGAGCTTTATTTTTTTGATCTGATCGGCGGATAAACCTGTCGTGCCGATGATCATTTTTGTTTCGGTTTTGACACATTCGTCTAAATGCATCATGGTCGCTTCAGGCGAAGTAAATTCGATGAGGACGTCGCTTCCCTTGATGGCGGCGGTATTGGAGGTTATTTTAACACCGCCTAAGGGCGTATTGAGCTTTGGATGATTGGGGATCTCTAAAGCGGCCAAAATCTTGAATTCTGAATCTTGCTGGGCTAATTCGGCTATTCGCGCGCCCATCCTTCCGCAACAACCACTAATGGCGAGTTTGATCATAAGCAGTTCCTCTCTTCTTACTTTAGCAATCCGTATTCTTTTAAGGCTATTTTAAGTTTCGCTAAATTTTCATCTGACATTTCACAAAGCGGCAGGCGTAAACTCCCTTCGCAAAGGCCCATAAGCCCCATGGCGGTTTTAACCGGAATAGGATTGGTTTCCAGAAACATCGCTTTGACTAAAGGCAGTAATTTATAGTGGATCTCTTGCGCCTTTTTCAAGTTTCCTTCGTTGAAGGCGCTGATCAGCGCGGAAACATCCGCCGGAACAATGTTAGCTACAACCGAAATAACACCCATCCCGCCTAAGCTTAAAAGCGGAAGTGTTAAGGCGTCATCTCCGGAAAGTAAGATAAATTTCGGCCCGCAAAGTTTGCGCACGGCGGCCATTTGCTCCAAAGAACCTGAGGCTTCTTTGACACCGACAATATTTTTACAATCCGCGGCAAGTTTTGCCATGGTGACAGGTTCGATGTTAACTCCGGTGCGGCCCATAATATTGTAAAGGATGATAGGAAGCTTGGTATTCTTGGCGATCTCATTAAAATGCAAATAAAGCCCTTTTTGTGTCGGCTTATTATAATAAGGCGAAACGATCAAAGCGGCATCGGCGCCGGATTTCTCGGCGTGTTGTGTTAAAACGATGGCCTCAGACGTGGAGTTAGAACCGGTTCCGGCAATGACAGGAACACGTTTATTGACGGCTTTGATGGTGACTTCGATGACGTGTTCGTGCTCTTCGGTAGAAAGTGTCGGGGATTCTCCGGTTGTTCCGCACGGGACAATGCCATTGGTGCCGTTTTTAAGCTGAAACTCCACCAGCTCTTTGATTTTTTTCTCATCCACGCGGCCGTTTGAAAACGGTGTGGCGAGCGCAACGATCGAGCCCTTAATCATCGTAATAAACTCCTTCCGATACAAAATCGGTTTTTCCTTTTAGCCAAACATTCTGGACTTTTCCGTTAATGAGTTCGACGGTGACAAGAAGAGTTTCTCCGCCTTTTGTTAAAACTTTAACGATTTGTTTTGCGTTTTGCGCATTCGGATTTGCTTTTAAAAATGCGATAGCGGCGGATGCGACACTTCCGGTCCCGCAGGCTAAGGTTTCACCTTCCACGCCGCGTTCAAAGGTACGCACGTTAATAAAGTTTTTCCCGACCTGCTCCACAAAATTGACATTGGCGCCACGGGGCGCGAACTTTTTATGCCAACGAATTTGCGGCGCGATTCTTTCCACGTCAATTTTTTCTAAAGAATCGACAAAGACGACCGCGTGCGGCACGCCGGTGTCGATAAAGTTGACTTTTAAAGCGCGCCCAAAAATGTTGAGCGTGATGTTGGAAGCGTAATTTTTGGGCGCGCTTAAATGCGCCTGCGCGACACCGTTTTTAGCTTCGCAGTAAATAATTCCGGCTAAGGTTTCAATGCCGAATATTTTCTTTTTTGGATTTTTATTTCGGACGATATAGCTCGCCAAACAGCGTACGCCGTTGCCGCACATCTCGGCCTCGCTGCCATCAGAATTGAAAATGCGCATACGGTAATCGGTTTTTTTAGATTTTCCTAAAACCAAAATCCCGTCCGCGCCTATTCCGAATTTACGATGGCACATCTTTTGTGCCAGCGCGCGCAAATTCCCTTTCGCGTGTTCAATGACCGCGAAATCATTTCCGGCACCCTGCATTTTCGTGAAAGCTATTTTTTTCATTTTAAAAACCCCGGGATCACTTCTCCACGAATGAGATCCTTGAATGTTTCTCTTTTACGAACAACAGCAAATTTATTTCCATCCACCAGAACTTCGGCGCTGCGTGGACGCGCGTTATAATTACTCGACATAGCAAATCCATAAGCTCCGGCGCTCATCACCGCCAAAAGAGCATCTTTTTTAACGGTGGGAAGTTTTCGGTCTTTGGCAAAAAAGTCCCCGCTTTCGCAAACCGGGCCAACCACATCAAAGGTTTGCGGCTTCGCGTTTGTTTTCTTAATAGGAACAATTTCATGATACGCGTGATACAAAGACGGACGAATAAGGTCGTTCATCCCACCATCAACGATCATGAATTTCTTAAAGCCATTATCTTTGATATATAAAACCCGGGTGACAAAAATCCCGGCATTGCCGACAATAAACCGGCCGGGCTCCATAATGACTTTAAGCCCTGTTTTTTGCAAAAGCGGCAACACCGCATTAGCAAATTCCTGCGCGGTTTGCGGTTTTTCGTCTCTGTAAATAATGCCTAGGCCTCCGCCGATATCCAAATATTCCAAAACGATCCCGTCATTGCGCAAGGTTTGGATAAATTCCAAAACTTTTTTGATGGCGGTGATAAAAGGCGCTGATGTCGTTATCTGTGAACCGATATGGACATGAAGCCCGTTGATCTTTATGTTGGAATATTTTCCGCGCGATTTAAAGATCTGGCGCGCCGAGCGCAGATCAATTCCAAACTTATTTTTTAGCGTTCCCGTGGTGACAAAGTGGTGCGTGGCTGCTTCGACATCCGGATTGATGCGAAGCGCTACTTGCGTTACTTTCTTTAATCTTTTCGCGATACGGTTTATTTCATCGAGTTCCGGAACGGATTCGACATTAAAAAATAAAATTCCGGTACGAATGGCCAAGGTAATTTCAGCTTCCGTTTTACCTACGGATGCAAAAACGACTTTTTGTGGGTTCGCGCCAAGCTTTAACGCTTTTTGAAGTTCCCCACCGGAAACGATATCTAAACCAGCGCCTTCGTTAAGAAGTGTCTTAACGACCGATAAATTGTCGTTCGATTTCATGGCAAAACAAATGGTTGGCGCGACCGGCGCGAACGCCTTTTTGATTTTAGTGAAATGATCGACTAGCGTTTTGCGGCTGTAAATATAAAGCGGCGTTCCAGCTTTTTGGGCGATCGTGGAAACTTTCACTTTTTCGCAGTAAAGCTCGTTGTTTTTAAATAAAAAATCGTGCATGGTTACTTTCGTTTAATGGATTTCTTTGATTCGACCGATACCTTTGGGTCGAACAATTTAACAATTTCTTTTTTGATGAATTTTCCGGAAAACTTCTTTAGTAGTTCTTCGGGCATATCCTTGATCCGGATATCATTATCAAGTGAATATTTTATCAGTTTTCCGACAAGTGTGTGTGCTTCTTTAAAGGCGATTCGTTTGTCCACCAAATAGTAAACTAAGTCGGTGGCATAAAGCGATTCGTCTTTTAATTGCGCTTCGATCTTTCCTTTGTTGAATTTTAAGGTGGCAATTAGTCCGGTTAAGATCTTAAGCTCATCGGACGCGATCTCGATGGAATTAAACAAAGGCTCTTTATCGAGCTGCATATCCCGATTATACGTAAGCGGCAGCCCCTTCATCGTCGTCAAAACACTGACCAAATTGCCGTACAGCCGCCCCGCATAGCCGCGAATAAGTTCCAGCGCGTCGGGATTTTTCTTTTGCGGCATCAGAGAGCTTCCGGTGCAGAAACTTTCGTCAATTTCCACAAAATCAAATTCTGCCGATGACCAAATGATCAGATCTTCCGAAAGCCGTGAAAGATGCATGCCTAGAATCGAAAGCGCGCTTAAGATCTCGATCACAAAATCCCGATCGCTTACGGCATCGACCGAATTAACCGTCGATTCAACCTTAAAGATATCGGTCAGGTTCTTTTTTTGCGTCTTAAGATGTTCAGAAACCCCTTCATTATAAAGCGCCGCGTCAATAGGCGTTCCGGCTAAAGCGCCGGCGCCGAGGGTGATCTTGATATTTCCCAATATCTGCCCGAGGCGCACATGGTCACGCTTAAGCATTTCCACAAAGGCTAGAAAATAATCCTTAAGATAAATAGGCTGCGCGTGCTGCATATGCGTGAGTCCTGGAATAATGATGTCGGTTCCGCCGGCTATCTTTTCGAAACTGCCGATCAATGCGTTGATATTATCCTGGATCTCGGAAATATTCGCCTTGCAGTAAAGCTTGGTAGCGAAAACCACTTGATCGTTTCGCGAACGCGCGGTATGAAGTTTTAGCGCCAGATCGCCTATCTTTTTTTCCAGCATATTTTGAATTTGCGTGTGAATATCTTCGCAGGCAATATCGAGTTTGAACTTGCCCTTTTCAATGCTTTCAAAGATTTCTCCCAGCGCGGCCTGGAGCTCCAAGGTTTCCTCAGCTGTTAGGTATCCGTTTTTCTTTAAGATCTGAATATGGATAAGCGAGCCGATAATATCGGCTTGCGCGATCTTAAAATCATACTGAATAGATTTGGTGAATTCCTCTACCAGCGGATTGATCTTCTTGGTAAATCGTCCACCCCAAAGTTTTTTAGGCATGTCTTTTCCTTTTGATGTTAATAAGGTAACCCAAAAATTTTAATAAACCCTTCGGCGAGCTTTTGATCAAAAACATCTTTCTCGCCGTAGGTGGCTAATTCTTCCTTGTAAAGCGAATGCGGTGATTTTCGTCCCGCCACGATACAATTTCCTTTGTAAAGCTTCAGGCGCACGGTACCGCTGACTTTACTTTGAGTTTTTTCAATGTATGCGTCGAGCTGGCCCTTTAGAGGCGTTTCCCAAAGCCCGTAATAAATTAATTCCGCGTATTTGTGCGCTACGATCTCTTTTTGATGAAGCGTCTCTCGGTCTAAGACCAGCGCCTCTAACTCTTTGTGAGCAAAATGCAAGATCGTTGCGGCGGGCGCTTCGTAAATTTCCCGCGATTTTATTCCCACCAATCGATTTTCAACCATATCTACCCGGCCGATACCGTTTTTCGCGCCAAGATCGTTTAGTTTTGAAATCATGGAAACGGAATTATGCGCTTTACCGTTGAGCTTAACCGGAATTCCCTTTTCAAAATCAATTTCAATATAGGTCGGCTTATTTGGCGCTTTTAAAGGGCTTTTTGTGATCTGGTACGCGTCTTCCGGCGGTTCTATCCAAGGATTTTCTAAAATTCCGCATTCGATAGAAATACCGTAAATATTTTTATCGATGGAGTACACTTTTTTCTTGGTGACATCAACGGGAATTTTATTTTCTTTGGCATAGTCAATTTCGTCTTCCCGTGTTTTAAATTCCCAAATACGAACGGGCGCTATGATCTCGAGCTTTGGATTTAAGATCCGCGCGGTCACTTCAAAGCGCACTTGATCGTTTCCCTTACCGGTACAGCCGTGAGCGATTGCCGAGGCATTTTCCTTTTTAGCAATTTCCACTTGGTATTTGGCGATCAAAGGCCGCGACAAAGCGGTGGCTAAAAGATATTTCCCTTCATAAACTGCTCCGGCTTTAAGGGCGGCAAAAACATATTCTTCCACAAATTCTTTTGTAAGGTCCAAAACATATACCTTGGATGCTCCGGTCGCCAGAGCGCGTTTTTTGATTTGGGAAAAATTCTCGCCTTGGCCGACATCGGCGATAAAGGCAATGACGTCGTAACCTTTTTTATTGAGCCAAGTGATGGCGCAAGAGGTATCTAATCCGCCTGAATATGCTAAAACAACTTTTTTCATTTTGTGCCCCCTAATAGAAACATCAAAACTGCTTTTTGTACATGCATTCGGTTTTCCGCTTGATCAAAAATAATGGAATGTTTTCCGTCAATAATGTCGTCCGTAACTTCTTGCCCTCGATGCGCCGGCAAGCAATGCATAAAAATATAATTTTTCTTGGCTTTGCCCGCAAGCTTGGCGTCAATTTGAAATCCGTCAAAATCTTTGAGGCGTTTTTTGCTTTCTGCTTCCTGGCCCATGCTTACCCAAGTATCGGCGTAAATGACATCCGCGTCTTTGACTGTCTTTTGCGGGTCATTGCTGACTTCGATCGCGGAGCCGTTTTTATCGGAAAAACGTTTTGCGCTTTTAACGTAAGCGGCATTCGGCTCATATCCTTTGGGCGATGCGATGGAAATATTCATTCCCATCAAAGCACAGCCGAAGATAAGCGAATTGCACACATTATTGCCGTCGCCGACGTAAGCGAGCGTTAATCCTTTAACGTCCCCGAATTTTTCTTCAATAGAAAAGATATCAGCCAGGGCTTGGCACGGATGCGCTAGATCTGAAAGCCCGTTAATAACCGGAACCGAAGCGAACTTTGCTAAGTCAATCACATCTTGGTGCGAAAATGTCCGCGCGACGATCCCGCCGACATAGCGCGACAGTGTTTTCGCCACATCGGATGTTGATTCGCGTTTTCCTAAATTGATCTCTTCCGGGCCGAGATAAACACAGTTTCCGCCTAATTGCCAAACACCGACTTCAAAAGAAACGCGCGTTCGGTTAGAAGGTTTTTGAAAAACCATGGCAATCGTTTTTCCTTTAAGAAATCCGGAAAATTTTTCTTTATTTTGCTTAACATCTTTTGATAAAGAAAAAATTTGCTTTAATTCTTCCGTCGATAGGTCTTGTACGGCTATTAAATCACGTTTCATCTAACCTGCAACCTTTCTGATAGCTTTTTCCAAAATAAAAAATGCTTTATCGATCTGTTTTTTTGTGACATTTAAAGCCGGCATAAGCCGTAAAACATTTCCCTGCGTGCAATTGATAATGAGTCCTTGCGCGAAACATTCTTCGAAGATCGCTTTTCCTTCGATCGTTAGTTCAATGCCCATCATAAGCCCTAAGCCGCGTACTTCTTTGACGCAGGAACATTTTTTCTTTAAAGCGTTTGCCTTTGCGAAAAAATACGGGCTCATTTTTCGCGTATTGATGAGCATTTTATCTTTACTGATGGCGGCAAAAGCGCCGAGTGCGGCTTTGCAAACCAAAGGGCTTCCGCCAAATGTTGACGCGTGCATGCCGGGTTTAAAAATATCCGCGATTTCTTTCTTGACGACCATAACGCCGATAGGAAGTCCGCCGCCCAGCGATTTGGCTAATATCATCACATCCGGCACGACACCAAACGCTTTAAATCCGAACATTTCCCCTAATCGTCCCATACCGGTTTGAACTTCATCGAAAATAAGAAGCAATTTCTTTTCATCGCACAATTGCCGAAGCTCTTTTAAGAATTCCGGCTTGGCGACGTTGATGCCGCCCTCGCCTTGAACAAGTTCTAACATAATAGCGGCGGTTTTATCGGTGATGGCTGACTTAATAGCTTCTATATCATTGAACGCAACTGTTTTAAACCCTTCCGGTAAAGGCGCGAACGGCGCGTTATATTTTTTTTGTCCCGTCGCGGTAACAGCGGCGAGCGTTCGGCCATGAAAAGAATTCTCGAAAGTGATGACTTCATAACGGCCTTGTCCGAAAACCCGGGCAAACTTGATAGCGCCTTCGCAAGCCTCGGCGCCGCTATTGCCAAAAAAGACTTTTGACGGAAAAGACCATCGCACAATTTCTTTGGCTAATTTTGCCTGCTGGGGATGATAAAAATTATTCGGAAGATGAATGAGTGTTCCGATCTGATCGCGCACGGCGCTCATCACCTTCGGATGACAATGCCCGACATTGCTCACACCCCATCCGGGAAAGAAATCCAGATATTTCTTTCCGTCCATATCAATTAAAGTCATTCCCTTGCCCTTAACGAAAACACCTGCTGTTCGCGTATAAGTGGAAAGGATGAAATTGTTATAGTTGTCGAAAACTTCTTGTTTTTTCATTCTTTGATAATTTGTGTGCCGACGCCTCGGTCGGTAAAGATTTCCAGTAAAAGCGCGTGATGCAATCGCGCGTCAATAATGTGCGCTTTGGTAACTCCACCCAGTAAGACTTCAACGCATGAATCAACCTTAGGGATCATGCCGCCTTGAATGATCTTATTTTTCTTGAGCGTCTCAACGTCCTTGATCGTTACCGATGAGATCAAAGAGTCTTTGTCTTCGTGGCGCGCCAAAACACCGGGAACATTGGTTAATAAAACCAGCTTTTCGGCCTTCATGGATGTTGCGATGGCGCCGGCGACTTCATCGGCATTCACATTGTGCGTTTGTTTGTCGACGCCAATTCCCATCGGAGACATAACGACAATTTGCCCTTTTTTCAAGTTCGTTTCAATGGCTTCCTGGTCAACGGAGGTAATGGTCCCCACGAAACCTAGGTCGCGAGAAGCTTTTTTCTTTTGAACGTGGACAATATTGTGATGGCCGCGTAAACCCACCACATCGCCGCGCAAAGTTTTAATTTCTTCCACGAGTTTTTTATTGAGCTTATCAAGCTCGTCGCAAACAATATCCAATGTTTCTTTATCGGTAACTCGAATGCCTTCGTGAAATTCCGCTTTTTTTCCGATCTCGGTCAAACGCGCGTTGATATTCTGTCCGCCGCCGTGCACCAAAATAACTCGGATCCCGACATAGCTTAAGAAAACAATATCCTCTAAGACATGTTTTCGGATGGTGGCATCTTCCAGGATGCTTCCGCCGTATTTAACTAGGAATATCTTCCGCCGAAAGGCATGGATATACGGAATAGCTTCAACCAGAACCCCGGCTTTTTTAATTATATCGTCCATTGATATTCACGTATTCCACAGATAGATCCGATGTGTAAACGGTTGCCTTCTCTTTTCCTAATCCGACATCGACATTGATGTGGATGTGCTTCTTTTTAAAAGAATCAAACCGGATCTTCAGTTGTTTTTCGGTAATGGGAAATCCTAATGATCCAACGGCAGCCGCAACCCGTCCCCAGTTCGGATTATTTCCGTAGGCGGCTGTTTTGACCAAATTTGAGTTGGCTATCGCGAAACATATCTTTTTTGCCTGTTCAACCGTTTTTGCGCCGCTTGTTGTGATCTCGATGAATTTTGTGATCCCCTCAGCATCCCAGACGATCTTTTTAGCCAGATCAACGCAAGCAAAAGTTAAGGCATCGCAAAAAGTTTTAAATTCTTTTCCCTGTTTTATGATCGGCTTATTGCCGGCTAAACCGTTAGCAAAAACAACAACCATGTCATTGGTGCTCATGCAGCCGTCAACGGTAATGTTGTTAAACGATTTATTGATGGCGCATTTAAGCGCGGCTTTTAACATGGGTGCGCTAATGGCCGCATCCGTTGTGATAAACCCTAGCATTGTGGCCATGTTGGGCGCGATCATTCCCGAACCTTTGCCCATGGCGCCGATCGAAACTTTTTTTCCGCTCAATTTAATTTGGACGGAAATTTCTTTGAGCGCGAGATCGGTCGTTAAAATGGCTTTGGCGGCTTTTCGTCCGCCGCTAGAATTTAAACCGGCGACCAGTCGTGGCGCGCCATGAACGATCTTTTGATATGGCAAAGGTTTTCCGATGATTCCCGTCGATGTCACCAAAACAAGTTTTGCGCTTATATTAAGGAGCTTGGCGATCAATTCTGTTGATTTTTGCGCGTAAAGAAGCCCGAAATCTCCGGTAAAGCAATTCGCATTACCGCTATTGGCGATAATGGCCTGGGCTTTGCCGGAGGCGATATTTTTCATTGTTACAATGAGTGGTGCGGCTTTTACAGAATTCTTAGTAAAAACTCCGGCGGCTATAGCAGGAACGTCGCTCGCAATAAGCGCAAGATCTGGCTTCCCAGATTTCTTAATTCCGGCCGAAATTCCGTTAGCGGTAAATCCTTGCGGAGTTGTGACGCCCCCCTTTATAATTTTCATAAGAGCCCTGCCGTTTCATCGAAACCGTACATGATATTCATATTTTGCACCGCTTGCCCCGACGCGCCTTTCATAAGATTGTCGGTAGCGCTGGTGATGATCGACAATTTTTTCGCTTCATCGACGACAATAGCAATGTCGCAATAATTTGTTGCGTTGACGAATTTTAGTTCCGGTTGCAAACCGGGAGTTAAAACCCGGACGAAAGGTTCCGTTTTGTAAAATTTCGTATAAAGGCCGTGAAGATTTTCTAACGCGCTTTTATTTTTAAATTGAACATAAATAGTTTCCAAAATTCCCCGGCTAACGGGCAAAAGATGCGCTGTAAACGTTAGGTTAATATCTTTTTTCGCCAACGAAGACAAGATTTGCTCAATCTCCGGTGTGTGCTGATGTGAAAGCACTTTATAAGCCTTGAAATTTTCATTCACTTCTGCGAATAGTAAGTTTGCCGCGGCTTTTCGTCCCGCGCCGGTGGTGCCTGATTTGGCGTCAATAATGACGGACGCGACTGATTTTGCTTTCATGGCCATGATCGGCGCTAAAGCTAAAATTGCCGTGGTCGGGTAACAGCCCGGATTTGCGATCAATTGAGCATTTTTAATATCTTCCCGGTAAAGCTCCGGAAGCCCGTAAACCGCGTGCGCCAGATTCTTTTTATCGGAATGAGCGACGTGATACCATTGTTCAAATATTTTTGTGTCGGTTAACCGGTAATCTGCGCTTAGATCAATAACCCGCTTTTTCTCGGCTAAAAGCTGGGGAGTTATCTTAAGTGAAGCCGTATGCGGGACCGCTAAAAATACGACATCGCACGATGCGGCCGCTTTTTTTGCATCAAATTCGCCGCAAACAAGGCTTGTTTTTCCCTTTAGATAGGGGAAAATATCTTCAATTTTTCCTTTGGTGGTCCCGGCGCTGACATAAGTGATACGTACCTGCGGATGTTTTAAGAGGATGTTTAAAAGCAGTTCGCCTGAATAACCACTAATCCCTACAATACCGACTCGGATCATTTTTATCCCTTTTATTTTCAATAAGTTTTGTTGAAATCGAATTTAAAAAACAATGTTTTATCTTAAAATAAAAAACCCATCTCGTCAACGTTTTTGTCGAGGAGATAGGTTTTTAAATTTCTTTATTTAATTGGCTGCTATAGGTTTACCGTTTAACCCACTGGAATTTTCTACGTGCACCTTTCTGCCCCGGCTTTTTACGTTCCTTCATTCTGGGGTCGCGGCTTAAGCAGTTCTCTTTTTTCAGGGCTTTTCGGTTTTCCTCATCGCAAACAGCTAAAGCCCGGGAAATAGCAAGCTTCATAGCGCCCGCTTGGCCGGTTATTCCTCCGCCAAAAACTTTGGCGATAATATCAAATTTAGCAATTGAGTTCGTACACCGCAAAGGCTCCATGAGCAATATTCGATCGGTTTCCCGCGTGAAATATTTTTCAATAGCAAATTCATTGACGACAATTTTTCCGCTGCCCGGGCTTAAATTCACTCGTGCGACGGCAGTTTTTCGCCGGCCTGTTGCTGAAAATTTTACAATTTCTACCATGGATTAGACCTCTAATGCAATTGGTTTCTGTGCCTTGTGTTCGTGCTGATCACCCGCGTAAACACGTAATTTCTTGATAACCCGGTATCCTAAGGGGCCGGTTGGGATCATCCGCTTGATAGCCAGCGTAATGGCTTGGGTCGGATGTTTCTTGAGCATTTCTTCTAAACGAACTTTTCTAACACCGCCTGGGTATCCGGTATAGCGCTTGTAGATTTTATCGGTCAACTTTTTGCCTGTAACACGGATTTTATCGGCATTGATGACAACGACCATATCTCCGCAGTCAACATTTGGCGTAAAAATGACTTTGTGTTTTCCGCGTAGAATTGCCGCGGCCTTTGTCGCGATGCGTCCTAGGATTTTGTCTTTGGCGTCGATGACATAACAAGCGCGTTTGATATCAATATCTTTTGCGATAAACGTTTTTATTTTTTGCATTTCCTCGTCCTTAATTTTATTCTGAAAAAGTTATTGAAGTATATCATTTTTGATTGAATTGTCAATAATTTACTTTTAATAAACATAATCCTTTTGCCGGAGCGGTGGCGGATGCGTAGTTGCGATTTTTTTCGGTAAGGATATTTTTAATGCTTTCCTGTGAAAGTTTTCCTCGTCCGATACTAAGGAGAGTTCCGACGATATTACGTACCATTTTATAGAGAAAGCCGTTGGCGGTGATATCGATATAAATAAAATCGTTCTTTTTTCTGATCCTCAACTGTTTGATCGTGCGCACGGTATTTTTTGTTTTAAGCGCGCGATTTTTAGCTGTGTCAGACGCCTGAAATGATTTAAAATCTTTTTCGCCAATGAGCGCTTTTGACGCTCTCCGCATGCGGGCCACATTAAGCGCGTATGGACAAAAATAAAAGAACTGACGCCCGACCGGTGAGCGCGTTTTTCTATTTAAAATCGTGTAGCGATAGGTCTTTGTTTTAGTGCTGTACCGTGCGTGGAAACCCTTGGGAACTTCACAGCATTCTAGAATAGAGATATCGTCTGGCAAATTGGCGTTAAGCGCTTGAAGAATGACTTCGGTCGTTCGCGGCGTATTGACGCGAAAATGAGCGACTTGCCCCTGCGCGTGAACTCCGCTATCCGTTCGTCCGGAACCGTGCAGCTTTACTTTTTTACCAAAAAGCTTTTTAAGAGCAAGCTCGATCTCGCCTTGAACTGTGCGCGTTGTTTTAGTTTGCGACTGCCAGCCGGAGAAATGCGTTCCGTCGTATTCAATGGTTAATTTAAACGCACGCATTTTAGGGAGCATCTAAATTAGCTATTTGATCAATTCTTCGGCGATTTGAACAGCGTTTAAGGCAGCGCCTTTACGCAGATTATCGGCGACAACCCACAGCCACAAACCGTTTTTAACGGATGGATCGCGGCGAATGCGGCCGACAAAAACCTCATCCTTGCCTTCGACATCTTTAGGCATCGGATAAAGATTCTTTTTAACATCATCCATGAGGATAACGCCGGGCGCTTTAGCGAGAAGAGTTTTAACTTGGCTAGGTGAAATTGGCTTTGCGGTTTCAATGTAAACAGATTCGCTATGTCCGGTTCTAACGGGAACACGAACGGTAGTGGCTGAAATTTTCATGTTGGGCGCGTGCATGATTTTGTGAGTTTCTTTGACGAGTTTCCACTCTTCATTGGTGAAGTCATCTTCCACAAAGCTTCCGATATGAGGGAACACATTGTAGGCTAATTGCTGTGCCATGGATTTATGACTGACGGTGAAATGAACATTTTCACATCCGGCTTTGGCAATTGCGGTTACTTCTTCTTTTAATTGTTCAACAGCGCTTTTTCCGCCGCCAGACGAGGCTTGAAGCGTTGTTAAAATAACCCGTTTAATGCCGACTTTTTTGTGAATAGGTTGCAAGGCAACGACCATTTGAATAGTTGAACAATTTGGATTGGCGATGATGCCTTTATTTTTCTTAACATCTTTGCCATTAACTTCCGGGACGACCAAAGGAACTTTGGGGTCCATGCGAAAGTCTGCCCCATTATCGATAACAACAGCGCCGCGCTTAACAGCTTCGGCGGCAAATGTGACGGCGGCGCCTTTTTCGCCTTCGGTTCCGGCGAAAAGCGCGATATCAATGCCATTAAATCCTTCCGGAGAAATAGCGGAAACGTTGTAGGACTGTCCGTCAACGTCAATGGTTCTGGCGGAGCGCGCTAAAACGCGTAATTCGCCAACAGGAAAATTGCGCTGTTTTAAACAACGAAGCATTTCAATGCCAACAACGCCAACACCGACAACGGCCACATTGTACTTTTTCATCAGAGCCCTCTTGTTTTTGAGATTTTTTATAGCAGCTTAACGACTAAATCGCCGACTTCGGTTGTGGAGTAACCCATTTTTCCTGCGGCTAAGTCTTTTAATTTTTCACGGACAACTTTTTTTACGGAATTTTCGATCATCACGGCGGCTTTGCTTTCGCCAATTTGCTGTAAGAGCATTGCTCCCGCGCAAATGGCAGCCAATGGATTGATGACATTTTTTCCGGTGTATTTTGGGGCTGAACCGCCGATAGGTTCAAACATCGAGACACCTTCGGGGTTGATATTTCCTCCGGCGGCAATTCCCATTCCGCCTTGGATCATGGCGCCGAGATCGGTAATGATATCACCAAACATATTATCAGTCACGATGACATCAAACCATTCCGGATTTTTAACAAACCACATGGTGGTGGCATCGACGTGTGTGTAATCGGTTTTGATTTCAGGATATTCTTTGGCAATTTCGTAAAATGTTCTTTCCCAGAGATCCCAGGCAAATGTCAGGACATTTGTTTTTCCGCAAAGAGTGAGTTTTTTTGCTTTTCCAAATTTTCTGGTGTATTCAAAGGCATAGCGCAGACAACGCTCGACACCTTTACGCGTATTGTGCGAAATTTGAATGGCGACTTCGTCTTTTGTTCCCTTGTTCTGAAACTCCCCTAATCCCTTGTAAAGTCCTTCAGAATTTTCTCGAATAACCGTAAAATTGATATCTTCGGGTTTTTTATTTTTTAAAGGGCAAAAGCGTTCATCGTAAAGCCCGACGGGACGCAAATTAATATATTGATCAAGGTCAAAACGAAGGCGAAGCAGAATCCCCTTTTCTAATATTCCTGGCTTAACATCCGGATGTCCAATGGCGCCTAAGAAAATAGCGTCAAATTTCTTTAAATCGCTAACAGCCGAGCTCGGCAAAACTTCTTTAGTCCGCAAATAACGCTCGCCGCCAAAATCAAAAGGCGTTGCCGTAAATTTGAACTGGCATTTTTGAGCGGCCGCTTCGAGGACTTTTAAGCCTTCGCGGACAACTTCCGGCCCTGTGCCGTCACCAGCGATAACCGCAATTTTATAGTTTTTTGTATTTTTCTCAGACATATTTTAATTTACGCTTTGAATTTCTTAACGGCAACAGTCGCGTTGTGCCCGCCAAACCCTAAAGAGTTTGAAATAGCAACATTAACCGTTAAATGCCGGGCTTTATTTGGAACATAATCCAAATCGCATTCCGGATCAGGTGTTTCATAGTTGATCGTTGGCGGAACAATCCCGTCTCTAATAGCCATAATACAAGCAATGATCTCAACGCCACCGGCGGCTCCTAGAAGATGTCCGGTCATAGATTTCGTTGAACTAACGGGGATTTTCTTGGCGAATTCTTTAAAGAAGCTTTTAATGGCTTTTGTTTCAACAGCATCATTAAGCTTAGTTGATGTTCCGTGCGCGTTTATATAGGAAACATCCTGAGGCTGCAATCCGGCATCATGAACAGCTAATTCCATAGCCTTAGCAGCTCCGTATCCGGTTTCATCAGGCGCTGTTACGTGATAAGCATCGGAAGTTCTTCCATATCCGACCACTTCTGCTAAAATTTTTGCACCGCGTGCCTTGGCATGATCCAAGGATTCTACGATAACAACCCCGGCACCTTCTGCCATGACAAATCCGTCGCGATTAAGATCGAACGGACGGCTGGCGCGTTCCGGTTCGCTGTTTCTTTTGGAAAGAGCTTTAAGCGCCGCAAATCCACCGACACCTAAAATGGTTGTCGCGCTTTCGGTTCCTCCGGCGATCATGATGTCCGCTTCATTATATTGGATAAGCCTAAAAGCATCGCCAACGGCATTCGTTGCGGTGGCGCAAGCGGTCGTGACACAAGTTGTTGGCCCTTTGGCGCCAGTATTGATGGAAACTTGCCCCGCCGCTTCATTCACAATAAGTTTTGGAATAAGAAAAGGCGAAATTCTTCCGGGGCCTTTTTTAAGATAGGTATCGTATTCCTCTTCCATTGTTTTTAAGCTTCCGATTCCGGATCCGATCAAAACACCCATGCGTTCGGCGTTGACATTTTTCATGTCCAGATTGGCCTGCGCCATTGCCTCTTTTGCCGCTACAACAGCAAATTGAACAAAACGCGCCAAGTGGCGCGCTTCTTTGCTGGAAAAATGATCATCGGGGTTATAATCAATGACGTGGCCGCAGATCTGCGAATCGAATTGGCTGGCATCAAAATGAGTGATGGGACGTATGCCGCTTTTTCCTTCCACAAGCGATTTCCAAAACTTCTCAGTTCCCGTTCCAACCGGAGAAACTGTTCCTAAGCCAGTGATAACAACGCGTTTTTTATTCATGGGCGGATATAAGTTTGCCCCGAACAGTAAAGTCGGGGCAATTTTTTAAGTGGGTTAGCGCAATGGGAAATTATTTATTCGCTGTTTTGCTTTCAATATATTTGATCGCATCGCCAACAGTTGCCATTTTCTCGGCGTCTTCATCCGGGATTTCAACACTGAATTCCTCTTCCAGAGCCATAACGAGCTCAACGGTATCTAAAGAATCAGCACCTAGATCATCAACAAAGGACGCTTGCGGCGTAACTTCTTCGGGTTTTACACCTAATTGCTCTGCGATAATTGACTTGATCTTATCTTCGACTGCCATGTACCAGCCTCCTTTTTATTTTCACCTGTTATATTACATCGCCATGCCACCATCAACGGAAATTGTTTGTCCGGTGATGTAATCGGCGTCTTTGGATGCAAGAAATAAGCAAACCCCGGCAACATCCTGGGGGGTTCCTAACTTTTCTAAGGGAACGGTTTTTAAGATCTGCTCTTTGACTTTTTCGCTCAATTTGTCGGTCATTTCGGTTTGGATATATCCCGGGGCGACCGCGTTAACTGTGATGCTTCTTGAAGCAAGTTCCCTGGCGATAGACTTTGTAAATCCGATAATGCCTGCTTTGCTGGCGGCGTAATTCGCCTGCCCGGCATTTCCTAATATCCCGATCACGGAAGCAATACTAATGATCTTGCCTTTTTTAGCCTTGAGCATTGACCGTGTGACGGCCTTGGTGCAATTGAACGTGCCTTTGAGATTCACGGCTAGAACTGCATCCCAGTCGCCTTCCGACATTCTTAAGAGCAAATTGTCTTTCGTGATGCCTGCGTTGTTAATTAATATATCAATGCGACTATATTTGTCAAGAATTTTATTGACCATTTCTTCGACACTTTTCCCATCGGTGACATTGCAAGAGAAATGGTCGGATTGAAAGCCGGCGCTTTTAAGCTCGGCGGCAGTTGCCCCGGCAGATTCGGCATTAATGTCGGAAATGATAACGGTAGCGCCTTCTTTGGCGAAAGTTTTCGCTATCTCTTTGCCGATGCCTCGGGCCGAACCGGTGATAAGCGCTATTTCATTTTTTAATCTCATATCACTTTTCTTTTTTGTTAATGGCCAACATCCTCAAATGCGTTAGTCATCATAACAATAGTATTTCTTTTTGCAAGAAAAAAATAAATTTATTTTTTATTATAGATGGAAGGTTATCAAAAGCGGTTTGATCGAGGGGTCTTTAGAGAAATTCGATTTCAACGTTCGTGAGGCCTGATTTTGGAGATTCGATCAGGGAGAAAGCGGCTCGGGTGAGATCGATGATCCTTCCCTGGCGGACAAAACGTTTATGCGGGCCGCGGTCATTGACGCGGACAATGATGGACTTGCCGTTGGATAAGTTAGTAACACGAATTCTTTGGTTGAACGGAACGCCCCACATCGCGCAGGTTAAGTCGGTATCATCAAAGATCTCGTTATTCGCTGTATGGCGGTTAATGCCGGGAGATTTCTTGGAATACCAGGATGCTTTTCCTAAACGCGTATATTTGGGGCTGGGCATAGCGGTTAACTTGGGCTCCATAGCGCGCGGAAAAAGCCCGAGGGCGAATGCAAATGTTAGAATGAATGTAATTCTCTTGATAGATTTTTTCATAAGTTGAAGAAAGGATAACACAGGTTTCTTGGTTCGGCAAGAATAAATTTTGTTCACAGCAATTGTAACATATTGATATTAAATAAGATACAATCAAGAAAATAAAAAATGATTTTTATTCCTCCAAAATGAATAAAATTGACTTAAAAATATCTGACTTATGAGAAATTAGCGCGGGGTTTTCTATCTCTTGCCAAAAACTTCGGCAGAAACTGACTTTGCAAAGCGTAGAGCTAGGGGTTTGTCGATACGAACGCTGGCCGATTTGATTCTGGAATCGCTTAGAACAATATCCAGAGTAAATTGGGCCAGTTTCTCCAGTAGAAAGAAGCGCGATGTAGATACTTCCCTAATAATATGCTTAGTTAGGGTTTTGTAATCAATGGCCTCTACTATATTGTCGTTTTTGATGGCTTTGGATGCATTGTATTGAAGGGTGATGTTAAGAAGGATGTTCTGTTTGATTTTACGTTCCCATGGATTGATCCCGATGATCGCTTTAACTTTGAGGTCGGTGATTCGGATCGTGGTCAGCATAGGATTTAGGATAGCAGGTGTTCTCCGCCATCGATAAAAATGGTTTGCCCGCTTACATAGCCGTTTTCAAGGAGAAATTGGATAGCGTGGGTAATATTAGTCGGATTCCCTCTTTTTTTAAGGGGAATGTTTTGCGCCAGCCGCTTTAAATATGTTTCGTCTTTGGCGGCTGGCGCAAGGATCAATCCCGGAGCGATGGCGTTCACGCGAATTTTTGGGGCAAATTGAAGAGCCGCTAAACTGGTGAATTCGCCCAGAAGCTTTTTTGATAAAAGATAGGCTGGATACGTGGTTTTAGAAGTTGTGATGTGTGTATCAAGGATATTGATGATCTGACCGCTCTTGCAGATTTTAGCGAAATCACAGGACAAGATATAAGGCGCTTTAAAATTGATGGAAAAGTGCATGTTGAATAACTTGAGATTGTCTGTCGTGAGTTTGGATTTCTTAAAAATGGAAGCACTATTGACAAGCAGGCTTAATTTAGGAAAACGGCGCGAAACTTTGGCGATAAGCGCCAAAGTTTCGCGCCCATTCTCTAAATCCGCCTTAAAAATCTCGCAGTGAACGCCAGTTTTGCGTATTTGGGAAGCTGTATTCTCGGCTTCTTTGCGGGACCTATTATAGTGAAGCGCGATGTCAAATCCCAATTGAGCAAGGCTTAGCGAAATAGCCTGCCCAATGCGTTTTGCGCCTCCCGTAATTAATGCGGCTGGTTTGGGCAAAAGGATTTCCTCGGTAAGATTATCGGATAAGGCTCAAGAATTCCGCACGCGTTGAGCTGTATTTGCGAAATGCTCCAAGCATGCATGATGTTTTCATGACGGAATTTTGTTTTTCAACGCCGCGCATCATCATGCAAAGATGCTGAGCTTCCATAACAACGCCAACGCCTGCTGCGCCGGTGTGTTTCATGATCGTTTCGGCAATTTGCTTTGTTAGATTTTCTTGCACTTGAAGCCGGCGCGCGAAGACATCAACGATCCGGGCGATCTTTGAAAGCCCGATGATCTTTCCTTTGGGCAAGTAGCCTACATGGCATTTGCCAAAAAACGGCAAAAGATGATGCTCGCATAAAGAATAAAGCTCAATATCCTTAACGATCACCATCTCATCAGTATCGGATTCAAAAATAGCGCTATTGACAACTTCGGCGATGTTGTAGGTGTATCCTTGTGTTAAATAATGAAAGGCGCGCGCCGCGCGTTCGGGCGTCTCCCTTAATCCTTCGCGGCTTGTATCTTCTCCGATGCTTGAAAGAAGCTCTCGGTATAGTTTGGCAACATCAGGTGTTGATTTTGCTGTTTTGTTTGTTTTCATAGCGTCAGAACTATATCACACGTGTTTTTCTCTGTCAAACACAAGAATACGCTAAAAATTTTTCCCATCTGAAACGATTATGCTATAATACGCCCATTAATTTTTCTTAACATAAAAACGAAGGAAGGATTTATGTCGCGTATTGTTTCTGATTATCATATGCATACTCCGCTTTGCGGCCACGCTGTTGGCTTGCCGAGCCAATATGTTGAACATGCTATAAAGATCGGCCTTAAAGAAATGGGGTTTTCCGATCACGCGCCTTTGGTGTCCCACCTTGATCCCAAGATCACTATGAATATGGAACAACTTCCACTTTATTTAGAAATGATCGAAGATGTTAAGAAGCGCTACGCCAAAAAGATCAAGATCAAAGTCGGCATTGAAGCTGATTTTCTTCCGGGATATGAGTCGAAAACAAAAGCTATTTTAAATTCTTACCCGTTTGATTATGTATACGGTTCCGTGCATTTTATCGGGAAATGGGGTTTTGATAATCCCGATGAGCGTGTTCGCTGGAAGGAAGAAGATATTAACTGCGTTTATCATGATTATTATGATCTGTTGCGCCGTTCGGCGCAGTCCGGCCTGTTTGATATTATGGCGCACGTTGATTTGGTCAAAAAATTTGGCAATCGCCCCGCGGAAGACATGGCGCATGAGGTTAGAAAAACCGCCGAGGTTTTTAAAGATTATGGCGTTGCTATTGAGATCAATAGCTCCGGTTTACGTAAACCCTGTAAAGAGATCTATCCTTCCCTGTGGAATTTACGAATTTATGCTCAGGCCGGGATTCCGCTGATCTTTGGATCGGATGCGCACGAGCCGCAACATGTCGGGAAAGATTTTGATAAAAGCCTTAAATTAGCCAAAGACGCCGGATTTAAACAATATGGTATCTTTGAAAAGCGAAAAATAAAAAAAGTCATTAAATTATGATTAAAATTCTTGGCATTGATCATGTCGCGATCAATGTTCGGGATCTCGATAAAGCACTTGAGTTTTACACAGAAGTTTTTGGACTGAACGTTACCAAGCGCGAACCATCGAAACCCGGCATTGAATATTTTCTTGATTGCGGTCCTTCCCTGATCGGTATCATTCAAGCAAAAGACCTTACGAGCGAACACCAGTTTGCCAATGATGGTTTGGGCGCAAATCACTTTTCTTTCCGCGTCCATGCGCAGGATTTCGACGAGATGATCAAGCGCCTGGAGGATCATCAGGTGCGAATCGAATTTGCCAAAAAGCGCGAAAAAAGCTGGTCGCTTTATTTTTATGATCTTGACGGCAATAAGCTGGAAGTGACGGCTTGGCCCCTGGAAGACGGAATTCCTGCTCAAAATCTGCAAAAAGTTATTTACGATCCCTATCGCAAAACCTGGAATCCTTATTAATTTTATCGGAGGATTATTATGCCTAAAATAAATGTCGGCGACAAAGCGCCCGAATTTAATGTTCCGGGAAGTAATGGCGAGAATATAGCCTTAAAAGATTTTAAGGGAAAGAAAAGCGTTGTCTTGTATTTTTATCCTAAGGATGACACACCGGGCTGCACGGTTGAGGCGTGCGGATTTCGCGACCAAATCAAATCTATCGCAGGCATTGATGCGGTCGTTTTAGGCGTGAGCCCGGATCCGGTGGATTCCCATAAGAAGTTTATCCAGAAATTTAAGCTTCCTTTTATTCTTTTAAGCGATGTTGATAAGAAAATTTGCCAAGATTATGGTGTTTGGGTGGGAAAAAGTATGTATGGACGAAAGTATATGGGCGTTGCGCGCACAACATTTATTATCGGTAAAGACGGAAAAGTTGTGAAGGTTTTTGAAAAGGTCAAGCCGGAAGGCCATGAAGCAGAAGTTATTGCGACGTTAAAGGAAGTGTAAGGTTACGGCAAAAATTTCTTCTTTAAATATTCTTCTAAAATCGTAATAAATTCTTCTTTGATGTTCTCGCCTTTTAGTGTTTTAAATTCTTTTCCATCTACGTAAACCGGCGCGATCGGTTTTTCCGATGTTCCGGGCAAGCTTATTCCGATATCGGCGTGACGGCTTTCTCCTGGGCCGTTCACCACGCAACCCATCACCGCGATTTTTAATTCTTCCACGCCGGGATATTGTTTTTTCCATGCGGGCATTCTACGTTCAATATGTTCATTAATGTCTTTCGCCAGAAATTGAAAATAATCACTTGAAGTGCGTCCGCATCCAGGGCAACTGGTCACGCTTGGCGCGAAATATCGAAATCCCATTGCCTGAAGCAGATTTTTGCAAACTTCTACTTCGCGTGAACGTTTGATTCCGGGCTGTGGCGTTAAAGAAACACGAATTGTATCACCAATTCCCTTTTGCAGTAAAATGCTTAATGCGGCGGCGCTTGAAGATATTCCGCGCACATCGCTTCCTGCTTCCGTTAGCCCCAAATGTAGAGCGTAATCACATTGTTCGGCTAAACGTTCATAAACTGTAACCATATCTTGCAAAACAGACATCTTAACGCTTAAAACGATTTTATCTTTTTTAAGGCCGATCTTTTGCGCAAGTTGAGCGCTTTGAAGCGCGCTTTTGATCATGGCGTCATAGGTGACTTCCTTGGCGTCTTTAGGATTTTTTAACTTCGCGTTTTCATCCATAAGGTCGGTCAAGAGCTCTTGATCTAGTGACCCCCAGTTAACACCGATCCGAACGGGCTTATCATACTCAACCGCAATTTTTACAATGCTTGAGAAATTTTCATCATGACGGTCACCTTTTCCGACATTGCCGGGATTGATGCGATATTTATCAAGCGCTTTCGCGCAATCGGGATGTTTGGCTAAAAGCGTGTGTCCGTTGAAATGAAAATCACCGACAATAGGAGTCCGATAGCCTTTGTCGCGAAGCATTTTGATGATCGTAACGGCACCGCGCGCGGCTTCATCATCATTAATGGTCCAGCGCACCAATTCGGAGCCGGCTTCGGTCAATTCAATTGTTTGCACGAGAGTCTTCTCAATATCGGCGGTTGGCGTATCCGTCATAGATTGAATGACGATAGGATAACCGCTTCCTAGTGTGACGGAACCGATTTTAACGAGAGGAGTTTTTCGACGTTTCATTTGAGACATTTTTATTAAATCCGCTAAAAATTGCCTTCAATAAGATTTGAACGCGTGATATAATTAGCACCAATTATAGTCGACAAGGTCGGTCAATTCAATCTAATAATTTCAACAGAGGCAACCCCTCGCTTTTAAGAGGCAAAGCTCGGGGCGTTTTCGCCTCTTCTACAGTTATATTTTAAGGAAGGCTTCAAACGTGGAAATATTTTTAGCGAAAACACAAGGGTTTTGCGCGGGGGTATCTTTTGCGATAGATATTGTAGAGGAAGCTTTGCAAAAATACGGCGCCCCCCTCTATGTTTATCACGAAATCGTTCACAATACTTATGTCGTGGAAAGTTTTCGTGGAAAAGGTGTTATTTTTGTGGAAGATATTGATAGTGTTCCGCAAGGAGCCAGGATCATCTTTAGCGCGCACGGTGTTCCTCCGAGCGTTGTTCAAAAAGCCAAAGCGCGCGGTTTAAATTTTGTTGATGCCACCTGTCCGCTGGTGACAAAGGTTCATCATGAGGCGGTTAAATTTTCACAGCTGAATTATGAAACCGTTTTGATCGGCCACCGCGGCCACCAAGAGCTGATCGGAACATCCGGGCATGTTAACCCGAAATTATTGCACGTTGTCGAAAATGAACATGATATTGATAATCTTAAAATTGATCCTAACAAGGAAGTTGCCTACATTACCCAAACAACCCTTTCCGTTGATGATACGGAGGTGATGATCGCAAAACTTCGGCAAAAATTCCCCAATTTGATCGGCCCGCCGCGTTCTGACCTTTGTTATGCCACGCAAAACCGTCAAGATGCGGTTAAAGAATTAGCTAAGATCTGCGATTTGATCATCATTTGCGGCTCACCTAATAGTTCGAATAGCAATCGTTTGCGCGAGACCGGAGAAAAGGCCGGATGCCAGAGTTTTATTATTGACAATGCCAATGAATTAGACTTAAATATCTTATCCGGGCAAAGAAAGATCGGGATCAGTTCCGGCGCATCCGTTCCTCGCTTGATCGTTGATGAATTGATCAGTCGGATAAAAAATAAATATCCCAAAACGGTTGTTCATGAATTTGAGAATCCGGAAAAGAATATCGCGTTCGCGCTTCCAAAAATTTAAGGGTAAAGGCAAGATCTAAAATGGCTAAATTGATCATCGATAATGCTGAACATGAAATTCCCGACGGATCGTCAATTGCGGAAGTTTGCGAGAAATCAGGAATTCCCTTTAGCTGTAATTCCGGAGTTTGCGCGACGTGTCAGGTGAAAGTTTTGGAAGGCGCGGAAAATTTAAGCGAATTGAACCAAGAGGAATTAGATCTCGGGATGGATCGCGATAATCGCCTCTCTTGCCAGTGTTCTATTAAAAGCGGTACCGTTAAATTGAAATATTAGTTCTCATGTTCGCCATTTCAGGAAAATCTTTAAAGAGCTTCATTCAAAAAAATACGCCAAAATCTTCTAAGGCCGGCGCTTTGGTTTCCTTTGAAGGTTTTGTGCGAAACAATAGCATGGGCCATAAGATTTCCGGGCTTGAATATCGCAGTACCGGGCCGCGGACTTTGCGAATTGGCAGAACGATCTTAAAAGAAGCAAAAAAAAAATTTGATGTTTATGAGCTGCGCTGCGTTCATCGTATCGGACGCTTAAAAGTCGGCGATAGAACGATTTGGATCGCTGCTCTTAGCGCGCATCGCGATGAAGCGTTTAAGGCATGCCGTTATGTAATCGAAGAATTAAAAAAGCGCCTCCCTATTTTAAAAAAAGAAATTTACGTGAGCGACTATTGATGAGCATTACAACGAAACAAGGCGATGAAGGCTTTAGCAGGCTTTTTTCCGGAGAAAAGGTCTTGAAAAATTCTCCTCGATTGGACGCGTATGGCGATATTGATGAATTAGTTTCCCTGTTAGGCATCGCCCGGAATTATGTAAAAAATAAAGAAGCAAAAAAAGATATTTTATATATTCAAAAAAGCCTCTTTGTCGCGGCGTCAGAGCTGGCGACGACCGCAAAGAAACTTTCCCGTTTGCCACAGCGTTTAGATGAGCGCATGTTAAGCGTATTAGATGAAAAGCGTTCCTGCCTAGAAGCTAAAACAAAGATTCCAAAAGGGTTTATTGTTCCCGCAAGTACTCTTTCAGCGGCCTATCTTGATTATGCTCGTGCGGTTTCCCGTCGATGCGAGCGAAAAATAGTTACGCTTTTAAAGAATAAAACCATTCAAAATAAAGTTTTGCTTATCTGGTTCAACCGCCTTTCGGATTATCTGTATTTGTTAGCGCGCCGCGAGGAACCTAAATCTCTTTTGGTTAAAGATAATGAATGATTATAAGTTTTTAGAAAAGGCTGGCTGTGAAGTTGCCGCTAACGTTCGCTTAGAAAAATTCACCACGTTTCAGCTTGGCGGCCCTTGCCCCTGTCTTGTTTCTTGCCAAACACCTCAACAGCTTGAGCAAACAATTCGTGAACTTCTGAATAGAAAACTGAAGTTTATCCTTATCGGCAGTGGTTCTAATTTACTTGTTTCCGACTCCGGATTAGATTGCGTTGTGGTTCGTTTTGTAAGCGAAAAACCACTGATCGAGCTTTCGGGAGAGAAAATCCTTGTTTCGTCAAGTACGCTTTTGGACGACCTGGCGCTTTTTGCCGCGCAACATTCCCTGGAAGGATTAAACTGCACGACCGGAATTCCCGGAACGGTTGGCGGTGCGATTGTCGGCAATGCGGGTGCCTTTGGAAAACAAATAAGTGATTGCCTAGAATCCATCGAGCTCTTAGATGAGGGTGGAATTAAACAAACCGTTTTCCCTTCTTCTCTGGATTTCCAATACCGACATTCAAATCTTAAGGAAGCCAATAAAATTGTTTTGTCGGCATGTTTTAAACTTATCCGTGGTGATAAAGAAAAGTTATTATCTGAGCGGCAAGAAATCCTTAAGATCCGCCATGAAAAACATCCTGATTTGATGCACTATCCGTGCGCCGGAAGCTTTTTTAAAAATATTGAGCCAACATCAGCGGCCGGCCGTCGTCAAGCCGCGGGTTGGTTTTTGGAGCAAGCCGGCGCAAAGGAAATGAAAGTCGGCGGTGCTGTTGTTTATGAAAAGCACGCCAATATTATTGTTAAATCGTCGGGATGCACGTCTCAAAATGTTTATGATCTATCAAGAAAGATGGCCGAGGTTGTTCAAAAACAATTTGGATTTTCTTTAACACGAGAAGTTCGACTTGTGGGAGAATTTAGCGGCTGCTTAGATGGATCCTGCCAGATAATTAAGTAATTACCCGCCTATTTGGTACATTTCAACTTTCTTAGAATGGAAATTTTTTTGGGAGAGTGTAAAGCGTTCTTCGGAATAGCGGTCACTACGATTTTTCCAAGTATTACTAATTGCTTGCAGCAATTCTTGTTCTGTCGCGCCGCGGCGCAGCTGTGAACGCAGGTCTAACCCGGAACCGGCGAAAAGGCATGTATAAAATTTTCCATCGGTCGATAGCCGTGCGCGCGTGCATGTTCCACAAAAAGGCTGCGTAATTGACGAGATGAATCCAATTTCTCCCTGCCCGTCTTTGTATCGATAACGCGCGGCAACTTCTCCCTGATAATTTGGTTCCATAGCTTCAAGAGGAAAACGCTCGTCGATTATTTTTAAAACTTGCGCGGACGGGACAACAAGGTCACAGCGCCAGCCGTTTTGGTTTCCTACATCCATATATTCTATAAAACGGATGATGTGTTTTGTTCCTCTAAAATATTCGGCTAATTGCAGGATGTTTTTATCGTTCAAGTTTCTTTGGATGACGGCATTAATTTTTAAATTTCCAAAACCGCATTGTTGCGCGGCCGTAATGCCTTCCAAAACTTGGGTTAACTCGCCTTTACCGCCGCTCATGACACGAAAGGTATTCTCGTCCAGCGTATCAAGACTTATGGTAATTCGCGAGAGTCCGGCATCGCGTAAAGATTTCGCGTGGTTTTTAAGAAAAATACCGTTTGTTGTCAGCGCTAGATCAGAAACACCTTTAATACTTCGAATTTTCTCAATAAGGCTGGGAAGGTTTTCCCGTAAAAGCGGTTCGCCACCGGTAATGCGCACCTTAGAAACACCTAAATTAACGAAAACTTGCGTTAATTTCCTTATCTCCTCAAATGTTAGCCACTCTTCTTTTTTAAGAAAATGATACTGGTGCCCGCCTTCTTCGCCGGGCATACAGTAAGGACAGCGAAAATTGCAGCGGTCGATAACAGAAATCCGCAGATCATTTAGTGGGCGGCGATGTTGATCGACGGTAGCGTTTTTAAAAATGGCCGGATCAGCGATAGAAGGTATCGTACCTAATCCATCGACCGCATCAGTCAGCGTTGAATAATGAGGGCTGTGGGAAGCGTTCATTTTTCCGTAGAGACAGTTTGGATCTTATTTAAAGCACCGTTCATTGTATGCCAGGAAAGAACAGCGCATTTAACGCGTGATGGATATTGCCATATTCCGGAAAATATAGAAAGTTTTCCGAGAGTGTTCGGGTCTTTTGTTGGGTTTAGTTCTCCCGTGACAAGCTTATGGAATTCCGCAAAGGTCTTTTTAGCCTCATCGGCTGTCTTGCCCTTCAAGCTGGCTGTCATCATGGATGCGGATGCCTTTGAGATAGCACAGCCTGATCCTTCAAAAGAAACATCCTCGATAATATTGCCTGAATTAATCTTCATGTAAACCATCAAATGATCGCCGCAAAGCGGATTATATCCTTCGGCAAAATGCGTTGGGTTTTCCAGCTTTTTAAAATTACGCGGATTTTTATTATGTTCCAAGATGACTTGCTGGTAAAGTTCGTGGCGCGCGGCATCACTCATGAAAAACTTCCTTTGCTTTATGAATAGCGGAAACAAGTTTATCGATCTCTTCGGTTGTATTATAAAACGAAAGCGATGCCCGGGCTGTGGCGGGTACGTTAAACCGCTGCATCAAAGGCATGGTGCAGTGATGTCCGGTACGAATGGCAATTCCCTCTTCGTCGATCAAAGTTCCAAGATCGTGCGGATGAATATTGTTTAAAACAAATGAAAGCACAGAAACTTTTTCTTTAGCAGTTCCGATCAAACGAAGACCGGGGATCGTTAAAAGAGCTTTTGTCCCGTAGTTAAGCAGGTCTTGTTCCTGGACGGATGTTTTCTCAATTCCCAAAGATTGGAGATAATCGACCGCCGCGCCTAAACCGATAACGCCGGCAATATGAGGAGTTCCTGCTTCAAATTTATAAGGCAAGGCATTGTAGGTTGTTTTTTCAAATGTTACGGAGGCGATCATATCTCCGCCGCCTTGGACCGGTGGCATTTCGTCAAGAAGCCTCTCTTTTCCGTAAAGAACGCCGACTCCCGTTGGGCCAAACAACTTATGCCCTGAAAATGCCAAAAAATCACAATCAAGGTCTTGGACATCTATTTTCATATGGCTGACGGCTTGCGCCGCGTCAATGAGGACCGGGATATTGTGTTTTTTTGCCGTCGCAATGATTTTTTTGACCGGATTGATCGTTCCTAAAGAATTTGACGCGTAAACAATGGAAATAAATTTGGTGCGTTCATTGATCAATTTTTCAAATTCCGGAAGGATCAAAGTGCCGGTATCATCAATAGGAATTATTTTTAAAGAACACCCCTTCTCTTCGCAAAGAATTTGCCACGGAACAATGTTGGAATGATGTTCCATGTGCGAAAGGATGATCTCATCGCCTTTTTTAAGGAATTTTTTTCCATAGCTTTGGGAAACGAGATTGATGGAATCCGTCGTTCCTCGGGTAAAAATTATCTCGGAAGCCTTTGAAGCATTAAGGAAGTTCTTGATTTTTTGGCGTGATCCTTGAAATGCGGCCGTGGCTAGCTCGCTTAAGTGATGAACACCGCGATGAACATTGGAAGTTTCGGCTACATAGTGATGCGTGAGGGCATCAATAACCCTTTGCGGTTTTAGGGTTGTAGCGGCATTATCAAAGTAGACCAAAGGTTTTCCGTGGACTTTACGGCTGAGAATAGGAAAATCTTTGCGTATTTGGTTTACGTCAAAATGCGTAAGCATCGGATGCGCTCACTGTAAGATTGTTGATGCGGATGTCAAGACGCTGTCCAACCGGCCTTTGACATCCGAAGATTCCACTCTATCTAAGATATCATTAACAAAGCCCCTGGAAAGCATTTTTGTTGCTAATTTTTTTGGGATGGCGCGTGTTTCAAGATAAAAAAGTTCGTCTTCATCGAGCTGTCCGATAGTGGCTCCGTGTGTACACTTGACATCGTCGGCAAATATTTCTAGCTGCGGCTTTGTGTCAACTTGGCATCCCGCGCCCAAGAGAAGATTTTTATTAAGTTGGTAGGAGTTTGTTTTTTGCGCTTCTCGGCGCACAAAGATCTTTCCGTTAAAAACAGCGCGGGCATGGCCGTCTAAAATACCTTTATAAAGTTGATTACTGGTGCAATTTGGTGGACGATGATCGACTGATGTGTGATTATCAATGTGTTGATGGTCAGTTACGGAATAAAGGCCGTTAAGGACGGCATCGGCGCCTTCGCCATTTAAGACAATGGAAAGATTATTGCGTACTAATTTTCCGCCGACCGATAAAGAAAAAGATTCAAAGTGGCTGTCGCGTTCTTGAAAAGCGCGGGTTGCCCCGATATGAAAAGCATTCTTCCCTTCGCTTTGGATCTTGTAGTGATGCAATTTGGCGTTCGCCGCTAAGAACACGTCTGAAACAGCTCCGGTTAAATAGCTTTTCTCGGAAGAGGAAGCATAGGTCTCGATGATCTTGGTTTCGCTTGATTTTCCGGCAAGGATAAGTGTGCGAGGGAAAATCACCGAATCTTTAGAGAGCGTATCAGTCAAATGGATGATGTGGATGAGCCTTCCTTCGATAACATTCTCACTGACTTTAATAAAGGTGCCGTCTTTTAAAAAAGCATTATTTAACGCGCAAAATGCGTCGTCTTGGCGAAGATCATATTTATTGATCAAAGAAGCTAGGTCTTGGTCTTTTTGAGCGGCTATATTGCCGATATTAACAATACTAATTCCCTTAGGCAGGTCTTTTGTCTCCGATAATTCGGAGGAAAAATGTCCGTTCACAAAAACAATATTAATGTCCTGGGGATTTAAATGGCGTTGTAACAATTCCTTGTTTTGCAGCTGGCTTTCTTTCGGAAAATAAAATTTCCTTTCTAAGATGCCGCGGGTATCGGTATATTTCCACTCTTCATTTTTTATCGTTGGAATTCCCAGCTCCAAAAAATGCTTTGCGGCGTTTTGGCGTAACGGACTAAGCCAGGCAAGATTGTTAGCAGATGACTGCTCAAAATCTTTTGCTTCCGGAAGAAAATTCATAGAGTTTAATTCGGGCGTTTTCATTAGGTGATCCAGTCGTACCCTCGTTCTTCAACCTTAAGCGCGAGTTCTTTTCCTTCAGATTTAACAATGCGCCCGTCGTAAAGAATGTGGACAAAATCCGGGATAATATAATTCAAAAGGCGTTGATAATGGGTAATGACAATGATCCCCATGTTTTTATTTTTCAGTTTATTGACACCGTCAGCGACAATGCGCATGGAATCGATATCAAGGCCTGAGTCGGTTTCGTCAAGGACGGCTAATCGCGGAGACAAAATTGCCATTTGTAATATCTCATTACGCTTTTTCTCGCCGCCGGAAAAATCCACATTGACCGGACGGTCGATGAACTTTTCGTTCATTTCTAAAAGTTTCATTTTTTCGCGAAGAAATTCATCAAACTCCAACGGGTCCATTTCATCGACGCCTTGGTGCTTGCAGATCTCATTGAACGCGGCGCGTAAAAAAACAGATCCCGATACGCCGGGAATCTCTACGGGATATTGAAACGCCAGGAAAATTCCTTCTTTGGCGCGTTCTTCCGGTTCAAGCTCTGCGAGGTTGATCTTCTTCAAGTTCACTTCGTAATCCATCCGTCCTTTGGTGACCTTGTATTCCGGATGCCCCGCGATGATCTTGGCTAAAGTGCTTTTTCCGGAACCATTGGGCCCCATAATGGCATGGATCTCCCCCGGATTAACTTTTAGGTTTAATCCTTTGAGGATCGGTGTTTCATTGACCGAAACATGTAAATCTTTAATATCTAACATTGCTCTCATCCATCCTTTTTATTTATTGTTCGTGTGATTATCCCACACTGCCTTCAAGTTTAAGCTCTAAAAGCTTTACCGCTTCAACGGAAAACTCCAGAGGCAGTTCTTTAAAAACTTCTTTGCAAAAGCCATTGATGATCAGAGAAACGGCTCCCTCGGCATCAAGGCCGCGTGATTTTAGATAAAAAATCTGCTCGGCATTGATCTTTGAGGTCGATGCCTCATGCTCTAGCGTTGCCGTGTTGTTCCTCACTTCAATATAAGGAAATGTATTCGCGCTGCAGTTATTTCCGATCAGCATGGAATCGCACTGAGAAAAATTACGCGCGCCGGATGCCTGCGGAGATATTTTTACGAGCCCGCGGTAATTATTGTTTGAATAATCACTGGAAATTCCCTTTGAGATAATGGTGCTTTTGGTATTTTTTCCAATATGGATCATCTTGGTTCCGGTGTCGGCCTGCATACGATTATTGGTCAAGGCGACCGAATAAAATTTCCCTATTGAACCGTCGCCTTGCAAAATAACGCTCGGATATTTCCAGGTGATGGCGGCCCCTGCCTCAACCTGGGTCCAAGAGATCTTTGAATTCTTTCCGATGCAGTGTCCGCGTTTGGTCACAAAGTTATAAATACCGCCCTTGCCTTCTTTGTCGCCGGAATACCAGTTTTGCACCGTAGAATATTTGATTTCCGCATTATCCAATGTGACCAATTCCACAACGGCCGCATGAAGTTGGTTGGTGTCGCGAATAGGCGCGGTACATCCTTCTAAATAGCTGACATAACTATTATCTTCGGCCACAATAAGCGTTCGTTCGAATTGCCCTGATTCAGCGGCATTAATTCGAAAATATGTTGAAAGCTCAAGCGGACATTTGACGCCTTTCGGGATATAGCAAAATGAACCATCGCTAAACACCGCGGCATTTAAAGCGGCAAAGAAATTATCCGTATACGGGACGACCGAACCCAAATATTTCTTTACTAAATCCGGATGGTTTGAAATAGCCTCAGACATAGAGCAAAAGATAACACCCTCTTTGGCGAGAATATCTTTGTGGGTTGTCGCCACCGAAACACTGTCAAAAACGGCGTCAACGGCTACTCCTGAAAGGCGTTTTTGTTCGCTTAAAGGAATTCCAAGTTTTTCAAATGTCTTAACGAGCTCTTGGTCAACCTCATCTAAGCTTTTTAACTTATCTTTATTTTTCTTCGGCGCCGAATAATAGGTCGCGTCTTGATAATTAATGGGCGGATAGTGAAAATTAGGCCAATGCGGCTCTGTCATGGTTGTCCAATGCCGGTAGGCCTTAAGGCGCCACTCGAGCATGAAGGCAGGCTCGTTCTTTTTTTGCGAGATCATGCGCACGACATCTTCACTCAGCCCTTTAGGAATTGTGTCCGATTCGATATCGGTGATAAATCCGTATTTATAATCGCTATTTAATTTTTCATCTAATATTTTAGACATTTTATTCCGTCACTTTTATTTTTACTTGGTGATAGCGCTGTTAGTGCGACTCTTTGCTTTTACGGTTTGCGCATTTTGATGCTTTGCTCCGATCAGCTCTTCAATGGTGATCATTCGAAAAAGCTTGCTCATTCGTTCATTGAGGTTAAGCATTGGCCCGATGATGTTGCAGCAGGACGCCAAGTCGCAATGGGCGTAGTTTCCATGAAAACAATTCGCGATCTGGATGGGCCCGACGATCATTTCAGACAGTTGTGAAAACGTGACTTTAGAAAGGTTTTTAATGATCTGGTAGCCGCCGTAAGCGCCGTGTTCAGCTTTTAAAATTCCGTTTTGCGCCATGATCTGTAAAACGCGCGATGTGGGATCAAACGGTGTTTTGTAAGCTTCGCAGATTTCTTTTGCTGAAACTAATTGCCCTTTGGGAGCGTGGTTGATGTAGCGTAGCGAGATAAGCGCGTATTCGACTTTTCGGTTGATCTTAAACATTTTTCTCCTTAGGGTAGCAGCTTGTTTATTTTTGCGGCTAAAATAAAATCGTTCTCGGATAATCCCTTTATGGCGTGCGTGCTCAACTCCACGCAAAGTTTTCGATAACCGGTCAAATGCAGATCAGGGTGATGATTTTCAGCTTCTGCCAGTTCAGCGATGTCATTGATCAAATCAACGGCATCTAAGAAATTCTTCATTTGAAAATCCCGGTAAATCGTTTTTCCGTCCTCGCGCAGTTGCCATCCGATAATTGCCGGAAGATATTGAGCGGCTTTGTTTGTATCAAAGGCGCTTGCCTTTCCTTCGCAAGGCTGGCACTTTTTTTGGATCAGATCGGATGTGTCCATGGGTTATACAGCCTGAACAACCAGATCCGGCTTGAATTCTTCGCGCAGAATTCCTTCGATGGCCTTGAGCGTTCCCATTGTAGAGCTAGGGCAAGAACCGCAGGCTCCCTGATAGTTAACGGTCAAAACGTTTCCCTCTAAGCCCATAACCTGTAGATCACCGCCGTCACCTTGAAGAGCCGGGCGTATGGTCCGATCCAAGATCTCTTCGATCTTAACAAGATCCGGTGAGGTTGGGGCTGGTTTTTTTTTCTCGGAATCAACGGTAAAATTTGGATTATGTTCTGAGATCTTTTCCAAGATCGTATTTTTTACCTGCAGTTCTAGACCGTCCCAATCGGCATTGCCATCCTGCGTAACGGTAATAACATTATCAAAGAAGTAAACCTCTGAAACATTTGGGATAGCGAATAGATAGCGCGCCAAAGGATTGGCGTGGCACTCTTCGGCCGTTTTGTAAGCGGCTTTCCCTTCGGTTTTTACCGGCGTATTTAGAATGAACTTAAGCGCGTTTGGATTTGGCGTACTTTGCACATGAATTTGTATGTCCATAGAAGACTCCTTTTTATTGTGAGGGTATTTTACTGAAAATGAGTGGAATGTCAAGAAATACTTCGTAAGACGACTTATTTAAACTTTACACGACTTTGAAGTATTTTTCAAGCTCTTTTAGGAAGGGTCAATGTGGTTCTTGACGACGAAATCGGCAAACGGAAAAGCGCAGGTAAACGCGGGAGAAACAGCGTTAAGAACATGAACGCTTGAGCCGTCACTCTCCACAACAAAATCTTGAAGAAGTTTGAGGGTTTTTTTGTGTAAAAGTTGCGCGCGAATGCCGGGAGCCAAAAATTGGCCAAAACCTTTTGGGTCAATATCCTTTACCAGAGAGGTTGCTAGCTGGATGAAATGCCCCCTGTTATATTTCTTGATCTCATCAAACGCGAGATTCCGAAATCCGAAGGAATTCGTCAGAAAAAGTTTTGCTTCGTGGAACCCGATCGAAAACAATTCACTCAATTTGAAGTTTTCAACTCCGCCATAATTTTCTCTCCAAAAGGCGGGGATTGCGGTGGGGCCGATCTTAATTTTTCCGGTTGAGGTTTTTGTGAAATGAACGCCCAAAAATGGATTTTTTAAATTCGGGACCGGGTAAATATTTGTCTTTATGTCGGTTTTGTTCTTGCTGTATTCTAAATATATTCCCTTGAAAGGAACAATGGTGTATTGCTTTCCAAATCCAAAATCATGCGCGATCTTGTCGGCATAAAGTCCGGCGCAATTAATGATCTTTTCCGCCGAGAAATCGCCCTGGTTGGTTTGAATGGTGTTGCCTTTTCTGGATAAATACCCGGCATTAAAAGAAAACTGAACTTGCATGTTTTGAAGATCCGCTTGCAGGGATCGACAAACTTCTTTTGGGTCAACGCTTGCGGTGAGCGGCGAATGCAGTGCTTTTCTAAATGTGTGGATATTGGGTTCGATTTCTTCAGCCTTCGCGCTTTCGATAAGGCGGACAGAAGAACCATTTTTTATCCCGCGGCGTTCTAATTCGTAAAGCTGTTCAAGTTCTGCTTCGTTTTGCGCGACCACCAACTTACCGCACTCATTTATAGGGATATTTTTACTGCGGCAATATTCTTTCATGGCGCGGTTACCAAGAATGGTAAAGCGCGCTTTAAGCGAATCGGCGGTGTAATAAAATCCGGCGTGAAGAACCCCGCTATTTCGCCCCGAAGCATGCCGGGCGATTGCCGGTTCTTTTTCAATGACGAGGATATCGTTTGAAGGATTTTTCTTCTTCAGGGCGTAAGCGATCGTAAGCCCAACGATTCCGGCACCAATAATGATGTAGTCGTATTTTTTATTCATGATGGTTTTGGGCGAAAGGCTTTTATTTTGCGCTCGTTAACAGTTAAATAGGGCCCACCGACCAGGTCAATGCAATATGGAACAGCCGGAAAAACAGCCTCTAAACATTGCTCTATTGATCTAGGTTTTCCGGGAAGATTAATAATAAGTGTTTTATTGCGAATGCCTGCCGTCTGGCGCGACAAAATTGCCGTCGGAACATATTTTAACGATACGGCGCGCATCAGCTCTCCAAAGCCGGGCAGAATTTTTTTACATGCTTTTTGTGTTGCCTCCGGCGTCACATCGCGCGGCGCCGGTCCCGTTCCGCCGGTCGTTAGGATCAAACAACATCCAAGTTTGTCTGACATTTGGCAAAGTGTTTTTGTGATGAGCTTTTGTTCATCGGCAATGACCTTATAGACGGGTGTCCACGGATTTGTTAAATAGCCCTTAAGCAGTCGAATGATCTCTTGCCCGGAAATATCTTTGTAAATTCCCCGGCTGGCTCGGTCGGATATGGTTAAGACTCCGATGCGGATTTCTTTTGATTGGGTCATCTTAGGCTTTTTCAAGAAGGTAAATACCGACGCGGGCGAAAAGATTCGGCAGGATGCTGATCTCGCTTGTGAGCCCAATGGGGCGCTCGTTCACGATTTGAATGCTGTTAACGCGGCAAAACCGGCGAAAATCCTTAAGGCTTAAGAAACGCAAGTTCGGCGTATCGTACCATTCATAAGGCAGTTCTTTTGTAATAGGAACTTGTCCGCGAAAAAAAAGCTGAAAGCGCGCGTTTACTTGACAAAAGTTCGGAATACCGACAATAACTTTCTTTCCAACACGCAAAGATTCAAAAATAACTTTTTGCGGGTGCAAAACCTGCTGTAAGCTTTCGTTTAGGATGACGTAATCAAAACGTTTGGTTGCGTAATCGACCAGCTCCGAATCAATGTCGCCGTGAGAAATGGTCAATCCCCGCTCCATGCATTTGTAGACAGCCTTTTCGTCGATTTCAATTCCGGTCGCCTTGCATCCTTTTTCCTGGATCAAAAGAGATAGCAGTTCCCCGTCGCCGCAACCTAGGTCCAAGACGCGGGAATTTGGTTCAATAAGGCTTAAGATAACCTTATGGTCAATTCGGACTTTTTTTATTTCGGGTTCTGTCATCGACTGATCTCTTTTTGAATTCGTTTTAAATAGTGTTCGATCAAACGTGATTGTCCGTCAACCTCGACTAAAAACGCGTCGTGGCCATAATCAGATTCGACTTCACAATAAGAAACATCGATATCGTTGGTTTTAAGAGCCTTGACCATATCCTTGGATTGGTAAGGCGGATAAAGCCAATCAGATGTAAAGGCAATGACCAAGAAGCTTGCCTTGATATTACGAAATGCTTTTGCCAAATCTCCATCGGGAGCAAGGTCGAAATAATCCAAGGCCTTTGAGATATAAAGATATGAGTTGGCATCAAAGCGTTGAATAAAGCTGTCGCTTCGATACTTCAAGTAATTTTCGACTTCAAATTCATGGGAAAAATCGTATCCGAATTTTTCCTTCGAGAAAAGTTTTCGTCCGAATTTTTCTTCCATGCTTTTATCGCTCATGTAGGTAATATGCCCCATCATGCGCGCGATGCCAAGCCCGCGGCCTGGAATAGTTTTTCCGTAGTAGTTTCCCCCTTGCCAGTCTGGATCTTTCATGATGGCTTGCCGGCCGACTTCGTGCAAAGCGATCTGTTGAGCCGTCTGACGGGCATTGGCGGCGATCGCAATAACGGAAGCAATTTCATCCGGATAGCTGACACCCCATTGAAGCGCTTGAAGCCCGCCCATAGAGCCTCCTGCCAAACAAAGGATCTTTTTGATCCCCAAATGCTCTCGGATCAAAATTCTTTGCGTTTCCACCATATCTTTAATGGTGATGACCGGAAAATTCAATCCATAAGGTTTGCCGGTTTTTGGATCTATTGAAGATGGGCCGGTCGATCCCTTGCATCCACCCAAGACATTGACGCTGATCATAAAATATTTATTTGTGTCAAAGGCTTTTCCGGGTCCGATCATCGGGTCCCACCAGCCGGGTTTCTTGTCGTCTTTGCTTGTTCCGGCGGCATGGGCATCCATCGTCAGGGTATGAAAAATGATGATGGCGTTAGATTTGTCTTTATTAAGCGTGCCATAAGTTTCGTAAGCGAGTGTAATGGGCCCTAAACTTGCTCCGCTTTCCAAAGGAAATTCATGAGGCGGCTGGGCAAAGGTGTAGAATTTGGTTTCGACCGGCCCGATCGAATTTTCGGCTGTGGATTTAATGTTTGGTTTTGCGCTCATTGTTTTTTACTTTCGTCGGAAATAATGAAATACGAGGAATAATATCACAGGCGTTTATGGATGTCAAATGGCCGTAAGTTTGTTATTACGAGGTGTATCCCAAATTGGGCGATAGCCACTTTTCAATTACCTTAAGGCTCATTCCTTTGCGCTTGGCATAGTCAAGCACCTGGTCTTTGCCGATCTTCCCAACGCCGAAATACTTTGCTTCGGGATGTGAAAAATACAATCCGCACACAGAAGCCGCCGGAAGCATGGCAAAACTTTCGGTCAGTTTCATCCCTGTTGCCTGAGGAGCTTCAAGTAAATCAAAAATTATTTGTTTTTCTGTGTGATCCGGGCAAGCCGGATAACCCGGTGCCGGGCGAATTCCTTGATATTTCTCTTTGATAATTTCTTCATCGGTTAATTTTTCGTCACGGGCATAGCCCCAAAGGTCTTTTCGCGTTAAAGCGTGGATATGTTCCGCAAACGCTTCCGCTAACCGATCGGCCAAAGCCTTTGCCATAATGCTATAGTAATCGTCATGTTCTTTCTCGAATGTTGCGACAAGCTTTTCTAGATCAATGCCGGTTGTAACGGCGAAACAGCCGATATAATCTTTTATTCCTGATTCCTTAGGCGCAATAAAATCGGCAAGCGCGAAATTTGGCTGGCGCGATGTTTTTTCGGATTGTTGCCGCAAAGTATGAAGAACAGCGATAGGCTTTGTGCGATGGTCATCCGAATATAACTCGATGTCATCGTGGATGGCATTAGCCGGATAAAAACCAATGACGGCGTTCGCGGTTAAGAGTTTTTCTTTAATGATCTTTTGAAGAAGTTTTTGCGCGTCCGAAAAAAGTTTTCGAGACTCTTTGCCGATCTTAGGGTCATCAAAGATCTTTGGGTACGTTCCCTTCATTTCCCAAGTTAGAAAAAAAGGAGACCAGTCAATGTGCTTGACGATCTCTTCCAAAGAAAATCCCGCAAATGCTTTATTGCCGAAAAATGCCGGCTTGACGGGCTGATATTTTTTCCAATCAAATGGCAGTTTTCGGTTGCGGGCTTCTTCAATGGATAAAAGCGCGGTTTCTTTCTTTTGCCCTAAATAATGCAAACGTAAAGAATCGTATTCGGCTTTTGTATCGTTCAAGAATTTTTCTTTTGTTTGCTTGCCTAAAAGCTGCCCGGCAACACCCACGCTTCGGGAAGCGTCTAAAACATGCACAACGCCCGGTTTATATTCCGGAGTTATTTTAACGGCGGTGTGCATTTTCGACGTTGTCGCACCGCCGATCAAAAGCGGGACCGAAAAACCTTCACGGGATAATTCTTGCGCTACGTGGACCATTTCTTCTAATGATGGCGTAATAAGCCCGCTCAATCCGATCAGATCAACCTTTTCTTCTCGCGCGATTTTTAAGATTTTTGAAGCGGGCGTCATAACGCCGAGGTCAATGATCTTGTAGTTATTACAGGCTAAAACAACACCGACGATATTTTTTCCAATATCATGAACATCGCCTTTGACCGTCGCTAAAAGAATTGTTCCGGCGTATTGATGTCCGGTAACGCCCTTGGCGCGTTCTTTTTCCATAAACGGCGTTAAATAAGCAACGGATTTTTTCATAACGCGCGCGCTTTTGACAACTTGAGGCAAAAACATCTTTCCGGAACCGAATAAGTCGCCTACGATATTCATTCCCGCCATCAGCGGGCCTTCAATAACGTTTAATGGTTTGCCCAGTTTTTGCCGCGCTTCCTCTGTATCTTCATCAATGAAATCAACGATGCCGTTGACCAGAGCGTGAGATAGCCGCTCTTCGACGCTGGTTTTCCGCCATTTTTTGTCTTCGACGGCAATGGTCATACCGGTTTTCTTGACCGTTTCGGCAAAATCAATCAAGCGTTGGGTCGCGTCGGGATCGCGGTTAAATAAAACATCTTCAACCAGTTTTAAAAGGTCTTTGGGAATTTCTTCATAAATGGCGATCTTTCCGGCGTTGACAATGCCCATATCAAGCCCGGCTTTAATGGCGTGATAAAGAAACGCTGCGTGCATGGCTTCTCGTGCTGTATCATTACCGCGAAAAGAAAATGAGATGTTGCTGACCCCGCCGCTCACCAGCGCGTGTGGTAAGCCTGATTTAATTTGCTTGATCGTTTCAATGAAGTCAACGGCGTAATTATTGTGCTCTTCCATGCCGGTGGCGATGGTTAAAATATTCGGGTCGAAAATAATATCTTCCGGAGGAAAATGGATCTCTTTTGTGAGGATGTCATAAGAGCGTTTGCAGACTTCGATCTTTCGCTCGGCGCTGTCCGCTTGCCCTCGTTCGTCAAACGCCATAACAACGGCCATGGCGCCAAAACGCTTAAGAAGCCGAGCTTGGTTTTTAAAAACTTCTTCGCCTTCTTTAAGGCTAATGGAATTGACAACCCCTTTTCCTTGAATACATTTTAATCCGGCTTCGATGACCGACCATTTGGATGAATCGATCATAATAGGAACGCGCGCGATATCCGGTTCGGCGGCGATCAAATGCAGAAAAGTCGTAATGGACTTTTCAGAATCTAAAAGCGCTTCGTCCATATTGATGTCGATGATCTGCGCGCCGTTTTCGACTTGTTGGCGCGCGATAGACAGCGCTTCATCAAAATTCCCGTCTTTGATGAGCTTGGCGAATTTTGGAGATCCGGTGACATTGGTGCGCTCTCCAACATTAACAAAATTTGTTTCCGGGCGAATAACCAAAGGCTCCAGCCCGCTTAGACGAGAATATTTCTCGACGGAAGGGATCGGCCGCGGTTCTATATGTTCAACCGCGCGAGCGATCGCGTGAATATGGCGAGGCGTTGTTCCGCAACAGCCACCGATGATATTCAATAATTTTTGCTTAGCAAAATTTCCTAAAACTTGCGCCATGAATTCCGGCGTATGATCGTATTGTCCGAACGCGTTAGGAAGCCCTGCATTAGGATAGCAGCTGATGAAAACATCAGCATTTCGAGACAAATCTTCTAAGTAAGGTTTCATTTCGGGTGCGCCTAAGGCACAGTTGAGCCCGACGGAAAATGGCCTAACGTGAGCAATGGAGATCCAAAACGCTTCCGCCGTTTGCCCGGAAAGTGTCCGCCCCGACGCGTCGGTAATCGTCACCGAAACCATCACCGGAATTCGGCGGCCTATTTTTTCAAAATAATCTTCAATGGCAAAAAGCGCCGCCTTGCAATTAAGCGTGTCAAAAACTGTTTCCACCAATAAAAGATCAACACCGCCCTCTATGAGCCCGCGAATTTGTTCGGCGTAAGCGGCAACTAATTGGTCAAAAGTAACGGCGCGAAATCCCGGATTATTGACATCCGGCGAGAGTGACGCGGTTTTATTGGTCGGCCCGATAGCGCCCGCAACAAAACGTGGTTTTTTAGAATTCTTTCTGGAAAAACTTACGGCGGCTTCTTTCGCAAGTTTCGCGCCGGCGAAATTTAGCTCGTAAACCAAGGATTCCATTTGGTAATCCGACATGGAAAAAAGATTGCTGTTGAATGTATTGGTTTCGATGATGTCGGCGCCGGCTTCCAGATATTTCTCGTGGATCTCTTTGATAATGCGCGGCTGGGTCAAGGTCAAAAGGTCATTGTTCCCTTTTACGTCACAGGGATGATCGCTAAAGCGTTTTGAACGGAAATCTTTTTCGGTGAGCTTGTGCTCCTGGATCATGGTTCCCATGGCGCCGTCTAAAACTAAGATGCGCTTTGAGAGCAGTTCTCGCAAGACTTGCTCTGTTTTATTTTGCACACTTTTCCGGAAGAAATTAAATAAGTTCATTGGCTAATTTATGATTTTGTATGATCCGCGCGCGGGAGCGATAAACGGCGGAATCCTTTGGAATTATTTCTAATTTTCTTTTTTCGAAGAAATCAAATCCTATTCCTGATTCCGGTAAAAATTCTTTCCAATTTGTTAAAGGCGCCGTGGTATTGTATGGACAAACTTCCTGGCAAATATCACAGCCGAAAAGCCAACCCTTTGCCTGTTTTATTTCATCCGCGCTAAGAGGATCTTTTCGCTCGATCGTTTGATAACTGATGCATTTAACCGCATTCAGCGTTGAATCATTATTGATCGCCTGCGTCGGGCAGGCGTCAATGCAAAGCCGGCAGCTGCCACAATCCCATTTTAAAACGTCATCAGGTTCGAAGGTGTGTGTCGTTAAAACAACACCGATAAAAAAATATGAACCAAGCCCGGGGCGGATGACCATGGAATTTTTTCCTAAGAAACCAATTCCCGCTTTTAGCGCCAGGCTTCGCTCGGCAATAGGGCGGCTGTCAACACCCGCATAACATTTTATATCAGCATTTTGATTTTTGATGAAATTTTCCAATTCTTTTAGTTTTTCTCCAATGACAAAATGATAATCTTTCCCAACGGCGTATCGAGCGAGTTTTGTACGCGTGTTAATTTTAGGCTCAAGGGTGTTTCTATAATTTTTTATAAGGACAATGGCGGATTTTACGCCGCCTAAAAGAAGCTCGGGGTTTTCTTTGAATTTGAAATGTTTTTTCAGGTAATCCATTTCGCCGTGATAGCCGTGATCGAGCCACTCTTTATAGATAACCAGCGCATCGCTTAGCTCGGGTGTGGTAAATCGGCAGTCGTCAAAACCAAGGGTTTGGGTGGCGAAGTGGAAAATTTTGCTTTTTAAAGTTTCCATTTGAAATTAAATTCCAATAACCAAGCTACAATCTCCAAATAATAATCAATGACCAATGTTTCAATAAACAATCTCTATGCTGTTTGGTCATTGGTTATTGTATATTGGAAATTATTTGGTTATTGTGATTTGGTGATTGGTTATTGAATATCTGCCCTTTTAAAACATGCGGTGTGGCGCTTGTGATTTTCACATCGACAAAGTCGCCGATCTTATAAGGGCCTTTGGGAATAATAACGATAATATTAGTGTCGGTGCGGCCTTGAAAATGCTCGTCAGAACGGGTTGTTCTTTCTTCTTCGATAAGGATGGAATGGGTTTGGCCGACGTACGAACGGTTTTTTATCAAAGAGATCTCTTTTTGCAGATCATTAAGTAAAACGGTGCGTTCGGCTTTGATGGCATCGGGGACATCATCCGGATATTTATTCTCGGCGATGGTGTTTTTTCGGACGGAATATTTAAAAATGAACGCGGCATCGTATTGAACTTTTTTGACCACATCCACCGTATCTTGAAAATCACTATCGGTTTCCGTCGGAAATCCGACGATAATATCGGTGGTGAGCGCGACGTCTGGGCAAAGGGAGCGGATTTTATCCACTAATCCTAAATATTCTTCTTTTGTATAGGTGCGGATCATCATATCCAAAATGCGATCATTGCCGGCCTGAAGCGGAAAATGAATGTGTTTGCACACCTTGGGATTTTGCGCGACCACTTTTAAAAGCCTTTCCGGAAAATCTTTTGGATGCGGCGAGGTGAATCGAATGCGCTCAATTCCCTTCACTGTGCTTACTTTATCCAAAAGGTCGGCAAAGTCACTTCCCTCGTAATTGTAAGAGTTCACATTTTGCCCTAAAAGCGTGACTTGTTTAAAACCTTCATCTGCCAAACGCCGCACTTCCGACAGGACATTTTCGGGCGCTCGGCTTCGCTCGCGCCCTCGTGTGTACGGAACCACGCAAAATGAGCAGAAATTATTGCATCCGCGCATAACCGCGATCCAGGCGTTAACACCTTTTTCACGCGTCGGATAAACGTCCGAATAAGTTTCAAATTCGGAAAGAGTTAGGTCAAACGGCTTGTCGCCGGTTTCACCGGCCGCGCGAATAAGATCGGGAAGTTTTTTGTAGCTGTCCGGCCCGGCGATAAAATCGATCTTTAAATTGCGGCTTTCCAAAAGTTCTTTACGCAAGTTTGTCGCCATGCAACCTAAAATGCCAATGAGCGGTGTCTTTCCGTTTAAATCGTGGCGGATGTCATGAATGCGCCCATAAACTTTTCGATGCGCGTTTTCCCGCACCGCGCAGGTATTGAGCATGATCACATCAGCTTCCGATTCGGTTTTGACGAAAGAATAATTAGCTTTAGTCAGAATGGAACGAATCAACTCCGAATCATACTCGTTCATTTGACACCCATAGGTTTCAAGAAAGACCTTCATTTAGAATCCTCGCTTTGGTGAAACCTGTTCATGGGTGTCAAACTCCGAATTCTGGCGAGAAAAATGTTGAGGCGTTTCCTGCCGAAAGATTTTTCCGCCGCGTAGAATTCGGAGTAAGTTCACATGCCGAAAATTTTTCGGCTGCTTTAAATTCGGTGTAAGATTTGTATTTTTATCCATTAGAATTTATTTTATTCCAAAATATCTTCATTGTTTTCCTTAAAGAATACCAATGCTTAACGCTATTCCCAGAAGGATCAGCGTTACCCCAACAATGACCTGTATTGCCCGTAAGGTTACTGTTTTTAATATCATTTTTCCAAGGTAAGCTCCGGCAAAAGCTGAAATTGTAGCGGCTAATATCAATCCACCCAAATTGGCCATTGTCGTCGATAAAACGGAAGAAAGCCCGATGCCGTAAACAGTTAATCGTCCGCAATCGACAATGACGGCTAAGACAACGTTTGTCCCGATAAATTCTTCCTTGGCGAGGCCTGCCTTGATAAGGAACATTGAGCGAAATGCTCCTTGATTGCCGGACAATCCGCCAAAAAACCCGGAGATGATTCCTCCAATAGGCAGATATTTTGGATCGATCGAAATTTTTGCGAATGCCGGAACGAATTCAAGGCCGGAAAAAAACACGATAAGCAACCCGACTACAAGCTTAACGGTCGTGATTTCGCAAGTATGTCCGCCAATTTGATAGGACGCCATTGCCGGAATTGAAGAAGCAGATGTCAAAAAGAATGCGCCGAGTACTGCCGCAAAGATTGCCGGAACGCCAAACTGGATCACAATACTTTTATTCGCGCGGCGGCCAACGAGGAACAATTTAAATAAATTATTCGCGAAGTGCGCCAAAGCTGTTGCCGCGACCGCGATGGGAACAGGAAAAAATATCGCCAAAACCGGCATCAGGATCGTGCCGAGCCCAAATCCTGAAAAGAAAGTCAGCCCTGAAGCCAGTAAGGCAACTAAGCAGACAACGATGTATTCCATCTTGTTCTCCTGTTAAAACTATCTAAAACGTCACAACCTTATCGCTTTCCTTAATAATTTCATACATGTCTTTCATCGTTGAGATCGGGCACATTTTGGAGCCTTCTTGCTCTCTGCTTTTGATGCAGGTTCCGCAGGCGTATATCTTTCCGCCGTCCGCCATGAATTTCTCTGCTTGCTCAATCGTGTTGAATTTATCCGTGCTGACTTTTTGATACTCCACTCCTTTGCCCATGAAGAAAATTTTGACTTCATCTTTTTGTCCGAGCGCAAAATTAGCATAACGAATCGCGTTCCAGCAGGTCTCCGCGTCATTGCTTGAGATAATCACTCCGATTTTCATAGCTCTACCTGCCTTTCCATCAGCACATTTTTATAGCTATTTCTGCGCGATCACGAGCATTTCAAAATCTTCATTTGTCAGCTTATCGTTTCTTGAATATGCTCCAAGCTTCGCGCCAAAGATGTCGACCTTCTTAAACTCAAGCGTCTTTAAAAGCCACATTATCTCGCTAGGCACGTAATAACGCTCGTTACACTTGAGCTCTTGTTTATTTCCGGAATCGTCCTCAAAAACAGCAGTGTTATGATCACGGAAAGTCATCAGATCAAAGGAACATTCTTTGCACTGTGACTGGCCTTCTTTCTCGGCCGATTTATAGAAGTCACTGACAGAATGAAACAGCGGGAATAATCCGTTTAATGTGGTGAAAATGAACTTGCCTTTACTTTTAAGTGCTTTGGTAGCACTTTTGAGGATATCAAAATTCATTTCATCGGTTTCCATCAAGGAAAATCCGCCTTCGCAGAGCATAATTGCCAGATCAAACTCGTGTTCAAAAGGAAGATCGCGCGCGTCATGTTTCTGAAAGTCGATCGTTACCCCGGCTTCTTTGGCTTTTTCCTTCGCCCTTGCGAGCTGTGACTCGGATAAATCAATACCTTTGACCTGATAACCTCTTTTGGCCAATTCAATGGAATGCCGCCCGGTGCCGCAGCCAATATCTATGATCGTCAAAGATCTATTACGGCCTATCTCAGCTTCAATAAAGTCGCATTCACCTGAAGTTCCTTGAACAAAAGGCTCATTATCGTATTTGCGCCCGTAATTCTCGAATAATGCTTCATACCATTGTTTCATTTTTTATCTTTCGTTTGCGGTACCCCGGGCTCGCGGGCTTCAAAACCTTTTTATAAAAATCTGCTACCTATTCCCCATCCCAATAATTAACGTTGATATTCTCGCGGCCGACGAACATAAAGCGATTGGGCTTGCCATCGGAACCAGCCGGATATTCGGCGAGGATGCCGAATTTATTCGAATCCGGATAATCACAAATCTCCGGGTACATTTTAGTACTGACGGCAAGATATTTTAATTCTTCAGTTCCGGTATTGATGATTTGATGGGCGGTTTCTTTTCCGCCCGGCGGACAGGCGATAAAATCGCCTTGACGGACCGGATAGGTTTCTTTGCCGATCCGAAGCTCGCCTTTTCCTTCCAGAATAAAAAACATTTCTTCATTCACGCGGTGATTGTGAAACGGAAAAGCGCGTTTGCCGGGAGGAACGGACGTAATATTGTAACCCAGCTTTTGCGCACCGATCAGTGGCGCGATCGGCCCCATTTTCGCGTCGAACTTTTCGGCGGACTTGCCTGTTGGCGCAAAGGCCGCGGGACGAGACTGCAATTTAATATCAGAAATATTTATAATGGGTTTGGGCATTGTGAATCTCCTTAGAATTTATAAACGGTGCCTGGCACTTTCTTTTGCGTGCTATCCGGGAACTGCCCCTTTTTTGGGATTTGAGATGATTTTCATAGCTCTCTTAAAAGTTCTTTCCTCCGTATACCGCGACACACGATTCCCAAATAAGTAGAAAGATAAGCAGCACAGTAAAAAAAGAAATAAATGCTGAGGTTCAAAAGTTATTGAGTAATCCCAGGTGGTTGGAATAGGAATAAAATTTAAAATGGTCTGGCTGAACACGGATAAAACAATATAAATCCATGCTATTAAACTATCAGCTCGCTGTGCGGATAGCTCTCTTATGAGTTCTTCATTGTAGTCATATCCGGGTATAGCTATCTTTGCAATTGAAATATGTGAAGACCAAACGTTGCGTCGAATCCAGAAGTAAGATCCAATGGCAGTGCTTGCAAGCGGCAGCACTTTCAATATGTCGGTTAGAATTCCCATATCAAATATTGAGATTTAACAAATTAAGTGGTGCCTGGCACCGTTTTTGTTGACTCAGTCTAAATACTTTTTTATTTCTTAACATACGTTTTAAGAGAATTCTCAGGGTTTTTTGGATCATCTACGAATTTATAAATAGGCATTTTTTTAAATAAGAAGTCAATGGACTTCCTTAGAGCATCATATTTCTCAGGTATATTCTTCATTAAGTCTTCAAGCGAATGAAAATCAGATTCGTGTATTTCAGAAAGGTTTTCTAAGGTTTCATGAATTTCCTTTAACGTGTACTTAACATCTATTTTTTCTTTAATTTGCAGCAAAGCCTTATCAATAAACCTAGTAATCGCATTTGATTTAACCCCCCTCAAATTCCACACGTGCCCTTGAACACCCTCAAGATCAATAGCTAAATTGCTTATTTTTGTACTGATCCTGCTCTCGATCAATTCTATATCTTTTTTATAGATTTCTTTTTCCGTTTCTAGCAGTTTTATTTTCTCTGTAAACCTAGAATCTATAATCTCTTTTAGATCGCTTTTTGCCTTCTCTGATAACTGTTGAACAATACGTTCGTTTTCTTTGTTAGCTTTGTTAATATTTTCTAATAAATTTGACTTGTCTGCGGTTAGCCTTTTTTCTAATTCATTTTTTATGTTATCTATTTCCTGTTTTCCTATACGATAATTAAAAAATATTTGAGTACCGAGGACTAATAGAATAAATCCTGCTACAAAACCACAAGCCCATTGTGTGGTTGACATTAGCCTATCATTTGATTCCTTAGAATTGTTGTATAATAACTCATACGCCTTGGATTCAGTCATGGCATGAATACTAGATTGAACATTATTAGCAATCGGACTCTTGGCATTAGCCTTCGTAGAGTTGACGGCTTCAGCTTCCAATGATCCCATCACTATCAAAACAATAAAACTGCTTGCTATTAATATTTTTTTAAACATTTTACTCCTTTTATTGAGAGTCCTTTAAACCGTTTCCCGCTTTCCCCTATTTGAATTCCATGAATTCCGGGAACACTCGTCATTCGCCTTCGGCCCGCGGCTTCGCCGCGAGATGTGCGGATGCAAGATTGCGCCTAGTGAGAACTATCTATTCTCCCAATTGAATCTCAGATTGAAATATAAACATTGCTTATTCACCATCCCCCATTGTTTTCATTATTATTCTTCTTTGAGGATGATCCATAAGGATTATATGATCCGCTGTATCCGTCATTATCGGGATTCTTGGTTCCCTCTTTGCCCGTATAGGGATTGTAGTTTCCTTTTGTCGAATAATTGTCGTATTCAGTGCTATTAGGCGAGCTTCTGTAATGTGGTTGAACATATGTGCCATCTTTGCGGTAGTATCCATCAACGTACGTATCTGCATAAATTGGGCTGCAAATTAATAAAATTCCAACTAAAATTAATAACTTTCTAAACATTGAAGCACTCTCCTTTTGTTTTAAAGCAAGTCATTGTGATTACGGTTAAAAGAAGAAACTTCTGCCTCCTTTCTTGGGAGTTAGAGGGCATTACTTAATTCATCTTCATGCTTCGGAATTATACAATTTTTCCTTCGGAAAATCAACCCTTCGACGCGTTTCTCTTGTGGTTCGACTCTTGCTCACCATCCCGAGCGGAAGTCGAGGGGCTCAGGGTTGTGCTGAGCGGCGCCTTAATGATACGTCAGGGCGCCGTCGAAGTGCAATTGTGGAGAGAAAAGGTGGGTAAAAGCGAAGGGCGCCAAAAACGCTATTGCGTTTTTGGCGCCCAGACATAAGCGGATCAATTACATGTTCTTTTCAGAAATCATTTTCACGCCTTCGGCCGGATTTGCCTTAAACTTCGCCGCACAATCCGTGTGGCAAAAATGATAGGTCTTTCCTTCGTATTCTTCATGGACGGAGGTTTTTTTATCAAGTTCCATTCCGCACATGCAGACCTTATTTTCCATCATGTGCGTAGCCTCACCTTCCGCGGCTTCACCCACTCCACATTTTCCGCAATGGGCAAAAACACTTGAATTAATTCCGAAAACAAACGCCGCAACAAAAAATGCAATTATAAAACGCATTGCATGACTCCTTTCGATTAGTTGGTTGTTTTGCTTTTTAAAGATCTTAATTTCACTATTTCCTTATTTTCTGCGACGAAAGTGAAATGAACTTTTATCCCGCCGACTGTTTTCGGTTCTTTAAAAGCAGGAAGTCCAGCGCGGTTTGGGCGTTAACGAACGCGTTTAAAAACGCGTCATTTTCACAGATCAAGCGCAAGCGCTTGGTCAGGCATTGTGCGGATTCTAAAACTTCCTTTTGAAATTTGGCAATTTCTTCGTTGATCTTTGCTTTATCCTCGCCGTAGATCTCTTTGATATTGCTTAAAAGATGATCGGCCATTTCCTTAGGCGGTGTTAGAGGGCTAATATCTTTTAAAAACCCGCAATAGCGATTGCCCATTTCGCAATAATAAATGAGACTTAAGATCGCTACATATTTAAGCGCCTGCTGGGTTGTTGTCTTGGAAACCTTAACGTTGGATGCGTCCCCGGCAGAAAAAACCGCCGTCACTTCCTGGTAAGACATGTACCGATCGACGTTTTTTAGATATGGCAAAATGGGCCGAAGAGCTAAACACAAAATGTCTTCGCCATGATGAGGGCAATGTCCGCAAGGTTGAAATTCGGGCATTTCTTTGATATTAGGGTGGATCTTTTTAGGATCTTGCCAAAATTCCTCGGAAAGCGCCTCAATTTCATCGCGCACGATCTTGACCTTTTGGCCGTCGGGAAAAAGCAAATAAAGGCCTTCTTTAGTAAAGTCTTCTTTTTGGAAAATTGAGGGTAATTCGGTTATTGTCATCGTCGTTTTTATTTTAACTAATGATTAGCGTATCTCTTTTATAATGAAACATCAAGCCAAAAAACACTCGCCAGCGCTATGCGCGAGTTTTTCAAACAAAGCGCTAATTCTTTATCCGATAGCCGGTTTTAAAGATCCACTGGACAAAAGCTATACAGACAGCTAGAAAAACAAATATCATCAATAGGCTAAGCGTCAATCCGACATCGGACTTTTCGTAGAAACTCCAACGAAAACCACTGATAAGATACACGACCGGATTAAATAAGGAAATCTTTTGCCAAAAATCCGGCAGCATATTGATCGCGTAAAAACTTCCTCCTAAAAATGTAAGAGGTGTGATGATCAAGATCGGAATGATCTGTAGTTTTTCAAATCCGTCCGCCCAGATACCGATAATAAAACCGAACAAGCTGAACGTAACGGATGTTAAGACTAAAAAGAAAAGTACGAAGAAAGGATGAGCGATCTGTAAGGGAACGAAAAAAAACGCGGTGATCAGGATCAAAATGCCCAGCAAGATCGATTTGGTCGCGGCGGCTCCCACATAGCCTAAAAGGATCTCAACATAAGAAATGGGCGCGGAAAGAAGCTCGTAAATGGTTCCGGTAAATTTCGGGAAATAGATCCCAAACGACGCGTTGGATATGCTTTCTGTCAAAACCGCGAGCATAATTAAACCGGGCACGATAAATGATCCGTAACTGATCCCGTCGATTTGGGTGATGCGCGAACCAATGGCTGATCCGAAGACCACAAAATATAAACTTGTGGAGATCACCGGCGAGGCAATGCTCTGCCCGACCGTTCGAAACCATCGATGCATTTCAAATTTGTAAATAGCGTAAACGGAGTAGAGGTTCATTTTTATTTTACCAGCTCGATGAAAATCTCTTCCAGCGAATGTTGATCGGTATGAATATCTTTATAAACAATGCCTGACTGGGAAAGCTTGGCTAAAAGGTCAGCGATCCCGTTATCATCCTTGGTAGAATCGTAGGTGTAAACAAGTTGCGTTCTATCGGCATTGAGGCCCAATTTCCAAGGCGCTAATAGATCAGGGATCGCGGCAAGCGGATCTTTTAGTTCCACGACCAATTCTTTGCGTCCAAGTTTTTTCATCAGTTCCTGCTTATTCTCGGTGATAATGATCTCCCCTTTGTTGATAACGCCGATCCGTTCGGCCATTTCTTCGGCTTCATCGAGGTAGTGCGTCGTCAGGATGATCGTGACTCCGGTTTGCTGGAGCTTTCGGACTTGCTCCCACATATCTTTTCTTAAATTAACATCAACACCGGCCGTCGGTTCATCTAGAAATAATATCTTAGGTTCGTGTGATAAGGCCTTGGCGATCATGACTCGGCGTTTCATGCCACCGGAGAGAGTGCGGATCATATTGCTTTTCTTATCCCAAAGTGAAAGTTGCTTGAGAGTTTTTTCAATGAAGGCAGGATTTGTAGGCTTACCGAACAGCCCCCGGCTAAAGCTGACGGTGTCCCAAACGGTTTCGAAAGCGTCGGTTGATAACTCTTGGGGAACGAGCCCGATCAAAGAACGGGTGTGGCGAAAATCCCGGATAATGTCATGGCCGTCGACCAAGACTTCTCCGCTGGTGGGGTTAACAATTCCACAAATGATGTTAATAAGAGTGGTCTTGCCCGCGCCGTTGGGCCCTAAAAGAGCAAAGATTTCTCCTCGGCGGATCTCAAGATCGATGTTTTTTAACGCTGTAAGGCCGCCGCGGTAAACTTTAGTTAAATTGTGGATAGAAAGGATGGAGTCCATAAATAGCAAGAGTTAAGCTGTCTTTTCTGTCCTCATCAACTGAAGAGATTCGTTAAGGTCTTTAAAAGCTTTCTGATAAAAATCCTGCGCTTTAAGATAATTTCTCCAACGCACAATATCCCGATAAGCTGTCAGGTCAATGCGCGCGATCTCACAGGGATCTAAGGCGGCCAGCAAAGCAATATCGGCAATAGAAAACTCAGTTCCCGTGATAAATTTGCCAAGGCTTAATTGTTTGTCCATGATCGGCAAATATTTATCCATCATTTCCAGGCCAAATTGCAGTGATTTTGCATCCACTTCCTTTTTAAACATGGGAGCCAGGACACGGTTGAACGTGATCCGGCCTATGGCGTTACCTATGTGAATGGATGAAAAATCGATCCAGGCGTCGACGATGGCTGCTTTTTTGATGTCCTGAGGGTAAATTGCGGATCTCTCTTTTTTTGCCAGGTAGCGAACAATGGCATTGCTTTCAAAGATCGTAAAACCGTCATCCTCCAAAGCGGGAATTTTTCGCGTCGGAGTGATCTTTGCAAATTCGGCGGTTTGATTTTCACCTTTCATTGGATCGATCGAAACGAACTCATAAGGCAGTTCTAAATAATCTAAACAATAGCGCACCTTGTTGACATTATTAGAAAGCGCTGCTCCGTAAAGCTTGATCATGACAGCTCCTTTTTATCAGACGAACGGCTACTTACTGGGCCTTAAGGCGTATTTTCCTGATCCCAGCCAAATAAGGGATAAAAATAAAATACCGACTTCAATGGCATGCGATGCTTTTCCGATTCCGTCTCCGCCTAATAAATGATGCATGGCGGCAATGAGCATAGTAAAAGCCATGAACGTTGCGGCGGTGCGTGTTCCGATCCCAAGAACCAATAAAAGCCCGCCTAAGCCTTCTGACAAGGCCGCTAATAATCCCCAGAAAACGGGCAAGAAAGTTATTCCGTATCGGCTTAAAGCGGCGCCTATTTGTGTCCACATATCCGGCCCGGCCATTAATTTCGGCAATCCATGTGTTAAAAAAAACATCAGCCCTATTCCAACGCGCAGAATAAGCAATCCTAGATCCTTATTTTCCCGAAGCGTTATCATTTGAGCTCCTTTCGTTTTGGTTGTTTTTGTTTTTGGTTCGACATTGTTTTTTTAAGCGCTGCTTTTGGGAGTTGCGAGTGTTCGCTGAATGGTCTTAATATCCTCAATATTTGCTAGAACTAAAAGCACATCGCCGTCTTCGATCGCGGTGCTACCTCCGGGAACGATAAACTTTTCCGCGCGGGAGACAAGAATAATAAGCGCTGTTGCAGGTATCCGTAGCTGCGAAATGGTCTGGCCGGCCGCAGCTGAGCCGTATGGCACGATCAGATCCGTAAGTGTTGCGTCAATGCCTTCCGCTTGCCCAAGCTCAATAGGAAATTTTATTTTCGCGTCAAATGGGGCTTGAACTCCAAGCATTTTAGCGGCCAGCGGAATAGATGTTCCCTGAATGAGAACAGAGGTGACGACAACAAAAAAGACAATATTAAAAATCGCATGGGATTGGGCTGTGCCTGCCAATAGAGGAAACGTTGCCAGAATGATCGGGACCGCGCCGCGTAATCCAACCCAGGAGATCATTAATTTTTCAGGAAGGCTGAATTTAAACGGGATCAAGCATAAGAAAATACTGATCGGACGCGCGAGAAAAATAAGGATCATTGCAATTAACAAGCCGCTTCCCACGATCGGAACGATTTGAGAAGGAAAAACCAAAAGCCCAAGCGCTAAGAACATAATGATCTGCATTAACCAGGCTATTCCCTCGTGAAACCGGATGAGCATCTTTTTGTTAGAAAAATCACTTCGGCTTAATAAAAGGCCCAAGATGTATACCGCTAAAAATCCGTTCCCGGAAATCAATGTTGTGAGCGCGTACGTTAAAAGCACCAATGAAATCGTTAAAACAGGATATAGCCCGTCGTATTCAAGCTTGATCCGATTGACACAGATAATGGTTAGGCGCGCCATGAGATAACCCATGACTGCCCCTACACCCATATTGAGGGTAAATAGCCAGGCCATACCTAACAATGTTGCGCCGGAATTTGACAAGATATTCAATAGCCCTATGGTAAGAAAGACGGCCATAGGGTCATTGCTACCCGATTCAAATTCAAGTAACGGCTTTAAGCTGCCTTTTAAAGATATTTTCTTGGAGCGAAGTACGCTAAAAACTGCCGCGGCATCCGTGGATGATACGATCGCGCCGAGCAATAATCCTTCGATAAGAGTGAATTTTAATACCAGAACAGCAAAAAAACCAACGATAAGGGCGGTGAGGAGAACACCGGCTGTCGATAAAATTATTCCGGGGGCAAATAAGGGTTTTACGGCATTCCAGGAGGTATCAATGCCGCCTAAAAAGATGATAAAGATCAAGGCGATGATACCGATGGATTTGGCGGCTTGATAATTGTCAAAATAGATTCCACCGAGGCCTTCCGATCCGGCGATCATTCCGATGATGAGGAAAAGTAAAAGCGCGGGAACCGCGAATCGGTCGGATAACTTGCTCGCTAATACGCTGATCAGCGTAAGGACCGCGGCCAAAAGCAAGAATATTTCTAAAGTGAATGTCATTTTTTTAAGCGGATTTTTTTAGAAATAGAACAGTAAACTGGGCAGTCCCGCCGCAGATCGGCGGGACTGCCCAGCAGCAAGAGCAATCTCTTAAAAGAACCTATCGGTGCGTATACATTTCAAGCAACTGATGACGCGTTGCTTCTAAACGCTGGACAAAAACATCGGCCAAGCGTTTGTATATTTCATAACCTAGGTCATGATTTTTTTCACAGGCATCTTTGAGGGCTTTACCGTTTATAACGATCAGTTCGGTTTTTTCAATCGCGTGCGCGCTAAACCGCCACTGGTTAGGGGCAATGAACCAAGACCAGCCTAAGATATCTCCATCTTTTAATGTTTGAATAGCAAAAGGGTGGCTGTCGGGAACGCGGACTTCGACGTTCACTTTTCCGGTTGAGACAATATAAAATTTTGCCGCCGCGTCGCCTTCCTTAAAAATATATTCGCCGGGCTTAAAAGAATCGTAAGCCGTGTATCCCGCAATAAGGTCTAAATATTCCGGTTTTAATCCTTTAAAGAACGGATGATCTTTTAGATCTGGCGTCATTGGTCTTTCCCTTTCTTTTAGAATAACTTTTTACAAGATCTTCTTTTTGTTTGCGTGATAATTTCTTTATATCGCGCTCGGCGCGTAAAACACTTTTGTAGTACCGGTATTTTTTCGCGTATACCAATCGGACCGGAAGCTTCCCTCTTAAGTATTTTGACCCCGTTTTGTTGTTGTGGCGTTTAAGGCGTTTTTCTAAATTGTGCGTGTAGCCGGTATAAAAGGTTTGGCCTTTGCACTCAACAATGTAAACAAAATATTTGCTGATGCGCTTGGGGACTCTTTTATTTTTCGCGTGAGAATTATACATCCCTTTGGGCATAAAATCAAACGTTGAAAATGGATTTAAATCTTTAAAGTTTTGTTAGTAGCGCCCGTTGGAATGCGTGAAATGATGAATGAACTTTTCGCAATCTTTTGTCGCGCATTGATAAAAACATAATCCCAGCCGGCGTTCAATAATGTCTTCCGGCGTTTGGGCTAATTCATTTTTGATCGAATAAATAACCTGGGCTTTAATGAACGGATTACAGCTGCAAAACCGTTCCTTAAGCGATGAGTTTGTTTCGGTCAATTTTAAAACGTCTTTATAGCGGGTTCCGTATTTATTGACCAAGGCTTGAGCGGATTCAAGCTCAATGCGAAATTTTTTAGCGATCTCTTCCGGCTTTTCGATCACAACACCGCTTCCGTAAACACGAAATTCTTCTTTTGATCTAATTTTTAAAACTCTCTTTAAGCAATCTTCGGCAATGGCGCGATACGTTGTGTATTTTCCGCCGATCACAAAGGTGACGCCCGACGGTGTTGTGAAAATATCGTGTTTGCGCGTTGCTTTTGAGGGTAGCACGCCGCCGCTACGCACCAAAGGCCGCAAGCCGGCAAATGATGTTAGGATATTCTCATTTTTAAACTCCAGGCCGGGAAGAACTCTCTTGGCTTCGTTCATCAGGTAAGCAATGTCTTTTTCGTTAACGGTGACCTTGTCGGGATTACCGATATAGTCGGTGTCCGTCGTTCCTATTAATGTGTTGTTCAAAAACGGAATGGCGAAAAATATTCTTTTATCGCTGTGCGAGGTGATCAAGATAGCTGTATTAACAAGCTTTCCTTTGTAAACAATATGAACGCCTTTAGTCGTTCGAACGCGTTTTTTTTCGTGAGTTTTGTCGAGCCGGATGAGGCTGTTAGACCAAGGCCCCGTTGCGGAAATAATTTTCTTAGCGCGAATATCAAATGAATCGTGGTTAAAGCTGTTACGCGCGCGTACCCCGACGATTTTATCATTTTCTTTTAAAAAGGCGGCGGCTTCCGTATAGTTGGCAACGATGGCGCCTTTGCGTTTCGCTTCCAGGATATTTTCTAAGCAAAGGCGCGCATCATCCATTTGCGCGTCATAATACATAACGGAACCTAAAAGATTTTCCTTATTTAAAGATGGTTCGAGAAGTTCGGTTTCTCCCACGCTTAGCGTTTTATGTTTCCCCAGAGTAAATCGTCCGGCCAAAGCATCGTAAAGAAAGACGCCCAGCTTCATCATCCATAAAGGGCGCGCGTCGTTTTTGTAAACCGGAATTAAAAAAGGAATGGGTTTAACCAGATGCGGGGCGCATTGGACTTGGCGAAAGCGTTCATGAAGCGATTCATAAACCAGGTCGAGTTCTAAATTTTCTAAATAGCGAATGCCACCATGGACAAGCTTGGTGGATTTGCTGGATGTCCCTGCGGCGAAATCATTTTTTTCTATTAAGGCGACTTTAAGATTACAGCCGGCGGCCATGTTAGCGATGGCAGCGCCGTTAATTCCGCCGCCGATAATAAGCAGGTCAAATTCTTGATTAAATTGCTGGCTCAAATTTTCGTTCATACGCTAAGCGTTTGCCGGACTGCCTTTTGCCAGCCGTAATAGAGTTGGTTTCTTTGTGCGGACTTCATTTTAGGGCAAAAAACTTTTTCGGGAACATAAAGTTTTTTTAAATCTTCTTTCCCTTTCCATAATCCGACCGCGACCCCGGCTAAGTGCGCGACGCCTTGCGCGGTTGATTCGATGGTTTTTGGCCGGATGACTTTGCAGGGCAAGATATCCGCCTGAAACTGCATAAGGAAGTTATTTCGGCACGCGCCGCCGTCCACTTTTATCTCCGTGATCGTTTGCCCGGATTCATTCTGCATCAGATCAAAGACATCTTTGGTTTGATAAGCGATGGATTCGAGCGCGGCGCGGATAATATGTTTTCTGTTCGCGCCGCGCGTTAATCCGACGATAATGCCACGCGCTTGCGCGTTCCAGTACGGTGCGCCAAGTCCAACAAAAGCCGGGACAAAATAAACTCCGTTGGTATCCAAAATCCCTTTGATGGCATTTTCCGTTTCGGAAGAGTTTTTGATAGCGCCGAGTTGATCGCGTAACCATTGAATAACGGCGCCGCCGATAAAAATAGAGCCCTCCAAGGCGTAAACCGGTTTTCCTTGATCGTCGCAAGCAAGCGTTGTTAATAATCCGTTCTTAGAATAGATCAACTTGTGTCCGGTGTTTAAAACGATAAAACATCCCGTTCCATAAGTATTTTTGACAGTTCCGGGAAGATAACAGCCTTGCCCGAAAAGCGCGGCTTGCTGGTCGCCCATAACACCGGTAATGGGAATTCCGCTGATGAGCCCGGCGCCGCCGAGAGCGGCGCCGTAAGTTTTTCCGAATAATGAACCGGAATTTTGAACTTGCGGCAATATCTCGCGGGGAATATTTAAAATTTTCAAAAGCTCGGCGTCAAAATGAAATGCTTTAATGTCGAACAAAAGCGTGCGAGAGGCGTTGGTAAAATCCGTTATATGCGATTTTCCACCGGTGAGCTTCCAGATGAGCCAGCTATCGATAGTTCCAAAGCAAACTTCCCCGTTTTGCGCGCGGCGGCGAAGCCCGGGAACATTGTCTAAAAGCCATTTTATTTTTGTTCCGGAAAAATAAGGATCTAAGACGAGCCCGGTTTTCTTGCGGAAAACATCCTGGAGGCCTTTTGCTTTAAGTTCTTCACAGGTTTTCGCGGTGCGCCGGCATTGCCAGACGATAGCGCGCGAAACAGGTTTAGAAGTTTTTCTGTCCCAAATGACCGTTGTTTCTCTTTGATTGGTGATACCGATGGTAAGGATTTGCTGGGGCTTAACGTTTCCTTTTCTCAAAGCCTGCTTGATAACGGCCGCGCACGAATTCCAAATTTCATCCGCATCGTGCTCCACCCAGCCGGGCTTTGGGAAGAACTGCTTGAACTCTTTGTAAGAGTTCGCGATAATTCGTCCCTTCACATCAAAAACAAACGCTCTTGAGCCTGTCGTTCCCTGGTCTATGGCAAGGATGTATTTTTTTATCATAGTGCTAACGTAATTCTAACATCATTTTATTAACCTGCTACGGGAAAATAGAATATTTAAGATAAAAAGTGCGGGCGGCCCCTTTAAGGGGCCGCCCGCAGGTTCTTAAAATAAGCCTATTTATTTCTCATAACGCTGATAATGATCAGGCAGGTTCAGATGATCAACATTATTTTCTAGTTGATAGGGAATGATTATTGGCAGATTGTTCTTGATAATTCTTGCCTTCTCAACCAAGGCTGCAAATTCTAATCGGTAACCTTGAGGGTCTTCTCCTATCGCGGCGCGTGCGCGTTGCAAGACTTGTTCAAAAGACGCGTTCGCCTTATGCGGAGAATTTCTCAAGAGAAGGCCGAATTCAGCAACAGCCGACGCAAATTGAAAGTTATCCGAAACACCCTTTTCTCCAAGAGCGTCTTTTGTTAATGTTTTTGAAAGAAGCTTGCTGGCATCCTCCTTAGGATTTTTATATCGCAGCTTCACTGTTAATAGATCGTTGCTGGGCCTTGTTACCGTTTCCTGATATTTGAGCGGATCTACCGTTGGAAAATTTTCACCTGAACCGCTCAGAACAATCTCGTAAAGCGCGGTTACGGTGTGTCCTGCCCCTAACTCACCGGCATCTTTTTTGTCATCATTGAAATCCTCTTTATTGAGAAGCCTATTTTCATATCCGATAAGACGGTAGGCTTTCACCTGAGCCGGATTAAATTCAATTTGCAATTTAACATCTTTGGCAATTGTATATAGTGTTGACGTTAGGTCATCAACAAATACCTTCTTGGCCTCGGCGAGTGTGTCCACGTACGCGTAGTTTCCGTTTCCTTTATCGGCGAGCTTTTCCATTTTAGAATCTTTATAATTTCCCGACCCAAAACCAAGAATGGTTAAAAAGATCCCTTTATTGCGTTTTTCTTCAATGATCTTAACAAGCTCGATATCATTGGAAACACCGACGTTAAAATCACCATCTGTTGCCAAAATAACGCGATTATTGGCGTCCTGGACAAAATTTTCTTCGGCAACACGGTAAGCAAGCTGAATTCCTGCCGCGCCCGCGGTGCTCCCGCCGGCACGTAATGAGTAGACCGCATTCAAAATGGTTGATTTTTCAGCACCTGACGTTGAGTTCAAAACGAGGCCGGATGTCCCAGCATACACAACAATGGCTACTCTATCCTGCGGGCGTAAACGTTCAACCAAAAGTGCCATAGCTTGCTGCACGAGTGGCAGTTTATTCGCGTTTGCCATAGACCCAGAAACATCGATCAGGAAGACCAAATTGCTTGGCGGTAAATTGTTTGTCGGAATTTCTTTGCCCTGGAGCCCGATCAAAACGAGATTATGTTGAGTATTCCAAGGACAAGCTGATATTTCTGTATTAACGGAAAACGGATGCTCATCGGTTGGTTGAGGATAGTCGTACTCAAAATAATTGATCATCTCTTCAATGCGGACCGCATCAGCCGGAGGAAGTTGATTATTAGTGATGAAGCGGCGGATGTTGCTGTAGGAAGCTGTATCCACGTCAATGGAAAATGTTGATAAAGGATTGTTCTGCGCTTCCAAAAACCCATTGTCCTGGATATTGTCGTATCCTTCCGTATTTTGTTCGGGATAAGCGGGGTAAGCTGGAACATAGTAATTTGGATGAGGATATAAGCTTTCGGACGAGGAATAGGATTGATAGCCACCCGCGTCTCGTGTTATGTCTGACCGTCCTCCGAAAAAAACGTTCGTTCCATGCTCGGACCGTGCAATACCATTGCTGATAGGATAATTCTTGCTGAGGAGCTCCGGCTCCGTGCTACGGCTGAGCGATTTGTTTTGATTAAACGCTAGCTGGGGCGAATATTGGCCACCTATATTGTCTGTCGCACTTCTCAAGACTCCCTGAGTTCCTTTCATTATCGACACTGTATTAGGTGTAATTTGCGCAAGTTCTAACCGACCCTGTATTCCTCGCTTAGTATAAAGCTGTGCAGAAAAAAGCAAAACCAAAACAATGGTAACTGTGCTGGCGATGCTAGCCCATCTTTTATTATTACGCATGATACTGCCCTCCCTTTCTTTTTTATCGAGAAGATTCTTTTGGATCTTCTGTTCGAGATCGGGAGAGATGTTTTCGTCTGGCCAGCTTTTAAGCGAGTGAGAGATTCGCTTGAGCTGGTTGTATTGCTTCATGCACATAGAGCAGTTCTTAATATGCTCTTCAACGAGTGTTTTTTCTTGACCGGAAACTTCCCCGTCAACATAGGACGAGATAAGTTCTTGTATTTTTTTGTGTTCTATCATGGCAATTCCTCCCTTAGGAAAGACAGGAGTTCTTTTTTTAATTGTTCCCTGGCGCGAAAAATAAGGATTTTGACTTTTTCAAGCGTAATATTCATGACTTGACTGATCTCGTCGTAACTGAGGCTATGGTATTCTCTTAGAATAATGGCTTCTTTTTGTGCAAGATTAAGGTGTCCGATGGCTCTTTTGACCAGCACGGCATTTTCTCTTTCTTGTGCTACCGCATTAGGTAAATTACTCGTATCGGCGATCTGAAGCTCTTCAGTTTCGTCGTCTTGGTTTTGAAACCAGAATGAAACAGTTGTTTTACGTTTTCGGATTATCGAAATAGCAAAATTATGCGCGACAGCATAGGCCCATGTGGAAAATTTGATATCAGGACGCGGAGAATATTTATGAGAAGAAAGGGCGAGGAAAACTTCGCTAACCACATCTTCGGCATCAGCGCGGTTACCTGCGACTCGAAGAGCGTAGTTGAAAAGCGGCTTTTTATACTGCGCAAAAACCTCTTCTATCGCCGCGGCATCTCCGGCTTGCAACTTCATGAGTATTTCCTCGTCCTCTTTTCTCATCTCTCTTTTGTCTCTCCCACTAGATTAAACGAGGAAACATCAAAAAAGTTACAAAGTTTTTTATTAAATCAATTGGCGGAAGATCTGCGAGAAAAAGAGGCGGGAATAAGATCAGTATCCGTATAGGTTCGAAAATCATATCCACCATTATACGCCGCGATGGCATAAAAAGAAGTGTCGATGAATCGCCACCACCAATTCTCAGGCACGCCATCGGCGATCCAATCCACCCATCCGCCGGCAATTCCGTTCGGATCCGGTGTGCGTTGCCATAATCCGCTTCGATAGGTCCATCCGAGCGCAGAAGCAGAATAATTCCTTTGCCTTAAATCAAGCCAACACAACGAAGCCTGAAAAGAAAACCCCGGCGATTTGTGGTTCTGTAAATCGCCGTTATCTTGAACGCAGGCGCCATCGGTATTTTGTAGATTTTGATGTATCCACGTCCCGACGCGTGCTGAGCCAACGCCGACAGCCGGTAAATCAAGCATTTGCGGCGCGTAATTGATCCATTCGTGAAAATTGGGGTCGACCGGCTGGCCTTGGCTATCAATTTTTGCCCGCCAAACGCCATGATCGGGATCGCTAGGGTCATTCACGTAAAGATATTGATTGATTCCGTTAAGAATATTTTGCGCGGCGATTTGGCAGGTTTGTGCGAAATCCAATTCATTTTCTAAAATAGCCCAATGCTGCGCGGCTTTGAGCGCCCAATACGCGTAAGAATTATCCGACGCCCAACGGTGAGAATGGTAGAGCCACTGATCATTTTGCCGATATTTTCCGCCGCCTAAAAGCCCATCATCAATGCCTCCTTTATTGGCAGGATTTTGACAATCCAAAAGATATTGCGCGCCGGCGCGCATGCTGACATAACGTTCGGGCCGAAAACCCAACTTATAAAACGCGATCATAACTTCAGCGGTTTGAGTAGGCGATTTTCCATTCGCAACAGGCGTTGTAAAATCATATTGATCAAACCATGAGCCATCGCTTTGGTCTTGAATAAGCGTTAAATAATCTGCCGCTAATTGCGCGCGCTCAATATAAGAATTGTCGCGTAAAATTTCTGCTGCCATTTTTAGCCCAAGAATTGCCATTCCATTTTCCCTGGGAACAACAAATGTCGGATCTCCGGTGATGTCATTGATAGCGCCGTAGGCTGGTGATGCGGAATTCATATATTGGCAAGCCAAAACATAATTTGCTTCAATCCGGGTCATATCAGTGATCGGAATGCAATAATTGTGCCATGGCAAAAGCGGAACGCAGGCAAAAAATAAAGTTGTTTTAAATCGATCGACAAAATTTCGTATCATTTTTTATTGTTGCCGCGCGGCTTGAAGGCGTTGTTTATTGGCCAGATATCCCCGCTCGCCTAAGAGTTGTTGGGCGAGCATATCTTTATCCTGCCCGTTATCAAAATCATAATCCATGACGGCCGCCAGTTGCAGAACTCTATCAAAAGAATTGTCCAATATTTCCGGACTTTGTCCGGCGATCGTATCGATCACAAAAGCATAATAGGCTGGAGGCTGAGAAATGGTGACGCCGTGTTTTTCATAAAGCTTTATGAATTCCAAGACGATCAAGGCCTTTGCTTCAACATCTATTATCTGATTCCATGATTGGCTGGATGTTTGCAGGGCGGCTATGATGTCGCTTAAGTTAATTTCGCTGATCACTTCCGGGTCGGATGATTCCAAAACCGTGCTTGATTCATATTCCGCCGAGCTAGAGCGGGATTTCAAGGCTTCACGCAAGGCTTTTTCCTGTGTTGCTCGGTCGACGTTCTCGTATTCGTATGGGGACGGACGAGATGCTTCATCGGCGGTTTTATGCCCTTCCGGTTTTTGGCTCCAAACTTCCGGCCAGGAGCCGGGAGCGCCGGGGCTTCCGGGAGGAGATTGGCTGGTTATTTGCGGCCGAATATTGACACGCGGACGCTGTGTTTTCATTTGCTCCTTCATTTTTTGCTGTTGAATGGCCGCGCCGGCATAAACCGGAACTGTTTGGCCCCAAAAAGCGCAACACATAAAAAATAAAATTAATTTTCGCATGATTTTCCTTTACTAAAAAATACCCTCAACAGCTATTGTATGTTCTTCTCTGAATTCAATCAAAGCATTCTTTTAGATTTTACCAAGCTGTTTGCCCTGCAAGTTCTTGCGCCGATCCAATCTTTACTGGAATGAGCTTATTGCGTAGATTCTCATCAGATTTAATTTTTAAGCGCACATAATTATCCGTCCAGCCGGGCCAAGATCCGTTTTTCTTAGCTTCGAAGAGAACGTTTTGAGTTGTTCCGGATAAACTTTTTAGGAAAAGTTGGCGTTTGCGACTACTTAGGGCGCGCAAAGCCTCGCTTCTTTTTTGAATTGTTTTCGCCGGAACCTTATCGGTGAACTGATTGCTTTTGTTCATGGTGCGCTCGGAATAGCTGAAAACATGAAAATAGGAAATGGGCAGATCACGCACAAAACTCAATGTTTCTTCAAAAAGCTCATCTGTTTCACCGGGAAATCCGACGATAATATCGGTCCCGATGCAGATTTCGGAAACAGTTTTGTGCGCCTTAAGAATAAACTGCGAAAATTCTTCCGCAGTGTATTTTCGTTTCATCAATTTTAAGATCTTATTGCTGGCGCTTTGCAACGGAATATGAAGATGCCGGCAGAGCTTGGTTTTTCCCATCCGCTTGATAACTTCAAAAGGAATAGTTGTTGGCTCAATGGAGGAAATTCGAATGCGTTTAAGATCTTCAATTCTCTCAAGTGCGTCTAGCACATCAAGGATCGTTTTATTTTCGAAATCGTATGTTCCGATATTAATTCCGGTTAAAACAATTTCTTTGCGCCCCGCTTTGGCCAGCTCGTTGGCTTCTTTTAAAATATCATCAAAAACACGGCTGCGCGCCCGGCCGCGCGCGAAAGGAATTTCACAAAAACTGCAGAAAAAATCACAACCGTCCTGGATCTTTAGGTTAGCACGTGTGTGATGCGAGCTTAAGGCCGCAATGGGAACTGTAAAACTTTTTCTGGAGATGGTTGGCGTAATAACGACGGGTTGATCGGATGTTTTATGCTCATCAATGATCGCGGCTAATTCCATTTTCCGCTCGTTTCCCACTACCCAGTGCACGCTTGGCATGGTGAGTAAATTTTCTTTTTGCATTTGCGCCTGGCAGCCAACCAAAGCAATGCGCGCTTGAGGATTGGAACGGCTAATTTTGTTAACCAAGCGACGAGTATCGGCATCGCCGTTTTCAGTAACGGTACACGTGTTAACGACGACGATATCCGCGGGATCTTTAAAGTCAACGACCTTATACCCCTTGGCTTCAAAGGTTTTTTCGATGGTTGCCGTTTCCGATTGATTAAGTCGGCAGCCGAATGTATAAAAAGAAATTCGATTCATCATTTAAAATTTATTTTGATCGATCCAATCAAGCGCGGTTTTTAGCCCCAAACAACTCACCTTGATGCGATCATTAAAAAGCGTATTGTCTGTTTTTCCGTTTTGATGAAAGTCACGAATAAGCCGGGCATTTTCTTCTAGAGGCGGATTTTGAAGTTTCTCATCTATTTTTATTTCGTGGCCTAATATTTCGGGAGGATTAATTTCAAATTCCTTGCGAAAATATTCCCCTTCACATTTTTGAACACTGCAAAGTATCTTGACTGGACGATTTAATGGAAAGCTTAATGTCCCTTCCAGCCCATTACGCATCACAATAACCGCCGGAAAACCCGCTCGTTCGGCAATGGTTATCATTTTTTCGGCATAAGGCGGATGAAAAGCAGACGTGATGAGGATCTGCGCCTTGACCGGATTGAGGAATTTTTCTAAAGTGGAAAGAAACGGACGTTTGATGGTTAGACGGCGAATTTCAACCCATCGGTCAATGGCGCTGGATAGATCCGCCTGATGAGCGTACCATCCAAAATCCTGACGCACATCAGTGAATTTTTGATTATCAAGAAGAAACTTTGCTTGAAGTGACTTTGCCAGATCAAGAAGGTTATTGCCGAATTTTGGCCCGCTGTTTCGCCCGACTAAACTAACAACGCGATAATTTAAGCTTTGAATAAAATCAGCCAATAAAGGCGTGATCAGGTAAGAATTATCCACGCCGTCAAAAGGTTCGGCAAGTTGAACGACCGGTTTTCCGGCGGGAATATTTTCGGTGGAAGGTTTCTCTAATGCGTCCTGCATGGCGCCCCAAAGTCCGTGATACTCATCGGGAGTTTCGTAGCGAACGCGCAAAATACTGGCAACAAGCCCGCGCGCACCATCACCGGGCGCATCGGAAAATAGAAATTTTCCAAGTCTATAAGCGGATTCTTTATTGAGTGTTTCGCCTTTAAGGAGCAAGGAACAAATTTCCTGAACAAAGGAAGGCGCGTCTGGGGCTAATTCCGACGCTAAAAGCGCCGGGTCTAAAAGCGTTTCAGCTTTCGCAAACGCAAGAGCTAGATTTTTTTCTTCCGGCGTTAACCCTTTAATGAAAAGTGCTCCAAAAAAAGCGGCTTTAGAAATGGGGTGAACGCGGTTTTCCCTAAGATCATCTAAAAGCTCATTAATGAGTTCTGGCTCCAGCGGACGGCTTCCTTTTTTTCCGACACCAGCAGTTTTAATGGCGCGGATAATGGCCGCTTCTTTTTTTTCGTAAATTGTTTCCATAAGAATTGGGACGTAAAAGACAGGATTGTTTTTGCGCTAACAAGTATAGCGGTTTAGACGGAAAAATCAACCCATTTGCATATTTAGGAAAATACGTTATAATTGGTTCGCTCAAAAACTATTCCTATGAAAATCGGACACATACAACTTGATAAACCGATTGCTCTGGCGCCCATGGAAGACGTTTCAGACACGTCGTTTCGTCTTATCTGTAAGCGCTTAGGGGCTGACTTGCTTTTTACCGAATTTGCCAGCAGCGAAGCAATGGTTCGGGATGTGCGCAAAACTCTTCACAAGATCCAAGTGACCGATGAAGAGCGTCCGATCGCGATCCAGATCTTTGGCGGCCGCCCTGAAGCCATCGAAGAAGCCACGCGAATCGCCGAGCAAGCCTCGCCGGATTTTATCGATATTAATTGCGGATGCTGGGTTAAGAATTTTGCCATGCGCGGCGAAGGAGCTGGGCTTTTAAAAGATCTGCCGCGCTTTGAAGCGGTCGTAAAAGCGGCGGTGCGCGCGACAAAACTTCCCGTTACGGTTAAAACCCGTTTGGGGTGGGATTCAAAAAATATCGTTATTCTAGATGTTGCTAAAATGATTGAGCAGTGCGGCGCCAAAGCCTTAACGGTTCATTGCCGAACCCGCGATCAAGGCCACAGCGGAAATGCCGACTGGTCTTGGTTGGAAAGGATCAAAAAAGTCATTTCAATTCCCTTGATCGGAAACGGCGATATTGTTTGCGCCGATGATGCGAGGCGAATGTTTGAAACCGGATGCGACGGTGTCATGATCGGGCGCGGTGCTATTGCCAATCCTTTTATTTTTAAGCAAATAAAACATTTTGTATCGACCGGAACGCACCTTGCCGAATGCCCTCTTTCCGAAAAAATCGAACTGTGCATTGAGCATTTACGGTTATCCGTTAAGTATAGAGGCCCAGGCGATGGGATCGTTTCTTTTAGAAAGCATTATCCCGGTTATCTTCATGGCTTTCCCCATGTGGCACAATTGCGCGCGGAGTTATGCTCCATCATGAATTTAGATGAGATCATCAGTAGGCTGTGGAAATTTTGCGAGCAAAATTCTGCTCTGACACCAACCGCATAACACTTATATAAATTATGAAAAAATTTGATGTGATCGTTATTGGCTCCGGTGGCGGTGCTAAGATTACCTCTCCGGCCGCGCGCCTTGGGCTTAAAGTTGCCGTTATCGAAAAAGACGCGCTCGGCGGAACTTGCCTTAACCGCGGATGTATTCCTTCCAAAATGCTGATTCACCCTGCCGATGTCGCGGTTTCTATTAAAGAAGCGTCTAAATTTGATATTCATATCGATTCTCGTTTTGAAGTCAACTTTTCCAACTTGATCGAGCGAATTTCAGCAACGGTCGATCACGACGCGCAAAGCATCGAAGCCGGTTACGAAAAAAATCCCAACATCACTTTTTATCGAGGTTGCGCAAAATTTGTTTCGGATAAAGTTATTTCCATTAATGGTGAAGAAATGACAGCGGATAAAATTTTTATCGCGGTTGGCGCGCGTCCGCATATTCCCAATATTCCTGGGATAGAAAGCGTTCCGTTTATGACCAGCACCGAAGCGCTTCGTAACAAAGAACTCCCAAAAAAGATGATCGTTTTAGGCGGCGGATATATCGCTGTTGAGCTCGGCCACGCCTATGGCGCCCTCGGAACGGAAGTTCATTTTTTGGTGCGCAGTAAACTTTTGCGCAAAGAAGACGGGCAAGTTTCGGATGAATTCAATAAAGTTTTCTCCACGATTTATCATGTTCATTTAGGTGCCGTTCCGACAAAGATCACTCATCAAGGAAGCGTCTTTACTGTTTTTTATCGTGACAATTCCGGCGAAAAACAAATTCAGGCTGATGCCCTTTTGGTTGCAACAGGCGTTATTCCAAACACTGATACTCTCGATTTAAGAAACACAAATATAAAAACAAAATCCGGTGGATTTATTGAAACCGACGGATTTCTAAAAACATCGGTTGATGGTGTTTATGCCTTGGGCGATTGCATCGGTAACTATCTTTTTCGCCACAGTGTAAACTGGGAAGGCGAATATTTATTTGAAGAGGTTTTTGGTAAAAGAACCGGGAAACCGCTAGATTACGGCCCCGTTCCTCACGCTGTATTCAGTCATCCGCAAGTTGCCGGCGTGGGAAAAACCGAAGAAGAACTTAAGGCTGAAGGTGTTGACTATGTCGTCGGATTGAATCATTATAAAAATAGCGCGATGGGCATGGCGCTTTTATCCGATCACGGGTTTGTTAAGATCCTCATTGAACGAAAAACAAGAAAAATCCTGGGAGCGCATATCATCGGCCCGGAAGCATCCAACATGATCCATATGGTCATTGCGCTCATATATAAACACGGCACACTTGATGATCTACTGAGTATGATCTATATCCACCCTGCCTTACCGGAAATTGTCCGCAATGCCGCACGCAAAGCCAAAGCGGCGCTTTAGAGAATTCGAATTACCCTTTGACATAAAAAATTCGAAAACCTATAATACACCAACATGAAAAATTCAGAGATCGCCATTTCTATAGACGGTTTGACGAAATTTTACGGAAAACTCCGGGCGCTTAATAAGATTGCCTTTAATGTTAAGCGCGGGGATTTTTTCGCGTTTTTGGGGCCTAACGGTGCCGGAAAGACAACTACCATCAACGTTTTAACCGGGCTATCGAATTACAATGAAGGCGATGTAAAAGTTTTCGGATATGATGTCACTAAAGAATACCGTCAAACCCGCCCGCTTATTGGTTTGTGCGCTCAGGAATTTAATTTTGATCCTTTTTTGACCATTCATCGCTTATTGGTATATCAAGCCGGATATTTTGGTATTCCGGAAAAAGAAGCCGCGCGCCGCGCTGATGAACTTTTGGAACGCTTTCAATTAACGGAAAAACGTAATGTTAAACACCGCGCACTTTCCGGCGGGATGAAAAAACGGCTTTTGATTTGTCGCGCCCTTATTCATGATCCGGAAATCCTTATTCTCGATGAGCCGACCGCTGGTTGCGACTTGGAGTTAAAATTCCGCATTTGGGAATACTTGACACAACTCAACAAAGAAGGAAAAACCATTTTTTTAACGACGCATTATATGGAAGAAGCCGAAAAACTTTGCAAAACCATCGGCATTGTCCACCACGGCGAAATTGTCCGCATTGGCGAAAAGAAATCTGTTCTTCAAGACCGGTCACTGGAAACGGTATTTTTGGAAGTAACGGTCAAAGACGAAACACCTGTTTATAAGAATGGCTCCGGCAATGGCCATTAAACCCAAGGTTGAGAAAATGGTTCAAAACACGGTTGGTGTTATTACGCTAGCGCGTCGGGAAATTTTAAGATTTTTTTCCGTGGCGACGCAAACAATTTTTCCGCCTATCATTTCCTCGACACTTTTTATTTGCATCTTTGGCTTAGCGCTTGGAAAAAAGATCGACCTTGGTGACATGAACATGTCTTACCTGAGCTTCATCATTCCGGGCCTGATGACAATGCACCTGATCACAAGTTCCTACGAAAATACCTGCTCGTCGCTTTTTATCGCGCGCTGGCATAATCATATCCAAGAAATGCTTTTATCGCCTTTATCGTATTTTGAAATGGTTTTAGGGCTTTTGGCGGGAGGTGTGGCGCGCGGATGTGTTGTGGTGCTCGGTGTTTTTATGATCTCGCTTGTATTTGAACCCATTCCGATCATGCACCCGTTTCTGACGATTTATTTTGTTATGGCCATTTCTACGATCTTTTCTTGCTTGGGGATGATGGCGGCTTTATGGGCGGAAGATTTTAATATGCTCAGCATGTGGAATACGTATTTTATTTTACCGAGCGTTTTTTTAGGAGGGGTTTTTCATCCTGTAAGTATTTTACCGAAATTCTTTCAGTATTTTACGGCGTTTAATCCGATGTATTATTTGGTGAACGGAATGCGGTTTAGTATTACGGGGATCTCTGATGCGCCTATTCTTCTTTGCTCTGGATTTGCTTTTGTTGCCGCGACCGCTTCATTTTTCTTCACGGTCCATTTGTTCCGGATCGGATATAAGTTAAGAACCTAAATGTTATTCTGCCGTGCGACCTAACCGTCCGCCAAAACTCACATCAACGGTATCGCCAAATCGCTGCCCCACATCGCCAACGCTATCTGGGTCATATGAGGCGTAAACTCTCAAAGAAGTAAAACCTTCGATGGCATTAAGCCAGTCATAGCCGCGATATCCCATGCCCGGGGTTGCCGTTACCCCGCGCGTTGAATTAACTGCATTTATTCCCGGCCAATCTAAATTCGTCGCGTTACCTTCATTGGTCGTTGTGGTGGTCAAAGCCCCATCTCCATGAGTCCCCAGGAAAACACGTCCCTGAGAGCGCCCGACGGTTACCGCCGGCTCTGCCAAATTTCCAGTGAGCTCCATATTTCCGTAATAGCCGGCACCGCTTGTAATACGCGTAGAGGTACTGGTTGCAAAGATTCCGGCACGCGCTGGGCCTTGGGCATATTGTGCGCCTAAATAATCATCGCCGCGGCTAAATGTTTGATTGCCAACATGGTTTGCTGGCCCAGCTGTTATAAAGACTTCCGTTCCGTTTTCCGGTGTTGTGGAAAAAGTTACAGCTATTGTTCCGGAGGTTGTACCCCAAGCGTATTCACCCGAAACAGCTGTTATGCCAGCACCGCGGGCAGCTTTCTCAAACTCAAGTTCTGTAATCGGGCGAAGCGCCGCCCAGTCCGCATAGGCGCAAATATCCGGCCAAGAAACATAGCTGACCGGCCTATCAGGACGAGAAGTTTTTGCGTTTTTTAGCGGCGAAGCTGAATCCCAGTTCACCGTATTTCTTCTTATGACGGCATCAGAGTTTTTCCCAGCTTGATCAGAACTGGTAATATCACGGATTGTTTTCTGGTCGGTTGTTAGCGTATTAAAAAATGAGACCCATTGGCCTTCGGTCAATTCATATTTCATTAAATAAAACGCCTGGTAGCCTTTGGGAAATTGGGCGGGAATAAGAAAAGTAGTGGCAGTTCCGTTTTCACCCGAAACACCGCTGGACGTGTAATAATAACCGTTCGCTGTTGCATTAGTTACGCTAATGGCATTTTCGCTCTCAACATACCAAGGGTCAGCATCAGAACTGCCCTGGCGAAAAGAAGAATTGTTAGTGCTTCCATCCCCCGCATAAAATGCACCTTCAGGAATATAGACCATTTCTAGCCCAAAGATCTTAAGGGTAGTGTTTCCGGCTTGTGCGGTTGTATCCGAAAGCCCGTCTTGGCCGTAATCCCAAACCACGCGAACGCCTGAGGCGGAAATGCTTCCCGCGGCAAGATCGGTTCTTTGCAAGAAAAATCCTTTTTCATCCGCGGGGACTTTTATTTCAAATCCGGTTGGCGCGTTAAAGCCTGTTGGATTAGTGCCGGAGCCGGACATACTGCCATGGTTCCAGCTGGCTCCACCATCGGTGGAATATTTTAGAAAGATCCACACCGCATCATGATTGGTGGCGTTTCTCCAGCTATTATCTTGCGTGACATTAAAGGTAAAGGTTGTGGTGTTAGCGCTGGTGTCGGTTGAATAGTCGGAAAATCCTGTGATTTGTAAATTATTAGCGAAGGCAGGAGCGATAGCCCAAAAACTAAAGGCTAAAGACCAAAGGCAGAAAAGCGAAGTGATTGAACGAATTCTCATAGGCAATGAATTAAAGCTACAAAAAGTTAGCAATTTGTTGTAAGATAACGTTCGTTATTTCAGTAGGAATTAGACTTACTTTGAGCCTCAAGGAACATATGCAAAAGTTTACCGAACAAATCATAGCAAAAAATAAAGAGATTAACAACTGGCTTTCTTTAAAAGAAAAAGAGCTGGGCGAACTTCCCTTGTACTCATCGGTTGACATTCGTGACGCCGGATTTAAGACCGCCATTGTTGACACAAATCTTTTTCCTGCCGGATTTAATAATCTCTGCGAACACGGAACGTCTGTATCGGTCGCGGCGCTTAAAAGCGCTATTTTAAAACGTGTTCCGCACTGCAAAAATATCCTTATCGTGGCGGAAGAACATACGCGTAACACCTGGTATCTTGAAAATATCCGCACTCTGCAATCGCTCATTGAACAAGCCGGATTCACGGCGCGAACGACCACTTTTCTTTATATTCAACCGGTTTTCTGCGAAGATGCGACTTATATTGAGCTGACAACAGCCACCGGCCAGCCGCTTACCATTTTTTGTTTTCAGAAAATCCTTAAAGATATGAAAGCCGGAAAGATCCATTTTGATCTGATCATCATGAATAATGACCTGACCGAAGGAATTCCCGAACTATTGAAATACGCGGACGCGCCTATTTATCCGCCCATGCAAGCCGGGTGGCATTCTCGCCTTAAGTCCGATCATTTTCGCTATGCCAACGAACTACTCACCGAGCTTGCAAGCGTAATTGACATTGACCCTTGGCTTATTTCCTGCTTAAACACGACCGTCGATAGCGTCAATATTAATTTGGACGACGACCGCCGCAAATTAACTGATGCCACTGAAAATATTTTTGAAAAAATCAGAGAAAAATACAAACAACATAACATCAAAGAAACCCCGTTCATTTTTATTAAAGCGGATTCCGGAACATATGGTATGGGCGTTTTGCCTATTCGTGACCCAGCCGACATTGCGGCTTTAAACCGCCGCAATCGTAACAAACTTTACAAGGGAAAAGGTTCTCAGGTTATCGCCCGCTATCTTTTACAAGAAGGAGTTCCGACAACTTGTAAGATCGATGGGAAAGTAAGCGAGCCCTGCCTTTACCAAGTAGACAATCGTTTTATTGGAGCATTTTATCGCTTACACGGCGAAAAAACGGTTTATGAAAATCTAAACTCTCCCGGAATGGAGTTTAGGCCGCTTTGCCCCGACCATGAGCATTTTAAATCCTGCGGAACAAATTACGATGATAATATCTTTAGCTTATATCAAATCCTCGCGCGAGTGGCCGGTATTGCCGCGCAAAAAGAAATTATTCAACTGGAGGCAAGCATAAAATGAATTTTCTTTTTCTGATGGACCCGCTTGAAACGATCAATGTCAAAAAAGACACAACGTTTATGCTTATGCTCGCGGCGCATAAACGCGGCCATGCGGTTTATTATTTGCCCGATGGAGGAATTTCTTTAAAGAATAATTTGGTTTATTTTCGGGTTTTACGCGTTGTTCCTCAGAGGGGCACTTTCCTGCCGTTTGTGCGTAAAGAGACAGCCGAGCTTTCGCAAAAGCAGGTTGATGCGGTTTTTATCCGTACCGATCCACCGTTTAATGAAAAATACCTGATGAATACCTGGCTTTTAGACCGGCTTCCTAAAAGTATCGCGGTCATTAACCGCTCAGCCGGTGTGCGAGCCGTCAATGAAAAGATCTGGGCAACTCAGTTTGCGAATATTATTCCCCGAACCTATTTAGGACGCAATAAACAAGACATCCTAAATTTCTTTCTGAAAGAAAAGAAAGTTATTGTAAAACCCGTAAACGGATACGGCGGCTCATCAGTTTTTTATATCGAATCTACCGACAAAAATGCCCACGTTATTTTTGAAACAGTGAGCGCGAATTGGACCAAAGATATCATAGTTCAGCAATATATTTCGGACGCGAAATCCGGAGATAAGCGTATTCTGCTTTTAAACGGCGAGCCCTTGGGCGCGGTTTTACGCGTACATGCGTCCGACGACCATCGCAATAATTTCTTTGCCGGCGGAAAACCGCAAGCGGCAACTTTGACCGCGCGCGACCGTCAGATCATTAAAATGCTGAAACCTTTCTTGAAAGAACTGGGCTTGTATTTTGTCGGGATCGATATTATCGGAAAATATCTTATTGAGGTCAACGTGACATCGCCGACATGTCTGCAGGAAATGAATCAGCTTTATGATCAAAATCTGGAAGAAAAAGTTATCGCGTTTGCGGAAAAATTGACAAAGAAATAGAAAAACTGTGAAAAACTTAACACTCTATCATTTCGAAGGATGCCCCTATTGCTCTCGGGTGACAAATTATTTAAAGCAGAATAATATTACTCTTTCCATAAAAGACACCCTTAAAGACCCAAACGCAAAAGATGAGCTTGTGAAGATCGGCGGGAAATCTCAAGTTCCCTGCCTAGTGATCGACGGTAAAGCTCTTTACGAATCTCTCGATATCATTGAATGGTTTAAGAAAAACTGGAAAAATGGTTAAAACAGACGAAATAAAAAAGATCATTGAGCAAGCCGTGCCGCAATCGATCGCGCATGTGAGCGATCCAAATTGCGACGGAGAACATTTTCAGGCCATTGTCGTAAGCCCTGTTTTTGAAGGAATGATGTTGGTCAAACAGCATCAGATGGTCATGAAAGCCTTAAAGGAAGCTTTTGCGCAGTCAGTACACGCGCTGTCTCTTAAAACATTGACGCCAGAGCAGTGGGAAAAGGAAAAGTCAAATCACAATCCAAATAGTTTTCAAGGAGGGTTACATGGAGTCTAGTGAATCTATTCGCGAGCAGATCGCGACTGATATAAAAAATAATAAAGTCATGGTTTATATGAAAGGCACGCCGGACGCTCCGCAATGCGGATTTTCCGCGCAGGTCATTTCGGTTTTGCGCTCTTACAATGTGCCGCTGGAAGCCAAGAATGTTTTAAGTGATCCGGATTTACGTCAAGGGATCAAAGATTATACCGACTGGCCCACCATCCCTCAAATTTTCATTAACGGAGAATTTGTCGGCGGATGTGATATTATTTCGGAATTGCATCAAAACGGCGAGTTGGCAAAGCTTATCGGCAAATCGTAATTTGACTTAAGCTTTTGCTGAGGCGAGTTTCTCGATATCCGCGTAAGGATAAATGCTGGACGAATGCCCGTCATTCCAGATGACGTTAATGGCATAATTTCCAAGTGGAATTATGCTCTGAGGCATGATGTCTTTTTTAATGTGGTCTGCGGTGAGGGTTTTCTTCCCGGAAAATTCATTCACGCAAAGCGCGCACTGGCAATTTAAGCGCAATTCAAAATTCCCCACGCTTAAGCTTTTTCCATCCGGCCAGACAAGCACTGTTTTTTCTTTGTCAAATTCTGCCTTAGGAATAACTTTGTGCGAAAGAAAACTGCGGCCCAGGCTCATGACGACGCGGTCAACCGCGTGGCTTATGGCGGAATTCTTTATTGTTCGGTCAAATTGCCCGGTCAAGTCCGGCATGATGGGAAGCTTCGCTAAGATTTCTAACCCAAAACGGGTATTAATTTCCTCTTCTTCACTTCCGCCAAAAATATAATGTTTTGTTTGGCATTTTGCGCATTCAAAATAAGACATATTTTCAATAATGCCAAGCATCGGGACACTTACCTTTTCAAACATCAAGATCCCGCGTGCCACATCCACAAGAGAAAGTGTTTGCTTGGTGGTGACAATTACCGCTCCCGTCAACCGAGCTGATTGTGTAATAGTCAGCTGAATATCGCCTGTTCCCGGCGGAAAATCAATAAAAAGATAATCAAGCTTTCCCCAATTTGTTTTATGTAAAAGCTGTTGAATATAACTGGAAACAATGGGCCCGCGTAAAACGGCCGGCGAGTCTCCTAAAAGAAATCCAAAAGACATGATCTTAAGCCCATCAACTTCGATGGGAATAATTTCGTCCTTTTCGTTTGTAAGGACATCTTGTTTCTTTAAATTAAACAATGTGGGAATGGACGGCCCGTAAATATCCGCGTCTAAAAGCCCAACTTTAAATCCGCGCTGAGAAAGTTCTTTAGCTAAGCATGCCGCGACCGTTGATTTGCCGACACCACCCTTGCAGGAAGAAACGGCAATAATGGCGTTGACGGAGGAAAGCGTTGTTTTAAAGTTTTGCGTGCTTTGCGTAGTGGTTTTGGGGCTTGAGGTCATCTGAACCAGAATTTTTTTTGCTCCCAAGGATTTGATGGCATCTTGAGCTTTTTGCTGGAATTCGGATTTGACAGGACAAGCGGGCGTGGTTAATTCAATATCGCAAGAAACATCATTTCCGTCGATCTTAATGTTCTTAACAAAACCCAAAGAAACGATATCTTTTTGAAAATCTGGGTCAATAATGCTTTTTAAAGCATTTAAAATATCTTTTTCAGTGATCATATTAGTAGCTTGCTTCGGTTAGTTTGACTTTTCCGCGGAAAACCCAATAAATGGATGCGGTGTAGGCTAAAACAAACGGAATGCCGATAAGGGCGATCGTAAGCATGATGGATAAAGTCTTTTGTGATGAAGCCGCGTTATAAACGGTAAGGCTAAGCGCCGGGTCAGGATTTGATAAAACAATGTTTGGATAAATGCCAACACCGGTCAAGGTCATTAAAGCGAGCATAGCCGCGCAAGAAGAAAGTAAGGCGCGCAAGTCTCTTCCGTGATAAATTTCGCGCGGAATATTGGCGATGGCTAACATGTTCATAAAAGGCAAGATGAATAAAAGGGGTGTTTCTTTAATACGTTCGGCCATATGAGGAACATAGAGCAATGTTGCCATCGTTGTGGTGGCGTAGCAAATGATAAAAAAGATAATGCAGTTATTGATCCATCCTCGGATCTTTTTATGCATATCCCCTTCTGTTTTCATGGCAACATAAATAGAACCGTGCATCATAAAAAGTGCCACCACCGTAACACCGACCAAAAGCGCGTAGGGATTAAGTAATCCTAGAAATGTTCCGGCGAATTCTTTATCGCTGCCAAGAGGAATTCCCCATATCAGATTTCCTAAAGCAATGCCGATCAGCAAGCTCGCCAAAATACTCGAAACGCTAAAACTGACATCCCACATCTGGCGCCACCATTTCATCGGCTGTTTACTGCGAAACTCGATGGCAACGGCACGGAAAATAAGCGCGCATAAAAGAAGCATAACCGCCAAGTAAAATCCGGACGCCAGCGTCGCGTAAACATCCGGAAATGCCGCAAACAGCGCGCCACCACCGGTAACAAGCCAAACCTCGTTCCCGTCCCAGACCGGGCCGATAGAATTGATCATCAGGCGCCGCTCTTCATCTTTTTTAACAAGAAGGTGAAGCGCGCCAACGCCCAGATCAAATCCGTCCAGCATGGCATAACCGGCAAATAAAACACCGATCAAGATAAACCAAATTGTATTTAAGTCAATGTTCATAAATTATGCGCGATGCCCCGCGGGCAATTCTTTTGCTTCTTCCGGCCCATGCTTGATCTTTTGGTCTAACAAAAAGATAAACAAGGCGAATAACAGTATGTAGATGAACGAGAACATGATCAGCGATGAAAGCACTAAATTTGCTGTTACGATCTTGGAAAGTCCTTCCGATGTTCGCAAAAGCCGGTAAACGATCCACGGCTGGCGCCCCACTTCGGCGGCGATCCATCCTACTTGATTGGCGATCTGCGGGCCCAAAACTGAAAGAACAAAGATCTTAAGGATAATCGCGTTGTCAAATAACTTTCCTTTCCACCAAAGAAATGCTCCCGTTAAACTCAACAAGATCATGAAGATCCCAATGGTGACCATAATGTGATATGCCTGAAAAGTGACGTTGACCGGAGGACGATCTTCTTTTTTAAATGCTTGAAGCCCTGTGACCGGCGCTTGAAAGTTTCCGGATAAAAAATAACTTAGCATTCCGGGAATGCCTATCCCATGAACTTTTTCGTTTTTTTCATCAACATAGCCGGCAATATACATAGCGGCCGGCGCCTTACTTTCGAAATGCCCTTCAAAAGCGGCAAGTTTTTCGGGTTGATTTTTGCTGACACCAATAGCGCTGGAATGCCCCGTCACTAATTGCCCCAAAGACGCAAAGACCGCGACAACCAAAGCGATTTTAAAAGAAGCCTTGGCAAAATCAATATGCTTTTTCTTTAAAAGATAGAATGCGGAAACGCTTAAAACCAAAAATGCTCCAGCCTGCCAACAGCCCATCACCACATGGCTAAGCCGGTCCATCGAAGATGGGTTAAAGACCATGGCCCAGAAATCTGTGATTTCGGCGCGCGCGGTCGTTCCATCGCTAACGATCGTGTATCCGGCCGGTGTTTGCATCCAGGAATTGGCAACGACGATCCAAATCGCGCTAAAATGCGCGCCCAAACAAACCATTAGGGTTGAGAAAAAATGCATGCGCGGACTGACCTTGTCCCAACCAAAAAGCAAAATGGCTAAAAATCCTGATTCTAAAAAGAACGCGAAAATCCCTTCCGCCGCTAAAGCGCTTCCAAAAACATCGCCCACATAACGCGAATACGTTGACCAATTCGTTCCGAACTCAAACTCCATAACAATACCGGTAGCAACGCCGAGGGCGAATGTAAGCCCAAAGACTTTAACCCAGAATTTTGTCATTTGATGATAGAGCGGATTTTTTGTTTTAAGATAAAGGCCTTCCATGATAACGAGAATAATGCCAAGGCCGATACTTAAAGGCGGATAAAGATAATGGAAAGCGATGGTAACAGCGAATTGAAGGCGGGATAAAAATAGAACGTCCATTGTTAATTAATCTTTCTGTGTTTTTTCCGCGTAGTGAAACATGGCCTGAATACTTTTTAACGCGCTCAGGCGAACTTTTTCGTTTAAAATAACCCTATCTTTTGCGGCGGGATCTTTTAAAACGCGCAAAATACTTTCCAGGTCATTGGACTTCATATATTTGCACATGGTACAAGATCCGACAAGCTTTTTTTGCGGCATCTCAACTTGTAATCGCGATGATAATCCGCATTCTGTCAGCATCAAAAATTCACTGGCATTGGCTTCCAGCATATAATCCAGCATTTGGCTTGTGCTACCCACAAAATCCGAATGCCGGCAAACTTGCGGCGCGCATTCCGGATGACTGACGATCTTGGCTTCGGGATATTCCAAGCGGATCTTATGGATCATTTCCGCGTCGTAGTCTTCATGAACATAGCAAGTTCCGCTGTAAAATTGAATATCTTTTTTTACACCGCGACGCGTCATTTCTTCGCGCAAGTTTTGTCCCATAAATTTATCCGGAAGAAAGTAGATCTTGTCATTTGGCAAGTGTTCGACAACTTTATTGACGTTGGCCGAGGTGACGCAGACATCGCAAAGCGCCTTAACTTCGGCGCTGGTATTGATGTAGCAGACAAAGGTATGTTCGGGAAATTGTTTCCGTAATTTTTCTACGTCTTGGGCTTTGATGGAATCGGCAAGGCTGCATCCGTCGAGGCTTCCGGGAATTAAAACTTCTTTTTGGGGATTTAAGATCTTGGCTGTTTCGCCCATAAACCGCACAGCGGCAAAAACAATTGTGGAGGCGGTTGTAGACATCGCGTCTTTGCTCAGCGCATAGGAATCACCGACAAAATCGGCAACGCCGTAAACGATCTCGGGGGCAACATAAGAATGAGCCAAAATGACGGCATTTTTTTGTGCTTTGAGCTCATTGATCTCATTGATGATAGGAACAAGTTCTTCGCATTTTTTAAGCGAATATTGGCAAACGGTTATTCCCACACGGATATTTTTTAACCGTTCGTAAAGTTCTTGGGCCGTCATTTTCTTTGTTAAGGTCGCCATATTATATTTTCATGCTCATAACCTGCTCTTCGGTCAATAGCTTTGCCTGGATACGGTTAACAAGCGATGCTTGTTTGGCCGGCCAATAGTCCACTTCAATGGCCGGTTCGTTTCGGTATTTTGAAAAATACTGCATTAATCCGGCGGCAGTCATCAGCGTTTCCGGATCAGGATTATTTCCTTTTAAGACGGACGTCGGCCCCAGCCTGTTTCCTAGCTCTAAAATATGGTCGTCTTCATGAGCGTACGCCTTGATGGATTTATTTTCAGATTCATCTCGGCCTAGAATGATCTTAAACTCAGAAGATAATCTAAAGTGCCTTCCCCATTTTAAACTTATGGTTTCGCGAAAAGTCCTATAGCCAAATTTTAATGTATCCGACATGCGTTTGGCAAAGTTATCATCCGTAAGCAAGCATCCGCCCGCCGGAGGAAGAAAATCATGAATATCGTATCGCTTAGCAAGATCGAGCTGTTCTTTTCGGGACCGCCCGGAAAGATCAAGAAGCTTAGTGCGGTCGATAAGATTTTGTTGTTCGGCTATGGTTGGTTCCAGATGAAGCGCGCATAAAGGGCGAAGCAACCTTCCTTCTAATCCCGAATGTTTTTCAATGGACGCCATGCTGTGGCGCATTTGCGACATCGGACGCTGCCCTAAAACTTCTCCGGTAAATACAAAATCGGCGCCGATTTCCTGCATATATTCTTTGGCGCGGGAAAACATATGAATGCGGCAATCAACGCAAGGATTAAGCGCTGTTCCATAGCCGAATTTTGGATTTTTGATCATTTCTAAATAACGCTCGTTAAGTTGCATGATCATGAATTTTATACCTAGCGCTTGCGCGGCCTGCGTTGCTTTATCTTTATCGCAACAGCCCCAAGGCATAGAAAAATACAGCCCGTAAACGTCAACGCCGAGATCGGAAACGATCTTTGCGGCCAAAACGCTGTCAAGGCCGCCGGAAATAAGCCCGACTGCTTTAGTTTGCGGTTTTAGTGGAGAGGATGTATCGGTCATAAAAGCCTTTTAATGTTAAAAGAATTGTTAAGATGATATACCAAAACAGTTCAAAATTCAAGCTGATTGTTCCGGGATTTTTAAACTTTTCCTGACGGATAGCGGCAAGAAAAAAACTTGCAAAAACTTTTTGACATGATATTATATAATCTCTTTTTTAAGGATGAAATAAATGACAACAAAATCTAAAACAAAACTAGTGTTGACCGGCGGCGAAGCGCTCATTAAATGTTTAGAGCGCCACGGCGTTGAGTATATTTTTGGCCTTTCCGGCGGAGCGGCAATTCCCATCTTTGACGCGCTGGTGAACTCCAAGATCAAGCTTATTTTAGTGCGCCATGAACAAGGTGCCACGCATATGGCGGACGGTTACGCGCGCGCGACCGGCAAACCCGGCGTGGTCTTAGTGACCAGCGGCCCCGGAGCCACCAACGCAGTTACCGGAATTATGACCGCGCATATGGACTCTGTGCCGATGATCGTGCTTTGCGGACAAGTAATATCTCCGATGCTCGGCAAAGATGCTTTTCAAGAAGCCGATATTTCCGGAATTACCATGCCGGTGGTCAAACACAGCTATTTGCTGAAAAACACAAACGATATTCCCCGCATTGTCAACGAGGCGTTTCACATCACCAATACCGGCCGTCCGGGCCCGGTGTTATTGGATCTGCCGAAAGATATTACCGCGGGTCCTTTTACCGGATCGTTTGACCAGGAAATGGATCTACCTGGCTACAAAGTCCCAAGCATTGCTCCGCGAAAAGATATTCTTAAATTAGCTAAGCTTCTCAAGGAATCAAAAAAACCGCTTTTGCTTATTGGACACGGCGCGGTGATCTCAAAGGCTGACGCGGCTGTGAAAAAGCTAGCCGAAAAACTTAATGCCCCGGTGACCAATACACTTTTAGGAAAAGGTGCTTTCCCTGAAACCCATCCTTTATCTTTAGGAATGTTGGGAATGCATGGAACGGCCTATGCCAACAAAGCTTTGACCCGCTGTGACCTTATTTTCTCCATCGGCTCTCGTTGGGATGACCGTATTAACGGAAACACATCTGAATTTTGCGTTGGCGCTAAAAAACTTCACGTGGATATCGATCCGGCGGAAATAAACAAGATCGTCCTGCCCGACGCATCCGCCATTGGCGATGCCCGGCTTATTATTGAAGAATTGATCAAGCACGTGACTCCCCTGGATACAAAAGAGTGGCTGGAAGAATTGGCATATTACCGCAAATTATATCCTTTAAAATACGAGAACAAAAAAGGCCTAACGGCTCAGCATGTGATCAGCGAACTATATAAAGTCACCAAAGGAAAAGCGGTCGTGACCACCGATGTGGGTCAGCATCAAATGTGGGCGGCACAATTTTACTTGACCGATAAACGCGATCATTGGATCACATCAGGCGGCGCCGGCACGATGGGTTTTGGTTTCCCTGCGGCTGTGGGCGCGCAATTCGGCAAACCGAAAGACCTGGTAGTGGCTATTGTGGGCGACGGCGGTTTTCAAATGACCTTATCCGAATTAGCAACGGCCGCCATTAATAAATTACCCGTGAAAATCGTGGTGATCGACAATAAATATTTAGGAATGGTGCGCCAATGGCAAGAATTATTTTTTGATAATCGCCTTTCCGGTGTGGACTTGGAAGGAAACCCTGACTTTGTGAAACTGGCGCAAGCCTATGGAATAAAAGGCTTCCATATTGATCATCCTAAAAATGCCAGAAAGATCTTAACTCAAGCAATGAACTATAAAGGCCCCTGCCTTATCCATGCGGAAGTTATTAAGGAAGATAACGTGTTTCCCATGGTTCCGGCAGGAAAATCGGCTTATCATATGATCGTGGAGCCGCCAAAAGTGAAACTTGAAAAACCAACAGGAAGCACGTAATGAATAAAGCAGCCGAAATAACGAGCGCGAAAAGAAAAAATACGCACACCATTAGCCTTTTAGTGGCTAATAAGCCCGGTGTCTTGGTGCGCATTTCCCTGGTGTTTGCCCGGCGCGGATACAATATTGATGCCTTGGTGGTGTCTCCTACGGTCGATCCCCGTTTTTCACGGATGACCATTACCGCCAAAGGCGACGTGACGACCTTGGAGCAAATCATAAAACAAACCGGAAAATTAATTGACGTCTTGCACGTGGAAGAACATACGGATGTGGACGCGATTGAAAAAGAACTGGCTCTTTTTAAGATCCGTTATAAGTCAGCGCAAAAACCTGCCTTGCAAAATCTCATTAAAAAATTCCATGCCCACGCGGTTGATACGACCGATGAATCCATGATCATCGAGCAAACCGGAAGCACTTGGCAAGTGGATGAACTGGAAGAAAAACTCAAATCGTTCAAACTCATCGAAATGGTCAGAACCGGAAAAGTGGTTGTGGCCCGAGGCAATGAGCCTACCTAAGTAGTTCTCTGTAACTCTTTTTTAATTAATCGTGACGGACAATTTTAGGAAAATCAATAGGCGGCAGGACTGTTTCTACGATCTCAACGCCTTGGGTAGTTTGTGTCAGCGAGACAATGTGACAGCGGTCTTGATCAATATCTTCTTCGGCGATTTTCGTTATTCCCAAATATTTCGCGGCCGCGGTGCGAAGGATATCCCATTCTAAGTAAAGCTTGAATTGTTCCTCTTCATCCGCAACTTTCAGATCTGCTGTTAATTTTGAGAAATCCGTCTTGATCACGTCATCGAGGGTTTTGCCGTCATAATAGCGATGCAGCGATTCGATGGACGCAAGTTCGCGGGTGCAGCCGCGGTTAACGAACCGGAATTTCGCCAAACGTCCATCGGCACTTAGGCTAATGACAATATTTGAGGCTGGTTCAAGGCAAGGCATTGTGTTTCTCCGTAGGGCTTAGTATACAATGCAGAAATCGTAGTACAATAGAATTTTTATTTCTACCACTCCAACGCCCCGCCGGTTTGATATTCGGTCACGCGGGTTTCGAAAAAGTTCTTTTCTTTCTTTAAGTCGATCACTTCGCTCATCCAAGGAAAAGGATTAGATGAGCCGTATTGTTTCGGTAAACGAAGCCTTTCAAAACGCCGGTCAGCGATATATTGAACATATTCTTTTAAAAGATCGGTGTTAAGGCCTAAGATCCCGTTTGGCAAGCATTCCTCGGCGTACTTGTGTTCTAAGGCAACAGCTGTTTTAATAAAGTCGATGATCTCAATTTCAAATTTTTCATCCCAAACGCCTGGGTTTTCATCGCGGATGGCATTGATCAATTCAATACCAAAATTCATATGAATGCTTTCATCGCGTAAAATGTATTGGATCTGTTCGCATGTTCCCGGAATTCTGTTCTGACGCCCAAAGGATAGCATGGTAACAAAACCGCTGTAAAAGAAAATTCCCTCGGTAATGGCGTAAAATCCGACCAAGTTTTTTAAGAATTTCTGCAATCCTTCTTTTGTTTTTGTGTCGATCCCGGCATCGAGTATTCCATCGGTGCAAGACATAGCGTATTGGTCTTTATTGTAGATCGCTTCCACTTCGCGATACATATTGAACATCTCTCCTTCGTCCAAAGAAAGCGACTGAACGATATACTGGAACGCGTGGACATGAATGGCCTCTTCAAAGGCTTGACGCAAAAGATACTGGCGGCACTCGGAATTATCCACCATGCGATAAATCGCCAAAACTAAATTATTTCCAACAAGCGTTTCGGCGGTGGCAAAAAATCCCAAAGTTCTTTTAATGACGAACCGTTCTTGTTCGGTAAATCCTTTGGGATCGCGCCATTGCTCGATGTCGCGCTGCATGGAAACTTCCGACGGCATCCAGTGATTGGCACAACCGTCTAAATAAAAATTCCACGCCCATTTGTATTTAATAGGAACAAGTTGATTGCAATCAACCGTGCGGTCATTATTGATAACGCGCTTGTTGTCGGCGGTAACGCGTTCGTGTGACATCTTAAAGCATGATTCGGCCATGAAAGTTTTCTCCTTCAATGAGCACATCAGTTATGGAAAAACATAACTGATGAGTGCGAATTGAACCCCGCACTAATTTTATAAAAATGGTTTATGATGCTTCTCCTTTTGCAAATGCCCACACGCTAGATAAAATTAGTGCGGGGTTAATTTCAGCCAGCAACTTACGTCACTTCACAATTTATCTGTTCCGTAAGTTGCGGCTTCATTTAATTTATTGGCAAGCTTCACAATCTTCTTTCGGTTCAGCTTTGAGCGCTTGAGCTGCAACAGGTTTTTCCGTAACGGTCACGTGCCCAAGTTCATCACGTTCGCGCTGTCCGACAACATTCGCATATTTTGTGACATCCAGTGTGCTTTTCTCAATTCGCGTGGCACCCATCGATCGCAGGTAGTAAGTTGTTTTTAATCCTTTTTCCCAAGCAAAAAGATACATGTCGCTTACCTTTTTCCCGCTAGGCTTGGCTTGATAGAGATTTAAGGATTGCCCCATATCGATCCATTTTTGCCGGCGGCTGGCAGCTTCGATCATCCACTCGTAATCAACTTCAAAAGCGGTCGCGTATTTTGCTTTCAAATCCTGAGGGATACGGGCAATTTCCTGAACACTTCCGTCAAAATACTTCAAGTCATTGATCATTTCTTTATCCCAGATCCCTAATTTTTTAAGATCAGCGATAAGATACTCATTGATGACCGTAAATTCTCCGGACAAATTGCTTTTGACAAAAATATTCTTATAGAAAGGCTCAATAGAAGCAGTTACGCCGATGATGTTGGCGATCGTTGCCGTCGGCGCAATAGCCATAATATTGCTATTACGAATTCCGTATTTTTTCAACTGCGCGCGGACAATGCTCCAATCCATGGCGGCTGAACGGTCAACATCCAAATAACCGCCGCGCTCTTTTTCCAAGAGATCCAATGTATCGATCGGAAGAAGGCCACGATCCCATTTTGAACCGCGATAACTCTGGTAAGCGCCGCGCTCCTTGGCGATCTCAATGGAGGCGAGAATCGCGTAATACGAAATAGCTTCCATACTGCGATCGGCAAATTCAACGGCCGGTTGTGACGCATAACTGATATTTTGCGCGCAGATTGCATCTTGAAAACCCATAATCCCCAATCCAATAGGCCGATGTTTTGTGTTGGCGTTTCTGGCTTCAACGGTCGGATAATAATTAATATCAATAACATTATCCAACATGCGAATGGCAGTCTTTAAGGTCTTTTTCAAAAGTTCCTGGTTTAATCCTTGCGCGGTTGTGTGCGCGGCTAAATTCAAAGAGCCGAGATTGCAAACGGCAGTTTCGTCTTTTGAGGTGTTAAGAAGGATCTCCGTGCACAAGTTTGAACTGTGAACAACGCCGGTGTGATCTTGAGGCGAACGGATATTGGATGGATCTTTCCAGGTGATCCACGGGTGTCCGGTTTCGAAAAGCATATTAAGCATTTTGCGCCAAAGCTGAATAGCCGGCATAGTTTTGAAATGCCTGATCTTCCCTTCCTTGGCGAGCTGTTCGTATTCTTCGTAACGTTTTTCGAAAGCCTGGCCGTAAAGATCATGAAGGTCCGGGGCTTCGCTGGAGGTGAAAAGCGTCCAGTTGCCGTTTGTTTTGATCCGCTTCATAAAAAGATCCGGGATCCAATTGGCGGTGTGCATATCATGAGTGCGGCGGCGTTCATCGCCGGTATTTTTCCGTAATTCTAAGAATTCTTCAATATCCAAATGCCAGACTTCAAGGTAAGCGCACATCGCTCCTTGGCGTTTTCCGCCCTGATTAACGGCAACGGCTGTATCGTTAGCCACTTTTAAAAATGGAATAACACCCTGGCTTTTTCCATTAGTTCCTTTAATGCGCGAACCCATGGCGCGGACATTGGTCCAGTCATTACCTAACCCGCCGCTCCACTTGGAAAGCATGGCATCGTCTTGAATGCATTTAAAAATATGGTGAAGATCATCATAAACCGTCGTTAAGAAACATGAAGAAAGTTGCGAATGCAACGTTCCGGAATTAAACAGCGTTGGCGTGGAAGAAACAAAGCGAAATGTGGACAGCGTTTCGTAGAATTCCGCGGCGCGTTCGTTTTTATTGGCGCCTTCGGCTTTTGCCAGCCCCATCGCGACGCGCATCCAGAAAATTTGCGGTAATTCAAGGCGGCGTTCATCCCAATGAATAAAGTAACGGTCGTAAAGCGTCTGCAGGCCTAAATATTTGAACAAAAGATCGCGCTTAGGCTCGATCTTATTGCCAAGTTTTATAAGGTCAAACTGCAGTAAATCTGGGCTTAACAGCTCAAGCTCAACCGCTTTCTTTATATATTCGGCAAAATAACGAGGATACTCGGTTTTGATGGATTCAAAGCTGACCCAGCGGCCCAAAGCTTCATAGTAGGCTTTTAAAAGCAATAATCGCGCGGCGACAAAACTGTAGTTTGGCTCGCTTTCAATAAAAGAACGCGCGGCCATAATATTTGCGGTGGCAATCTGTTTTTCGGTAATGTTATTAAAATAACTGGTGATGGCTTCCGAAAGAATTTTATCAGCCGAAACATCATCTAAACCCTGACAGCATGTTTCAATTTGAAAACGTAATCCGTCGATATCAAGAGGCTGGACTTCACCGTTTTCTTTGACAATGTTGATATCTTTGGCTTGTTGAAAAATATTTTCCCGCGTTGATTGCGCTTTTTGATGGCGCACACGGTTTCTTTGTTCTCGGTATAAAATATAACGCCGGGCCACATCATAATGTCCGGCGTTCATCAGTGTTTTTTCGACCAAGTCTTGAATCTCTTCGATCTGGACTGCTTTTCCGTCCGGCCAAAGTTGGCGGATCTCGACAACGACCCGCTCGGAAAGCTTACGGGCTTCTTCTAGTGAAATGTCGGTGAGTTCGCCGTTATTGTTCGCTTGAAAGGCCTTGGCAATGGCGATGGTTATCTTTTCCGGCTTGAATGAAACCACTTTGCCGTCACGTTTGGCAATGGTATAAAGTTCAAATAAGGCGCGTTTAGCGGCATGCTGTTTGCGATAGCTGGAATACCGCTCTGCAATTTCCTTAAAACCATTCTCATAGAGCTGGCGAATGACTTCATCTTGAATTTCTTCAACGGTTAGATATTCTTTAGACGCGCCACGGTCATTAAGAGCCGAAAAAACGCACCCCGTAACCTGCTCGATCTCTAAAATATTTTTTACCGGCAGATCCGTTTCTCTGGGTAAACCGTTTGATTCCTTAAAAGCATTGGCGATGGCATGATGAATACGTGATATGTTAAACGCCACGATCTGTTTGTTGCGTTTTTGCACTTTTAGCTGAGCGCCAACCGATGAAATTTCCTGAGCCATAGACAGCTCCTTTTTTAAATTAAATGTTGAACGAAAAATTTTTAAATGGAACCAAAGATTTGTTTAAGGGTAAGTGTTTTATATGTTCGCATGGATGCGTTTGAGGCGTTTTTTAAGTTAACTTTGTGCTTATTAAATACACAATATGTAGTGTTTTTGTCAATTGCTCTATCAACAGTTAGTATATTTACTGCGCCAGCAAAGTCAAGCAAATTTACGATAAATTTACATTTATTTTGTGAAAAATATTTCCGTCGAGAAAATCAAGCTAATAAGTACTCAAAAGGCTTACAGAGCAATAAAAAATCCCTAATAAATAAATATTAGGGATTTTTTATTGCTCTTACTTAAAAAGCTTACTTTGATGCTGCCGTAAAGTTTTCCGCAACCGTATCCCAATTAACAACATTCCAAAATGCGGCCAAATAATCGGGGCGGCGATTTTGATATTTTAAATAATAGGCATGTTCCCAGACATCAACACCTAAAATAGGTTTCTTGCCATCCATGATAGGGCTGTCTTGGTTTGCTGTTGAAGAAACCTCCAACTTCCCGGTTTTATCGACCGAAAGCCACGCCCAGCCGCTGCCAAAGCGTGTCTTGGCGGCTGTTTCAAATTTTTCTTTAAATGCCGCGAGACTTCCGAACGCTTGATTGATAGCTTCCAGAAGCGCTCCCTTGGGTTCGCCACCGCCGCCTTTTTTCATCAACTTCCAAAAAAGCGAATGATTGGCATGTCCGCCGCCGTTATTGCGAACGGCTGTGCGAATATCTTCCGGAACCGCGTTTAGATCGGCGATCAACGCTTCAACGGATTTGCCCTCTAAAGCTGCTTTTCCGGCTAAGGCATTGTTAAGATTAGTGATGTACGTTTGATGATGCTTTGTGTGATGAATTTCCATCGTCTTCGCGTCAATATGCGGTTCAAGCGCATCATAAGCGTACGGTAATGTGGGTAATGAGTGAGCCATTGCTTTCTCCTTAGATTGATGTTTTGATGCTACGAAATTTTCTTCACAGCTTCTAACACAGCCGCGTAATCCGGTTCGCTGGTAACTTCTTTGACCAGTTGAATATATTGAACAACACCTTTGCTGTCGATAACAAAAATGGCTCTCGTTAAAAGCTTCAAACCTTTAATGAGAATTCCATAATTAGTTCCAAACGAGGCTTCCCTGTAATCGGAAACGGTTTGAACAGCCGTAACACCGGCCGCGCCGCACCAACGTTTTTGAGCGAATGGTAAGTCCATGCTGACGGTTAGAATTTTAACGTCAGCGCCTAATTGGGCCGCTTCCTGATTAAAACGCTTTGTTTCAATGTCACAAGTCGGCGTATCCAAAGACGGAACCGCCGAAATGATCAATTTTTTTCCAAAAAAAGATGATATTTTGACATCCGAAAGATCATTTGCGCTTACAGTTGCATCCGGCGCTTTTTGTCCAACCGCAACTTCATTTCCGGTCAAGGTAATCGGATTTCCCTTCATCGTTACTGCGCCAATTTTATCAGCCATCAAAAAACTCCTTTCAAGAGTATCTGAATTATTTCTGTTCTAATGCGTTTTTGTAAACAAGCGCCGCTAAAATTCCGCCGACGATCGGCCCTACCCAGTAGATCCAAAGATTGTTCAGCCCGCCGCCTAAAAGCGCCGGCCCTAAATGACGCGCCGGATTCATCGCCGCTCCGGTGATGGGCCCGCCGATCAAAATATCCAGCGTGACCGTAAGTCCGATAAAAAGCCCGCCAACCTTTGGCGCGCGTTTATCAACCGCCGTGCCATACACGGCAAAAATAAGGAAAAACGTCAAAACAATTTCCATAATAAGCCCCATCGTTGGCGTAATATCGGCGCCAAGCCCGGGCGTTCCCATATTAATTCCGGAAAGAACATATCCCGGAATAACCAGCTTTAATAGAGAAGCCGCCGCGATCGCTCCTAAGCATTGCGCGATCACATAGCCGATGGTATTTTGCAGGTCAATTTTTTGCGCCGAGAAAAGTCCAATGGTAACGGCCGGATTAAGATGTCCGCCGCTGATCGCCGCGGTGGCGCTGACCATGACCGCGATCGTCAGTCCGTGCGCCAAAGCAATGCCAACTAAGCCCGAACGGTTTCCCGTTAAGGCATCCGCCGCAATAGCTCCCACGCCGACAAAGATAAGCGCGAATGTTCCGATAAATTCCGCAACTAGTGCTCGAAAATTCATATTGCCTCCTTGAACAATTAATCGGTAGAAAAAAGCCTTATTTATGATACAATTTTTCCTAGCAATGTCAACAAAATCTTAAAGCCTGTGTTATAATCTTTTCTATTGGAGGAACCATGTTTACCTATCGCGCGACCGTAAAGCTTCACGATACAGATGCCGCCGGAATTCTTTTCTTTGCTAATCAATTCAAGATCGTTCATGACGCTTTTGAAATGTTCTTTGATTCCATCGGCTTTGAAATAGCCTCGATGATCCGCGCCAATAAAGTCCTTCTGGTCATCGTTCATGCCGAGGCCGATTATCACGCCCCTCTTATAGTGGGCGAAACACTTGACGTTTACGTTGCTGTTAAAAACATCGGCCAATCATCCTTTACATTAGACTATCAGATCTTCACAAAAAATAAAAAGCTAGCCGGAACAGCGAAAACGGTCCATGTTTCTTTGGATGGAAAAAAACGCAAGAAGATCCCCTTACCCGAAAAACTCAAAACAACGCTTAAAAAGTTTTCTTTAAAGTAACTTTACAGCTTCCCACCATCTGCAGGAAACTTAGCCGTTTCATTTTTAAATTTTCTTTTAGATCTTTGGGCCAGGGATAAAAGGCGTCGGGGATCTTAAATCCCGGAAGGGTTTTTCGCAAAACTGTTTTTATTCTTTCAGAATTGATCTTTGCTTGATGCGTTGTTTTGATAAAGGCAACCGGGCGAAACCCAAACTCATTATTTTTTACCGGAACGACTACGGTTTGCGAAATTCCGGGAAGCTTCAAGAGTGACCTTTCGATCTCTTCAGGCTGAATATTTTCCCCGCCGGAAATGAACATATTATCTTTGCGTCCCAAAATATGCAAAGCGCCGGATCTGTCAAATCGTCCCAGATCGCCGGTTGGAAACCATCCGTCTCGCGTCAATGCGCGGGCGACCTTAGCTCCGGAAACATATCCCCTGAACAATGTCTCGCCTTTGACTAATATCTCGCCGTCTTTCGCGATTTTAAGTTTTCGAAATTGAAGCGGTTTTGCTGAATCTATTGAGCCCTTTTTTGTTGTCGCGACTTGCGACGCCATTTCAGTCAATCCATAGGTTAAATAAATGGGAATTTTTTGACGGAAAGATCCTTTGATAAGGTTTTCAGGGATCGCGCTTCCGCCAATTAAAACAGCTTTCATCCTTTGAAGATCCCTGATGATATTTTTTCCGACGCTTTGCGAAGCATTATCAAGAAGGTCGGAACTCCGACTCCCAACATTTTTATCGGGACGTCGGAGCAAAAGACGATAAAGTTGTGTCGCCACCAAGGAAAGATGGGTTGGTTTATAATGCTTGATCGATCTTTCCAGGGTTTCATTTTCTTCGGGAACAATGACAGCCGCGCCGCTAAGAGCTGCGCGAAATAAAATTCCTAAGCCGCCGACGTGATAAAGCGGTAAGGATAAAAGCCAGCTGTCGCCGATTTTAAGAGAAATGTTTTTATTGGACCCTAGAGCATTATAAAAATGATTTGCGAATGAATGTAAAACAGCTTTCGGTTCACCGGAGCTTCCTGACGTAAAAACAATGGTCGCGTCTTGATCGTAAGAAATCTTTTGCGCTTTTGCTTCGCATTCACAACAACACGGCGGATAAATAAAATCTCTGATCAGGAACTGCTGCGCAAAAGGCAAATTTGCCTTTTGCGCGAGAAAAATCTTTCTTCCACTTATCTTTTTAAGCGCCGCCGCAATTCCCTTTTCCGGTAAACGCGTGTTTATGGGAACCGCGACCGCTTTTAACCGCCAGAGCGCTACTAATAAAACAACATATTCAAAAGAATTGGGTGAAACAATGGCAATGTGTTCATTTGGCTTTATTCCGGATTCCTTCAGCGTCAATAATGTTTTCGCGCAGATCTGATCGAATTGCTGATAAGAAACATGCCGGCTTTTAAGAATAAACGCCGGCTGATGAGGAAATTTCTTTGCGGCAGCACTCCAGGGGCACGGAATCGTTTTCATTGTTCTTTGAACCATTTTTCTGTATCAAGGCCATGGGCGATTTTTTTGTCAATTTTCGCGGCAAAACGCGCCAAAGCCATTAAGCCTATCGTTGTTTCAAAGCTTGAGCTAATAACAGATTCAATTCCTAGCTTTTTCGCCACGCGAATGAATTGCATACAGCGCTCAAATCCGCCGAGAATGGTCGGTTTTAAAACCAGTGCTTTAACACCGGAAAACTTTTTTAGATCAGCCGGATCGATCTCAAGAAGCGTTTCATCTAGAGCAACTCCGATCCCGGTTTTCTTAAAGAATTCGGGAATGTGTTTAAAATCCGCAAATGGCTCTTCGATATATTCAAGATCCTTGGCTTTAAAATGCGAAGCGAATTCGACCGCTTCTTTAAAACTGAATTGACGATTGCAATCAAGGCGCAAGCTCGCCCTGCCCGCCAAGAGCCACAAAACTGTTTTCGTTTTTAAGATCTCTTCTTTGAGCGTTCCGCGTCCAATTTTCAGTTTAAAAACCTTGAACTTGTGCGCCAACAATTCTTTTGTGTGGCGGCAAACTTCCTCTTTTGTTCCCGTTAAAAGCCCGGCAACCGGAACTGTCGCCGAAACCGCGTTCTTCTTTTTATTTTCCAAAAGGTCTAAAACGGCCATTTCCACACCGCAGCGCACGGAAGCGGAAAGCTTGTAGCGATCAAGCCATTTAAAAAAACGTCCTTCAAGTTTCAAGAAATCTTTTGAAAGCTCTTCGCCCAGGAGCCGCTTTTTAAGTAAAAACAATTCCCTTTTAACCATCGATAAACTTTCCCGGCTAAATCCCGGCAAAGGAGAAATTTCTCCCAACCCAAAATTCCCTTCTAAGTCGGCAATTTCAATCACAAATCCTTCACGAAATCGTAGTCTATGCTTCTTGAAAATAAGCGGAATTTTAAGCGGAAGTTTGTATTTGAGGATTTCGATCTGTTTTATGTTCACAAGATCCATCCTAAAGAAAAAAGCAGGCTGTAGATAAAAAGAAGTTGCCCTGTGTAAGCCAAGGTTTCATTAAGCACAGGCCCGTCGGTTTTGGTAAAAACGGTTCGCATGGCCGGAGCGGCTAAAAGTAAGATGATCATTGAGGTCAACGCGTACGAATGGCTAACAGTGATAAAAAATAAAATGAGCGGAACGAACGCGGCGATCACAATTGAATAAAAGTATTCCATAATGGCAAAGGCACGCCCAAAACGAACAGCTAAAGTCTTTTTACCTGCTTTTCGGTCTTGGTCAAGATCGCGCAAATTATTAACTGTCAAGATAGCGACGGATAAAAGCCCCGGCGCAATTCCCGCGATCAAAACAATAGGTTTTATAGTGAGTGCTTGAACAAAATATGTTCCGGTAACCGCGACCAGCCCAAAGAAAATAAAAACAAAAACTTCTCCTAAACCTAAATATCCTAAAGAAAAAGGCCCGGCGGTATAAAGAAACGCGCAAATGATAGAGAGAACTCCAATGATCGCGATGGGAATTCCGCCGCGAAAGAATAAAAATGCCGTCACAAGACCGATCAATCCAACAACAATGGCAATGGCGATCTTCATCTGTTTAGAGTTGATCAATCCCGCCTGCATCACCCGCGTTGGGCCAATGCGTTCGTTGGTATCCGCGCCTTTTTTAAAATCAAAATAATCGTTTGTAAGATTGGCTAAAATTTGAATAAGAAGCGCACCCAAAAGAGCGGCCAAGGCAGAAAAGAAATGAAAACGATGGTCGGAAGCCGCCATCGCCGTACCGATAATAACCGGCGCTATCGCCGCCGGAAGAGTTTTGGGGCGAATCGCTAAAAGCCAATTTTTTAATTCAGAAAGATTCATGTTAATTTAATAACCAAATCCCAAGATACAAGGTACAAATAAATTCCAATAATCAAAATCCAATCACCAAACATATTGGAATTTGTAAATTGAGGTTTGAACATTATTTGGTTATTGTTGCTTGGTTATTGGAATTTTAAGCTATGGTCTTTTCGGAAACTTACTAAAATTCGGCTTTCTCTTTTCTAAAAACGCGTTTCTGCCTTCTTGCCCTTCTTCGCTCATATAAAATAACATCGTGGCGTTTCCGGCAAGTTCTTGCAAGCCCGCTTGTCCATCGCAATCTGCGTTAAGCGCGGCTTTTAAACAGCGAATGGCCATCGGTGAATTGGCTAAAATCTCTTTGCACCATTTCACTGTTTCCGTTTCCAAATTCTTTAAAGGAACAACTGTATTCACCAGACCCATCTCCAAAGCTTGTTTCGCGTTATATTGTCGGCACAAAAACCATATCTCGCGCGCTTTCTTTTGCCCGACGATGCGCGCCATGTAGCTGGCGCCATAACCACCGTCAAATGAGCCCACTTTAGGGCCGGTTTGGCCAAAGATCGCATTGTCGGCCGCAATGGTCAAGTCGCAGAGCATTTGTAGTATTTGCCCGCCGCCAACAGCGTATCCTGCCACCATCGCGATCACCGGTTTTGGACAGCTGCGGATCTGACGCTGAAGGTCTAAAACATTAAGCCGATGAACGCCTTTAGAATCTTTATATCCGGCATTTCCTCGCACGCTTTGATCGCCGCCCGAACAAAACGCCAGCTTTCCTTCACCCGCTAAAATGATAACGCCGATTCTTTCATCATCGCGCGCGTCATTTAAGGCTTGAGAAATTTCCTGAACCGTTAAGGGCCGAAACGCATTTCGCACTTGCGGGCGATTGATAGTGATTTTCGCTATTCCCTCGGATTTAACGTATTTAATATCTGTAAATTTTCCTGATGGCTTCCAATTCATATTTTGCTCTTTCTTTAATTTGTTAAACAATGATCCCCTGCAAAAAGTTGAACAAATATCCCGTAATGATAATACCTAAGGTTGTCACGGCAAAAAAGATGATTACTAATCGCAAATTCATCACCCGGCGAAGCATAATGGCTTCCGGCAAACTAAGGGCGGAAACCGCCATCATAAAGGAAAGCGCCGTCCCTAACGGAAAACCCTTTTGGAATAAAACAACCGCCACCGGAACAATGGCCGCGCAGCCGCCGTACATCGGAACGCCTAAAGCAACCGCCGCCGGAACGCCTAAGATCCCGGCTTTGCTCACCACGGTATTGACCATTTCTTGCGGAATGTAATTGTGGATCCACGCGCCCATGGCGACACCCACTAAAACCCAGCCCCAAAGTTGTTTCACGATCGTGACAGCCTCGCCTGAACCAAACAAAACTCGCGCTTTGAAGTTTTTGTATGTCGCAACTGCTGCGGGCGTTTCGGCGTACTGCGCGTTAAAAATATCGGCCGCCAGATTTTTTTCTAGTTTCATCATTCCTAAAACCATTCCCGCCATAACGCCGATAAAAATCCCGAAAAACGCGTAAAGCATGGCTATTTTCCAACCGAAAAACCCGATCATCAAAACGACCAGATATTCATTGACCAGAGGTGAGGTGATCAAAAAGGAAAATGTCACGCCCAAAGGAACACCGGCTTTCAAAAAGCTGATAAAAAGCGGAATGGACGAGCACGAACAAAACGGTGTAATAGCGCCAAAAATTGAGGCGAATAAATTCCCCACGCCTTTACTGCGGCCCAGCCAGCCTTTGATCTTCTCTTGCGAAACAAAGGTGCGCAAGATCCCGATCACCCAGATCATGGAAAATAAAAGCAAAAGGATCTTGATGGAATCGTAGATAAAAAAGTTCGCCATTTCAACCGAGGGTGAGTCGAGCGGCAGCTTTAAAACACTATAAAAAAGATAATCGATGGTAGTTTTTAACATATTTTTATTGGTTATTGGGATGCGTTATGAGTTTTGTGTCAGGTTTTGTGTTGTGTGTTTTTGGGTTTACCCACGCCCAAAACTCACAACTCGACTCACAACGCACAACTCATCCTATCAACCGTAGTTCCCTAATTATTACTCATAGGTTATTGCATCTTGGTTATTTATTCTTCTGCTCTTCAATACGCGTGTTTATTTTTTCCCTATGATCTTTCCTATCCTGCAGAAAAGCAGAATAGCTTAAAACAAGAAAAAGAATGATCAAAACCGACGCGATCGACAGCGCTTTTCCGATAATGCTTCCCTTTTTGAGCATAAAACCGGAAACCAAAAGCAATAAAGAAAGCGGTAATAAAAACAAGATTCCAACAAGGATGTAAACTCCTTCAGCGCGCATCGTGAAAAGATCAAAGAGGCTGATGGATAACGCAAACACGCCTAAACAACCGCCAAGGATGATCTCAAACCAGCCGAATATAAGAAAAAATTTTTTCATTTTATTCGCCTCATTTTCTTATCGAGGACTGACCCTTTCGCAATTTAGCGGACGAGACGGGCTGTGCCCGTTTTGTTTTATTTGCACTCAAATTGTTCTTTTGCGGCTTTGATGTAATCAGGAAAATCTTTAAATCTCTTGTCCATTATAATGGGCTTGTCAGGATGATCTTTCCTAAATTTTACATGAGCCTCAAGGCTTAAGTCGAGATTTTGACAGGCAGTTTGAGGATCATTCTTAATAAAAAAGTCGGAGGTGGCAATATTGACATATATATTGGACTCTTCGGCATGCGCATTATTTTTTTGATAAAGATGCAACGATTTATACCAGTATTCGCGGGCTTTATCCAGGCGGTTATCGAAAGTCACTGTTTTATCGATTATAAATCCGTCTCTTCGATAATGGTATTCCCAATTTTTTACAGTTGATGATTCCAAAAAATTTGCAAACATTTTATAGGCGAGAGCCAGACCGAGCTCATCATTTTTCCTTTTGCAATTCTCCATCGTAGCTTCAATAAGAAGTTCAGCAGGAAGCGGCCGGTTATGTGCAAGCAACCCATCAACATTTTGAGAATTTGTCCAAGGGTCTAATATAGGTGCTCCGATTCCGACACAGCCGTAAAAAGCCAGAGAAAAGGCCGCAATAAAAATAATTTTTGATTTTAGAAATATTTGCATTTAACTATGTCCGTTCCGTCAATAACGATTTGCGAGAATTTTATTTATTAAATTAACGGGCGCTGTCCCCCTTTTCACCCTTTTTCATATTTCTTTCTTTTTTTGCTTCCAAATCCTAAATTAAGAGACTTCAGCAGGCCATAATGTATTTCATATCTTACGTTACTCTTTACCTTTGGAGATATATTGGCCGGGCTTCTGTCTCGATAGCACCAGCTAAAAGATGGGTTGCTTGATCTTGAATTCTCAATGTAGCAAAGAATATTGGTGTCATACAAAAATTGTAAGAATTTATCCGGATTATCAACAAATTCTGGAATTCCTGTATGGTAATTTAATATGTCCTCAGTAAATTTCTTGTAAGCCGATAGATATTCATTGTAATCAAATCTACCTTTACCTTCAAAATGATTAAAGAATTTTAAAAAGAATTCGTAATCTTTGTCTGTATAGTAAAACGATAGCTGATCTTTTATTCCTCCCATAAGATATTCAGAATATCGATTTTGAAATTTGTCACTGTCAAAGTTCTCTAGTGAGAAAAACGTATTTTCTTGGGTTTTATCTTCAATTGCAACCTGTTGAAGAATTTTCAATATTGTAACTAAGTCTCGCGGTCTTGAATAAGAGAGACGTAGTAATTTGTAAAACGATGGGTCATGACCTCTGCTTGGACTTGTGGTAGGCGATTTCCAAGGGAAATAAAAATCCCAAGCCTCTCCATGTTCGAACTTTTTCCCTTGCTGAGCATTTAATAATCTATCAATAAGTCCGAAGATTTGTGAATGGCGGTAATCTGGGTATGTGGTTTTCCAATCAAGAAAAACTGAATTATCTAATATCTTGTTCGTAGAATTTTGCAAACCGATCGAATTAAATATGTCTGGCCGTATTAATAATACTGCACGAAACCTACCATTGGAGTATTTTAATTGAGAAAAAAAATCATTGTTCAGGTTCCAAATAGCATTGCCTAAGCCCTTGATGCATTCCAGATATTCATCGTAAGGAATTGATCCAGGCCTTATATCTATTCCATCGATGAAGAGTATATGATGTGTTTTTGTTTTTATGTCGCTAAGGGCTCTTTCGAATTCACGCTGCAAGTAAAGTAAGTTCACTTGAAAACGTGATTCTTGAAATGAAGTTTGGGCAGTCTGCTCGCCTCCTGCCTTTAAATGCTTTGACACCAGTTCTGCCGCTATCTTTGAATTTTCAATCAAATTCAAAGCTGCTAATATCTCTGGTGAGAATGCGTGATTATAATATTCATCAATTGCTTCTAATATAATCTTAAATTTCTTGTTCTTACTAAAAGGGTTGCCTTCTAATTCTTCGACATTAATACTCTTTGCTAGTAGTAACAAGATAATAACTTTCCATATGCTTTCATAATCCGATAGCAAAAGGTGGTGCTTTTGTTTTAGGTTGACAAATTTTTGATAATCAGTTTCTCTGATATATTTTAACTCTGACTTGTTCCCTTGATAAACACTATTAGATAAGTAGACGGCATATGCGGTTTTTCCCGTACCTTTTTCACCAATCAAGAAAAATGAACTAGGGCTCATTAGCTGCTCGAGAAAAACATTTTTCACAAAAATAGCATTAAACAACTCTTTATTTTCCTTGCGTTTGTAATTTTCCGCATCGCTAAACCCTAATTTTAATTCAGTTATTTTTTTCATTTCTTCTCCATCGAAATTTTTTAATTCAATTAAATTTAAAAATAGCGTCAGTTGTTTTCTGCAAGTATTTCAAATGGCGCTGTTCATGTCTAAGTCAATACCTGTTGCTTTGATTTCCTTAGCCAACTGCACACGCCAGGCACCACTCTCATCTAAAGGAATAAACAGAACGCCGGAATAATCTGATGGAATTTCAACTCCTTTTTGATAGAGAGCACATACTCGTTGCCGACCAATTCTTCCTAAAAAATACCCGAGTTCAAGGACTACATTTTGGCGAGCACGCGGAAGAAGGTTCTCACATTTTGCATCATTTATTCTGCCAACATCATCGCCTGTTAACAGCACAACTGCAAAGCCTACATCGGAATAATCAGAAATTTTCTCGATGATTGTTCTTCCTTGATTTGGCTTCTCATGCAAGATTATTGGCGCTAAACCCAACTTCTCTAAAAATCTTGCTGTCGCTTCTTTGATACCATCATCATGTCCATGGACAAGGAATATTTTCCGTGAAATTGCTGGCAAATGACTAGGAATGACTGGTCCACTCTTAGTATCCGAAGAAAGCGATATCTCCATTTCAAGCAATTCAATTTGACTTATTAACATTGAGATTTGCGACGAAAGATCCTCAGACCTACTATTTTCCCAATAATCTTCGCTTGCCCCCATAGGAAAAGCACCGTATTTGCCAATATCTAATACCTTATTTACATTTGGTGAATTTAAACCAAACGATTTCTCGAGACATGCCTGTGTAATATTTTCCCATGAAAGATAGTCATCTTTTCTTAGTGGTCTTTTAGCAAGCAAATCCTTGCCGCGATCTATTTGCTTTTTTATCAATTCAATTCCTTTTTCGGGGTTTACTGAAGGAGGCTGTGGAATTGGATTAGTAATTTCTTTTCTTTTGGGCGCCATTTATATCTCCTTTACAAATTTCCCGGGACACGTACCTTTTTAAATACGCGCCACTCACCTTCATTTTCTCCCCGTTATTAAAAAAATCGAAAATGTTCTAAGCGCGCCGTTAGCGGCGGACTTGGTCATTTGGGCGGCCGTTGTGTCGCGGATATCGGCAAAGCCCGCATCCGTTAACAAGCCTTTCAATTTTTCCCGGTTAAACCCGTTGTGAAAAACGCCGTCTTTGTTTTCATGAAAAAGGCCGCCCTCTTCATCTAAGTCTACCAGCGCGAGTTGTCCGCCTTTGGTTAAAATTTCAAAGAAACGTTTCAAAAGCGCCGGAACATCTTCAATATGATGAAGCGTCATACCGCTAATAATAGCCTGATAGCGTCCGTTTAAAACATCTCCCGCGCTTAAATCCACAAAAGAAGTTTTGGCGTTTTTGATATCCTTCTGGCGGATCTTGGTATTAAAAGCATCCAACATTCCCTTTGAGCTGTCGACACCGACGACCGAGCGGACCAGGGGCTGAATATGGAAAGCCAAAAGCCCGGTGCCGCAGCCAAAATCCATAACATCCATTTCTTTTGTCAATTTGACTTGGCTTAAAATAGCCCCGGCGATATTTTTGGCTAAAGTGATCTTTTGCGCGGTGTCCCAGGTGGCCGCTTCTTTATCAAAATCCCGCTTTTTCGTTGTTGGGTTGTTCTTATCCATTGATAACAATAATTCCTTTTTTTGATCTTCTAAAAACGTGCCAGTCGCTGTTTGTTTTAAAAATTACAAAATACTGTGAGAAAAAAGAACATCGCTCCGCATAGCGCCCATACAATCAATAATATATTTGCAACAATTTTAAATCCCGGTTGCATTTTTAAAATGTTTTTATTTTTTCGGTGGAGGATTTTTAATAGAAGATACAGCGATAACGTTAGCGAAGCCCACAGAAGAAACGGCTTATCATTCAAGAAGCCTTTAGGAATTGCAACGCAAAGCAGAATTCCTGCGGCAAAGATAGCAACGATTTCAAGAATTGAATAGCGTATTGGTTTAGCATCCATTGCAAACTATTATTTTCTTTCCCTTGTTTTTATAAGCTCGCGCAAAATCCTTCATCGATTTTACCGCATAATTCTCTAAATTAAAAACATTTCCTATTTGCTTAAAATTCAAGTTATGCGGAGTTTTAAAATATTTTATAAACGCGTCTTTGACTTGCGATACGGGAAGTTTATGGAATATTCCCCCGCCGTTATTATTAAGAACGACGATCGTAAGCGGAACTTTCAAATCTTTAAGCATTGCTAGAGAGTTTAGATCATGTAGAAATGCTAAGTCGCCGATTAAAAGCGTTGTCGGGTTATTTAATCCTTTTGCAAATCCAATCGCGCTGGCAATCGTACCATCAATGCCACTTGCTCCCCGATTAGAGCCGACGATGACCGGATTTCCGTCGTAAGCGGCGTAAGTGTCCATGTGGCGCACGGGCAAGCTGCTGGATAAAAATAGGCCGGAATTTTTGAGAATAAGACGAGAAATAAGACGAGCAACGGCTTCTTCGCTTAAAGTTTTCGAGTTTTCCAGTTTTGTCAGTTTCGAGTTGGTGCTTTCTGAAAGCTTCTTAAGTGACAAAAGCTGAGCGGATTGGGGCCGCGAAGGGATTTTTTCATTTACTGTCATGCAGAACTGCCCTACGCAAGATTGAATGCGATGCGTAACAATGTGCAAGGGATCGTTTCGTAAGGGATGGCTTATAACAGTTATATAGGACTTAAGGGTTTTAGGGCTTAAGGATTTGATGAATTCGTAATAGCGAGAAGAAGTGATCCGTCCGCCTAAATGGATAATTCCATCGGGCTTGAAGTTTTTAAGCTTATTTTCAGCCAAGAGAAGGTCGTAATAATGAATAAGATTGGGATGATCAATCCCTAAGCGCAAACCGGACGTTACATCGGGAAAAATAGGAAATTGGAGTTTTTCAGCTAAATGTAAAACAGCTTGCGCGTGAGAACCGGATAAGGGGATTTTGCCAACGACAATTAAACCGTTTTTAATCGATTTAATTGCATCGAGCGTTTTAGCGTCTAGCGTGTAGCGGATAGCGTCTAGTTTCTCATATGTCGTGTATGGCCCTAAACGCTCAACGCTATACGCTATACGCTTTTCTGTCTTTTTCGGCGTCAAAGGTTCGCGAAACATGCAATTCAAATGCACAACGCCTTTCATTCCGGATTTGGCTTGAAAAACCGCCTGATCGATTGTGGTCAAGACAAATTCAGGCTTAATTTCCGGGGTCGGACAAGGAAATTCAAAAGTCCATTTGGCGTATTTTCCGAAAATATTATTTTGTTCGATGGTTTGATTAGCGCCGGTTTTTTGAAGTTCCGGCGGACGATCGGCGGTAAGGACGATCAGGGGCAATTTTTTCTTCGAGGCTTCAATGATCGCGGGAAAAAAATTGCCCACAGCCGTGCCTGATGTACAGATCAAAACACAAGGTTTTCGCGTCGCACTTGTATAGCCTAAAGCGTGAAACGCCAATCCTCTTTCGTCAAAATGAACAAAAGTTTTAGCACGTTTGTTGCGCGCGGCGGCAATGGTCAAAGGCGCCGAACGCGAACCCGGAGCGATGCAGAAATAATCGACACCGTTTCGAATGAGTTCTTCGATAATTAGCTCAGCCCACATAGAATTTAAATTTGTCATTAGAGTTTACTGCTTTCGAATATCTTAATAAAACTTCCTATCTTTGTTTCTACTTCATCCCACTCATCTTGTGGATTTGAATCTTCCACGATCCCTGCCCCGGCGTAAACGAAAAGTTTATTATTTAAAATAAGCCCGGAACGAATGCCGACCGCAAATTCACAACTGTCAAAACCAACCCAACCGACCGGTGCCGCGTACCAACCGCGCTTAAACGGCTCAAATTGCTTGATAACTTTAAGCGCTTTATCCGTCGGACAACCCGCGACCGCCGGTGTGGGATGCAGCAAACTTAAAATTTCGGCATCATCGGTATCTTTTTTAAGATTTCCTTTAAATGATGTCAAAAGATGTTGCCCGCTTTTAAGCGCCAAAAGAGTGGATTTTGTTTCCATATCCCAACGCGTGCACACCTGCTCTAGCGCATCTTCAATAGCTTCGGCCACAAATTGATGTTCTTTAAGTTCTTTGGGTGAATTAAGAAGTTCCTGTTTTAATTTTGAATCACTTTCCGATGATCGCCCGCGCGGACGCGTTCCGGCAATAGCCTCGGTTCGAACCGTTTTTCCGTCGCGCTTATAAAGCCTTTCGGGCGAAGCGCCGATAAAAGCGGCCGCATCAATAGGTGAAAAACAAAAATGAAAACAATCGGGAGAAATACTTTTAAGTTCTCTAAGAATAGCCCAGGGATCGGGATTTTCGGCAAATTCAAAGACCGATTGGCGCGCTAAGACCGTTTTTTCTAAAGTTTTATTCTTAAGACGTTTGATGAGCGCATCAACTTTTTTTATCCATTCGGATTTCTTTGGTTCATCGCTACGGGAAATAAGCCGCGGAAACATCAAAGATGTTTTTTCATTTGGGCATTTTAGGCTTTCTAATTCTTGAAGAATTCTTTCGGCTTCCCGGGCGCTAAAAACATTTCCGAAAACATTACAGGCAAAAAATGTTTGCTGATTACGTTTAAGAACTTCAAAACGAGGCAAAACAAAACGATAACTTCCAAATTCTTCCCAGTTTTTATCGATTGAGGTATGGTTAAACGCTATTCCGCCAAAAAACTTAACATTCTTGTTATCGCCGGACAGATACCGGTTCAATTCGTGAAAGATGGCATCGTAATCAATGATGCTGGTTCCGGAAAGCGCGTAAGAAATTCCTAAGCCCGCGGTTTCAAAACTTCCCTGCCGGTCGGGCAAATACGATTCACGGCTGGACCAGTAAATTTTGGAATTTGACGCGTTAGACGCTAAAAACTGCGGTAGATCGGCAGAATTAATTTTAACTTCAAAACGAATGATGCGGTTTTTGCCTAAAGGAAGCTCTTCGGCAAGGCGTCGTATTTCTCCGGCGCAAAACTCTTTCGCTTCATTAAAGGTTAAAATTTGTTTTTCTTCGATCGCCTGACTCATCGCTTAGGGTTTTTCACCTGTATAGATCATCGCCGTTTGAAACGTCAGGGGGTGAGCGCGGACATTAAGAAAACCGCAAGCACCCATCGCTTGGCAAAATTCTTCGCCGTACATAAACGTTTCTACCGTTTGATTAAGATATTTATAGGCTTTAAGATTTCCGGAAATAAGCGCGCCGACGGCGGGCAAAATTTTTCTCAAATAAAAGGTAAAAATGGGGCGCACTAAAGCGTTTTCGGGAATAGCAAATTCTAATATGATCGCCCGTCCGCCCGGCTTTAAAACACGCAACATTTCACTTAAAACCTGTTTTGGATTGACCACGTTACGAATTCCGAACGCAATGGTTGCCGCGTCAAAATAATTTTCTTCAAACGGGATTTGATTAATGTCGCCGTTTTTTAAGATGATCTGTGCTTCTAACTTGCGCGTCTTTATCTTTTCTTGGCCAATCAGAAGCATTTTTTCCGAAAGATCAATGCCGTAAGCTATTTTGATGGATTTTGTCTGCTCAAAAAGATAAAGCAGAACATCCCCGGTTCCGGTGGCAAGATCAAGAATGGTTAAATCGTTTTTTGGGGGCAGAAAGGAGACGATTTTCTTGCGCCAGCCGATATCCAGCCCAAATGATAAAAGCCGATTGAGCAGATCATATCGGCCGGAGATCTTATCGAACATTTTCCAGGATTCTGACTTAGAGTAAGGGAGATTGTCCATAGGTTTCTTGCGCAGTTTCGCTTTAAGTTGTTGTGAATTACGGGGTTATACTAACATATTCTTGAAAAGATGACAATGGAAATGACGGGAGGACTGGGCGAGAAAAATCTTAATGATTAAGCAGGCGTTCGGCTTCCAAAGCCGCCATACAGCCCGAACCGGCCGCGGTAATGGCTTGGCGATAGGCCTTGTCTTGCACATCGCCACAGGCGAAAACACCGGGAATATTGGTTTGAGTGGTTCCCGGTTTGGTTAAAATGTAGCCTGTTTCGTCTAGCTGGAGTTGACCTTCTAAAAACGCGGTATTGGGTTGATGGCCGATGGCGTAAAAAAGCCCGCCGACTTCCAGCGTGCTTTCTTGGTTGGTTTTGACGTTTTTGATCTTCACGCCGGAAAGGGCTTTATCGCCAACAACATCAACTAAAACGGTATTCCAGAGAACTTCTATTTTTTTATCGGATAAAACGCGTTCTTGCATGGCTTTGGACGCGCGTAAAACATCGCGGCGCACCAAAAGAACTATTTTGCTGGCGAATTTCGTTAAATAGGTGGATTCTTCCGCCGCCGAATCGCCGCCGCCCACCACCGCTAAGACTTTATTACGAAAAATGGGAAGCGCGCCGTCGCAAACCGCGCAGGCGGAAATTCCCCGCTGCCAAAGCTGTTCTTCGCCCGGAACATGCATGCGTTTGGCGGTGGCGCCGGTCGCAATGATCAAGGTTTTGGTTAAAACAACTTCGGAATCAATGAAAACTTTGAAAGGTTTTGCTGTGAGGTCAACTTTGGTAACGGTTTGGGTTTTGATACGCGTGGCGCACTTAATGGATTGTTCACGCATTCTTTGCATCAGTTCCGGGCCGCTGATCCCTTCGGGAAATCCGGGATAATTTTCTACTTCGGTGGTGGTGGTGAGCTGTCCGCCGGCGGCAATTCCGCCCGCTAAAAATCCTTCATAAAGCAAAGGGTCAAGCTTAGCGCGTCCGGTATAAATGGCGGCCGCATGAGCGGCCGGGCCGGAACCGACGATCACCACATTTTCAATATTTGCCATCAGGATCTTCCTATTTTATAAAAGAAATCGGTCGAGAATTTTATCGCGAGGTTTTTGTTCTGCACTCTTCGTTTGATTTTGCAGAATTGCATCGTAGCGAGCTTTTTTAGCGTCTTGATAAAAAAGCCCGTAATGCCGACGAGGACTTTCAGCATATTCGAACGCTTTGGTGATCTGGCTTGGGTCGTGAACGATCACTTCGGTTTTATCCGAAAGGCGTTTGTCGGCGGCAATTCCATTTTCATGCGTCAAGAAAGAAAACCAAGAACTGGTTTTATGATCAAAATTCGCTTCGTCATAATGCGGACAGCGCTGAGAAATATGAACAAAGGCAAAACCCGGATGGGCGAACGCCGCTTTTAACGTGCTGGCCAAATGATCCGGCATCCAGTCGGTGGTGCTCGCCACAAAAGACGCGCCGATGCCTAGCGCAAGGCGAACCGGATTAAGCGGCTCGAGATACGTTCCGAAAGGTTGTGTATTGGTTTTGTGCCCTTTTCGAGTTGTAGGAGAAGTCTGGCTTTTCGTTAAGGCGTAAAGTTCATTATCAAAAAGAAGAAAAACGCATTTGAAATTCTTATTGATGCCGTGAATGAGATGATTTCCGCCGATACTTAAGGCATCGCCGTCGCCGGATTCCACAAAAAGATTTAGATCAGGGCGCGCTAAAGCCAGCCCCATGGCAAGAGTAATGGGGCGCCCATGAATACCATGAATACCGTAGGTGTTGATGTAGTTCGGCGCGCGGCCGGAACAGCCAATGCCGGAAATGTTCACTGTTTTTTCCGGACGAAGAGCGGCATCAACGATAAATCGCTTTATTCCCATAAGAATACCGAAATCGCCGCAGGCAACGCACCAACGCGGATTATCGGTGTTTAAGTCTTTAATGGTTACAGGTTGTGGTAATTTATTTTCAGCAGGAGCGCTCATTTTAAGATCTCCTTAATTTTAGACAAAATACCGCGCGGCGTGATGGGGCGACCCGTCGGACGGGCTAAAGCCGGCTGAACATCCGCTAATGTCGCACTGCGCAACAAAAGCGCTAATGGTGGCGGCGCTAATTCGTCGCCGTAAGCCACTTCTACGGTAACAACCTTTTTAAAATTCGTGAAAATGTCTTTGAGCATCAAAGGTAGCGGGTGGACGATCTTTAAATGCATTCCTGAAGCGGAAAGATTTTCGCCTTTGCACATATCAATGGCTTCTTCAATAACACCGCGAGTACTTCCCCAGCCAACCACCAAGAGATCTCCGCTTTCTTTGCCGAACATTTCCGGCTTGGTCAAAGCGCGTTGCACATGATGAACTTTTTCGCCGCGGATTTGATGAGAACGAAGACTAGTAGCGCCGGAATGACTCACAACGCCTTTCGCGTCAGTGTTAAGCCCGGTGACCCGGCGCATCATTTCCGGCGTTCCGGGGTCTGCCTGATTGGCGCAAACCATTTCAATAGTATCCGGCAGTCTTTTCATATGAAAACGTTCTAAAACAAAATCCGGGATCTTGTTAATATCGTCAAGTTGGGTCACGGGAAGTTTATCAATGACCTTATAACTATTGGCTGTTTGGAAATCCGTCATCAGCATAACCGGAATTCTCAACTTTTCGGCGATATATCGGGCCACGGTCGGAGCGTAAAAACAATCAATGACGTTGGCAACGCTCAAAACAACTTTGGGTGCGTCGCCGTGCGAGCCAAATGCCGCCGCTAAAAGATCGGATTGTTCCGTTTTCGTCGGCAGTCCGGTGGACGGCCCGCCGCGCTGGGCGTCAATAACGATCAAAGGAATTTCCGCTGAAGAAGCAAAACCGATAAATTCTTGTTTTAAAGAAAGCCCCGGCCCGGACGTCGCGGTAATAGACGGAACACCGCCAAAATAAGAACCGATGGCGGAACCGATCGCGCTAATTTCATCTTCTGCCTGATGCACCATGCCGCCGTAGGACGGAAAAACTTTTGCTAAGGTGTGCATAATGGATGAAGCCGGTGTAATGGGATAACCGGCGAAAATTTTTATTCCCGCGTCAATAATACCCATGGCAAGCGAAGTATTGCCGTCGATCAAGATCTTTTCGGTGCTGCGCACAGTTCCGGCAACTTCATAGGAAAGTGCAATGTTGTCTTCCGCGTATTTATAGCCGTTATGAAAAAGGCTGATATTTTTATTTAAGACTTCTTCGGAGAGTTTTTTACCAAATGTTCTTTTAATCTCAGTAATGATGGCATCATGCGGCGTGTTGTAGATCGCTGCCAGCATGCCGATATAATACATATTTTTTCCGGAATTTCCCAGACTGCGGATAATGGCGTTAGATTCGGCGTCTAACTCAAACGGAATAACGGTAAGCCCAGCGTCTTTAACGCGCTTTAAGACTTTTTCGTAGGAATCTTTATTGGCGGACTGGTCGCCGACATCTAGAAGTATTTTTGCTTGCGGATTGCTTTCCCCATCATCAAAACGGCGGTCTAACACAATTTCATGCGCGGCTAAGATGAGGTCGGTATTATTTCCGATATTGGTAATATCGAAATCCGCAACACGGATGATCGCACCCGACAAAGCCGGACGCGTGCGTGGCGGCGGGCTGATCTCGGCGGGGATCATCGGCTCGATGTAAACGAACTTGCCTGTTCTGGCAAAGGCCTTGATCAAAATATCGCCGGCGCTTTGCGCGCCAAAACCGGCATCCATCAAAATTTCAAAACGCGAAATGCGTTTTTTCTCTACAGTTTTTGTAACCATGAATGTCCTTTTCCTTCTCGTAAATTTGGATACTGCAGGCTAGGGCTTACTATAACATTTTGCTTAACTTTGGCAATAAAAATCATAACTTTCGTGCGGAAAAAGATCGGCTATTTTTTAGCGGGTAAAAGCGGCCTTAGGTCGTTTAGATCTTTTAAAATAGCCTGCTGATCCTCGACGATAAAGTCTTCTTCTGATGCGGATTCTTGTTTTAAAAGTTCCTCGAGCTGGCGGGTGGAATTAATGGTAAATCCGGCGTCTTTGATCATCCGTAACGTCTTGGTACGCCTTGAGCCTTTGGTGTTCAAATATCCATCCATAAATAAAGAGTTTGCCGGATAAAGCGACATCACTTCCATGCTTCGTAAATGCCCTTCCCGACCGGCGGCAACGCGCACTTCTGCTTTTGGATTTAAAAAACGAAAGAGGCATAAGACACGCAAACAATACTCAGGCGTTAAGGCATTTTTTGCCGTTAAAATATTTCCGTCGATGGGAATCAAAAAGTTGACCGGAATAGACGGCGCATTAAGTTCGCGAAATTTAAACGCCAGGTCAACAATATCTTTGCGCTGTTCACCCATCCCGACGATCACGCCCGAACAAATTTCTAAGCCCACATTCTGCGCGAGTTTTAAAGTATTCAGGCGATCATCGAAGGTATGCGTTGAGCAAACATTCGCATAATTATCTTCGGAAGTATTTAAATTATGATTGAGTCGGTCGAGGCCGGCATCTTTTAGTTTTTGAGCTTTATCCTGGGAATCCAAAAGTCCCGCGGAAACGCAAACCTGAACGGGATATTTTGATTTAATCTCGCGGATCAGTCGTGACAGATGCTCGATGCGCGCATCTGAGGGCCCGCGTCCGGCAAAAACCATGCAATAACGGTAGGCGCCGGACTCATACGCTTCTTTGGCTTCGGCTAAGATCTCTTCGTCGCTTTTAATGCGGTATTTTTCAATGGGGGCTTTGGAATTTTTTGATTGGGCGCAGTAGTGGCAGTCTTCAGGGCACGCGCCGTTTTGCGCGTTATTGATAATATGGATCTTGACTTCTTTTCCGGTGAATTTCTTGCGCACTTCAAAGGCGGCATCCAAAAGCGGCAGTAATTCTATCTCGCCCGACTCCAATATTTCTAAGGCTGTTTGACGCGAAAGAGATTCGCCGCTTATGCTTTTTTGGGCCAGTGTTGCGTAAAACGTTCTATCCATAAAATTATTCCAAATTTCGCTTTGAGGAAAACATTTCATCCAGTACAATTGGGGGGTATTTTAGTATAGAACTTTTAATAAAGCAATCTTTTAATGATCTAAGAAGCGCCGGAAACCTCCAAAGAGTTTCTAAAAGAACCGCTGATGCGAAATATATTCCTTTGGAAAACGGCATTGTTCGTATATAATACACCCAGAAAAGTGCCCCTTATCGCGCGAGGCCTAAAACGCGCGTATATATAAAATGAGCCAACACACTTTCCATATCCCTGTCATGGGGACGGGATTTTCCATTGACACCCCCGTTAAAGTAGCAAGGTACGGAATCTCCTCGGTCATTTCCCTGGTTGATGACACTCTCATTGAGCAGATGCGGGAATATTACTGCACGCTTTTAAAAGAGCCGTATATCCCCATCGCCAAAGACGAGGAAGATTACCGCGCGCGCCGCATTACCGCATATTTAAACCTGATCGACCGTATCGTTAAAAAACAATTTGAAGAATTAAAGGCATCCGCCTTTGAACCCGGGACCGAAATCACCAAATACTTCGAGCTTCTTCCTGACAGCGCTCCTTTAAAAGCAAAATATGGAAAAATGCTTCAGGAAGTCAATCCAAAGTTAAAGCTTACGCTTCAAAATGAGCTTCGCAGTGAAATTACCACCGGAAAGATCAATGTCAACATCATGACCAAGGTTGACCGGATCAATTTTGACAAAAACGAAAAAGAACTTCCCGTTGAATTTTCTGATGCTTTGTCGGCGCTGCGCGGATACGCCATGAGCACGCTTGATTCTGCTATTGTTTTTTCGGCCGGAATTAACCGCCGGCTTTACACCTACGCGGAAAATTTTAAAGATTTTTATGCCGATGCGGCCGGTGAGATCAAGAAGAAAATTGTCCTTAAAGTAAGCGATTTTCGCTCTGCCTTAACTCAGGGAAAATTCTTCGCCAAAAAAGGCTTATGGGTTTCCGAATACCGCATTGAGTCCGGTTTAAATTGCGGCGGGCACGTTTTTCCGGCGGCCGGCGAGCTGATGGGGCCCATTATGGAAGAATTCAAGGTAAAAAGGCAGGAACTGATCACAACTCTTCACGATATGTATGATCAGGCTTTAAAGCTTAAAAATAAAATTAGTTTCCCTAAGCCGCATCCGGTGCGCATCACAGCACAAGGCGGCATCGGGACGGCAACCGAAGATAAATTTGTCCGCGAGAATTATCAAATTGATTCCACCGGCTGGGGCTCGCCTTTTCTTTTAGTTCCGGAAGCAACCAATGTCGATGAAGAAACACTTCAAAAACTTGCCAACGCGGGCGAAAATGACATTTATACCAGCGAAGTTTCACCTTTGGGCGTTCCGTTCAATAACCTGCGTGGTTCTTTAAGCGATGCCGAAAAAGATCAGCGTAACGAAAAAGGGCGCCCCGGAAGCAGCTGCCCTAAGGGACATCTGGTTTCCAATACCGAATTTACGCCTTTACCGATTTGCACAGCATCGCGGCTTTACCAAAAATTCAAGATCGATCATCTGCGAACGCTGAATTTAGAAAGCACGACTTTCCAAAGAATTTATGACCAGGTCACAAAAAAAGCGTGTATCTGTAATGACCTGGGCGAAGGCGCTCTTTTAAAGAATAGCATTGCCGTCCGGCGAAAACTTTTTCCGGCCGTTTGCCCCGGGCCGAACATTGCCTATTTCTCCAAGATCATGACTTTAGCCGATATGGTCAGTCATATTTACGGACGAGCGAATTTCTTAAATTCAACCTATCGCCCGCATATGTTCATTAAAGAATTACAGATCAATATTAAATTCTTTGAAGGTGAAATTAAAAAGTTCTTACCTAAACCGACCGAAAAGCAGATCGAATACTTATTGGAATTTAGAGCGAATTTGATCAAGGGCATCAATTATTACCGGGAACTTTTTCCAAAGATGTGCGGTGAAGCGGAAAAGTTCAGAACCAAAATGCTCGAAGAACTTGAAGCGCTCTACAAGGATTTAGAGAATCTGATCGCGAAATACACCGAAGTTTTTTCCGGCCACTCCGCTTTTATTCCGGCCGCATAATTCAGCAAGATAACAATAATAAGAGAAGCGCCCGCCAAGATTCTTGGCGGGCGCTTCTCTATTTCTCCCAAATTTCCAGCTTAACTTTAAATTTTATTTATAGATCTTATTGCCGCCTTTTTTAAATTCTTCCGATTTTTCCTTCATGCCTTGATCAACCGCGTTTTTTTCATCTAAGGCATGTTCTTTGGCGTAATCGCGGACATCCTGCGTGATCTTCATCGAACAAAAATTCGGTCCGCACATCGAGCAGAAATGAGCCAATTTTGCCCCTTCGGCCGGAAGAGTTTCATCGTGAAATTCTTCGGCTGTTTCCGGATCAAGGCTTAAATGGAACTGATCTTTCCAGCGAAATTCAAACCTGGCCTGCGAAAGCGTATCGTCCCATAGTTTCGCGCCCGGATGCCCCTTGGCCAGATCGGCCGCGTGCGCCGCGATTTTATAAGCAATGATTCCGTCTTTCACATCCTTTTTATTGGGAAGCCCTAAATGTTCTTTGGGCGTCACATAACACAGCATCGCCGTGCCAAACCAGCCGATCATCGCCGCGCCAATAGCGGATGTAATATGGTCATATCCCGGAGCAACATCAGTTGTTAAAGGCCCTAATGTATAAAACGGCGCTTCTTGACAAATAGAAAGCTGTTTATCCATATTCTCTTTGATCAAATGCATCGGAACATGGCCCGGGCCTTCGATCATAGTCTGCACATCATGGCTCCAAGCAATTTTCGTGAGCTCTCCTAAAGTTTCAAGTTCGGCAAATTGCGCCTTATCATTGGCATCGGCAATGCTTCCCGGACGCAAGCCGTCTCCTAAACTAAAGCTTACATCATATTGTTTCATGATCTGACAGATCTCATCAAAATGCGTATAAAGAAAATTTTCTTTATGATGCGCCAAACACCATTTAGCTAAAATCGAACCGCCGCGAGAAACAATTCCGGTTTTCCGTTGTGCGGTCAGCGGAATATAGCGAAGTAAAACCCCCGCATGAACCGTAAAGTAATCAACACCCTGCTCGGCTTGTTCAATTAAAGTGTCCCGGTAGATCTCCCAAGTCAACTCTTCAGCTTTACCGTCTACTTTTTCCAAGGCTTGATAAATAGGGACAGTCCCGATAGGAGTCGGAGAATTGCGCAATATCCATTCTCGTGTTTCGTGGATATTTTTTCCGGTCGACAGATCCATCACCGTATCACCGCCCCAACGAATGGCCCAAGTCATTTTTTCAACTTCTTCAATGATGCTTGAACTCAACGCGGAATTACCGAGATTGGCATTAATCTTCACTAAGAAATTTCTTCCGATAATAACGGGTTCGCTCTCGGGGTGATTGATATTCACCGGAATAATAGCGCGCCCGCGGGCAACTTCATCGCGGACAAATTCGGGCTGGCAATTTTCGCGGATCGCGATAAATTCCATTTCCGCGGTCACAATTCCCTTTTTGGCATAATGCATTTGGGTAACATTGCTATTTTTCTTAGCTCGCAAAGGTTTCTTTACGATGGGAAATCGAATATCGGAAAGGCGCGCGTCGGCTTCGCGTTCATTGCGGTACTGAGACGTCGGTGAGGACAACACTTGAACATCACCGCGATCCAGGATCCATTTCTTGCGAAGTTCGGGCAATCCATGGCGAATATCAATTTTAACAGCCGGGTCCGTGTACGGGCCGGAAGTGTCATATAAACGAAGAGGTGGATTAGAAACTTTTTTATTTTCTACTGTTACGCTTGGTGCCTGGGAAATCTCCCTAAAAGGGACCTGAATGCCTTCAAAGGCCTTACCTTTAACATAAACTTTTTTAGAGCCTGGCAAGGGTTTATACTTAAGCGTAAAATCCGAAAGGGCTTTTTGTTTTTTGACAACAGGGATTTTCCGACGGGATTTTTTTGTTTGGACGATCATGATCTTTTAGCTAAAGGAAGTGCCGCAACCGCAGCTACTTTTCGCGTTAGGATTGTAATATTTAAATCCGCTTTCTTTAAGGGTATCTACAAAGTCGATCTTTGTTCCTTGAATGAACGGAACACTTTCTTTATTCACAAAGATCTTAATATCGCCCGCCTCAACAACGCTGTCATTATCGTAATGATTTTTCTGGAAGCTCATTTCATAGGAAAGCCCCGCGCAACCGCCGGTCACAACGCCAAAGCGCAGCCCATAACCTTGCTTGCCGTCTTTTTCCATCATGGATCTTATTTTAATAACGGCCGCGTCGGTCAAAATTACGATTCTATCAGATGAATTTGATTTAATATCCGTCGTCATAGGGTCGCCTGTTCTTAAAAAGACATTTTGATATAACACACAAAAAAACTCAAGTCAAGGGATTAGCGATGCTTCGCGCGGATCATTAGAACCGGAACATCCGTCCGATGCCGAATATTCTCAGCAACACTTCCAAAAAGAATATCTTTCAAAAATCGATGCCCATGGGTGGACATGGCGATCAAATCACACTGCTCTTTTTTCACGACAGCTAAGATCTCATCGGCTGGCTCTCCTTTGAATAGATGAGCCTGCGCCTTGAATCCTTCGCTGATAAGGACATCTCTTTGCTTCTCCAGATAGCGCTTATCCGATTTAATTTCTTCCGAATCCTGCAAGTTGAGCGTATCCTGAAGGCGCGCCGCATAACCATCGGCAACATGGATCAAAATTAACTCGGCGCCAAATGTCCGAGCGAGAGGGCGAATATGTTCAAGGATGGTTTTGTCGCTGTCCGTATGATCCAAGGGGATAAGAATTTTTTTATACATAAGTCACCTCAGTTTTTTATACAAACCATCCGTAAACGGTTTGATAGAGAAGATAGAGATTTAGCCCGCCAATAATAACAGCAATGGTCCAACAAATTATTTTTAACCATAAGGCATTCGTAAATTTTCCCATCTTTGCGCGGTCACTGGTAAACCAAACCAGCGGAACAACCGCAAAGCTTAACTGCAGCGACAAAACAACCTGGCTTAAAATAAGCAGGTCGCCAACACCTTTTTCGCCGAACATCCCCGCCACAATGACAGCCGGAACGATCGCCACAAGTCTCGTTATGAGCCGGCGCATCCACGGCCGCAAACGGATCTCAAGAAAGCCTTCCATAACGATCTGCCCGGCCAAAGTTCCGGTTAATGTTGAATTTTGTCCGGATGCCAAAAGAGCAACGGCAAAAGCAACGCTAGCCAATGGCGCACCCAAAACCGGCGATAAGAGACGATGCGCATCGTTAATATCGGCAACGTTTTCGTGCGGCGTTCCATGAAAAGCCGCCGCGCTTACAATTAAAATAGCCGCATTAATAAAAAACGCGAACAAAAGAGCTGTGGTAGAGTCAATCGTCGCATATTTGATCGCCATCTTGCGCCCCGCATCATTGCGCTCAAAAGCCCTGGTCTGCACAATGCTGGAATGCAAATAGAGATTATGCGGCATGACTGTCGCGCCCAAAATACCAATGGCGATATAAAGCATTTCGGGATTCATCACGATTTCCGGTTTCGGCAAAAGGTTTTGAAAGATCAAGGGCAAGGACGGGTGTGAGACAGCAAGCTCATAGGCAAAACATCCGCCGATCATAAAGATCAAGCCGGCTACCAAACATTCCAAAATACGGAAACCTTTACTTTGCAAAAGTAGAACGATCATGACATCGCAAGCTGTTAAGATAACACCCACGACAAGAGGAATTCCAAAAAGCAGATTTAAAGCGATGGCTGAGCCAATGACTTCTGCCAAATCACATGCGGCAATGGCAATTTCACATAGAACCCATAAGAACATTGCAACGGGTTTGGAAAAATGATCTCGGCAGGCCTGAGCAAGGTCGCGCCCCGTTACAATTCCAAGTTTTAAGGCCAAATGTTGAAGCAAAATGGCCATAATATTAGAGATGAGGATGACCGACAGAAGCGTATATCCAAAACGCGCGCCACCAGCCAAGTCCGTTGCCCAATTTCCGGGATCCATATATCCGACAGCCACCATAAGCCCGGGCCCGGAAAAAGCCAGCATTTTACGAAAAATACTAGCGTTGGTCGCGATCGGAATGGACGAAAAAACTTCCGGAAGGCTTGGCATCTTGGCTTCCCGGCGCCAAGCGGGTTTAGCTTTAGCGGTATTCATTAGAAATTTATTTTTGTCTCCATTTGATCGAGCAGCCCATGGATGGTTTTTGATCCGTTACCATTGGTTTTCCGCTCGCTAAACAATTGATCGCTTCTTTAAGCTCTTCACGTGTCACTTTTGTTTCGTCTTGCCAATTATCGTCAATGCGTCCGTGATAGACCAATTGATACTCACCGTTAAAAAGGTAAATATCCGGCGTGCACTGGGCTTTGAACGCATCGGCAACTTTTTGCGTCTCGTCGACTAAATACGGAAAATCAATGCCCCACTCTTTGATCTTGTCGATCATTTTAGCGGGGGCATCTTCGGGATAATCGGGATTTATGTTTGGATTAACAGCCACCGCGTTGATCCCGGCTTTCTGGGCATAGCGCGCCAGACGGATAAGCCGCGGCCAAACCGCCAAGGCATAAGGACAATGATTACAGGTAAAAGCAATCAGCAATCCTCGTTTTCCGTAAAGCTCGGCGCCTTTAAAACTTTTTCCGTTGGGGTCTTTAATGGTAAATTCCGGCATTTTTGTGCCTAAGGGGATGTGGACAGATTCAAGTAAAGCCATTTTTACTAAACCTCCATTTAAATAAGTTGTTTTGCAACTTTATTATACGTACCGACCTTGAGATGTCAAGGCTTTAAAGGAAAGTTAATTTTTGTTTGCGTCTTCCTTGAAGAGAAAATATAATGAATGCGCATCAAAGGAAAAACTTATGCCTGAAAAATCAAACATTATTGTAACGCAAATGCCGCTGGGCCCGATGGAAAATTTTCTTTACTTTATCGGCGATGCAAAAACCCGAGAAGTCGCCCTGGTTGACCCAGCATGGGATGTTCCCTTTTTGATAAAGAAAGCAGCTGAGCAAGATCTTAAAGTTACATCTGTTTTTCTCACACACGGACATCCTGACCACGTCAACGGACTAGATAAGTTTTTAAGCAAACATGACGTCCCGGTTTATATATCTCAACATGAAGCCGCTCTTTTTATGCCAAAACACAAAAACATCAAGCATATCAAACCCAATGAAAAATTAAAAACCGGAAACATTGAGTGGCTTTGCCTGCATACGCCCGGACACAGTTCGGGGTGCCAATGTTTCTTATCCGAAAATATTTTGATTGCCGGCGATACGCTTTTTATCGACGGATGCGGGCGCTGTGACCTTCCCGGAAGCGACCCAAAGGCCATGTATCATTCCCTCCATGAAGTGATCTTAAAACTTCCCGAAGAAACAATTGTTTACCCCGGACATGATTATGGACGTTTTCCTTTCGCGCCATTAAAAACCTTGAAGAAAACCAATGCTTACCTGCAGTGTAAAAGCCTCGAAGAATTCTTAACGGAAAGAATGGGGATAGGATTTTAACTCGTTTGACCGCTTGCCTTCTTTGAAGTTCCAAAAAATAATAACGTATACAATATAAAACTAAAAAGGCCAAAAGGCAGGAATCGGCGCAGAAAATACAAAATCTTACTGCGGCGATCCGGGATGTTTCGAAACGGCGGACGCGGCGAGTTGATGAGCTTCTCAATTAAGATCGCAATATCTTCAGGATCTTTCTTGTCGTTAGCCACAAATTGATCAACACGTTTCTTTAATGCTTGAGATGATCCATAATATGGGCTTTTGGGATTATCAAAATCCTTCGCGCAACGCCTATTTTCAAAGAAAATGGTTGTCCGGTAAGTTCCCGGCTCGATCAAGCAAACTGAAATGCCAAACGGTTTTAATTCGTACAACAAACTTTCCGAGAATCCTTCCACCGCCCATTTGCTAGCATTGTAAGCACTAAACGCCGGTAAGGCATAAAGCCCGGCAATGCTAGAGAGATTAATGATCTTTCCAGAGTGATTCTTTCTCATCAGCGGAATGACCGCCCGAGTTACGCTTTGTACGCCGAAAAAATTCGTATCCATTTGCTGACGGATATCTGTTTCACTTAAGTCCTCAAAAAAACCCCCGACGCCAAAACCAGCATTATTGACCAAGACATCAATTCGCCCGAATTCTTTTTCGATTTTCTGAACGACAATTTCAATAGTTTTCACATTATTAACATCGAGTTCCAAAAGATTGACCGTGCCGCCGCGTTTCTTTACTTCGGCGAGCAAGGCGTCTTTCTTTTGGAGATTTCGCATCGTGGCAAAAACATGGTGGCCTAAGCCAGACAAGCGCGCCGCGGTTAGAAGCCCAAAACCACTGGAGCATCCGGTAATGAGAATAACTTTTTTATTTTCTGATGGATTCATGCGGGTTAGTCGGAGGAATAGATGAGAGACTTCTTAACGCTTAATTATTCCCTGAAGCATCAGGCAGTCGACCAGTGTCATGGCGACCATGGCTTCAACAACCGGAACAACGCGCGGACAAATGCACGGATCATGGCGCCCGGTCACCTGAATTTCAACATTTTCTTTTGCTTTTGTTACCGTTTGCTGCTTTATGGAAATAGATGACGGAGGCTTAACCGCGACACGCAAAACAATATCTGCTCCGGTAGATATTCCGCCTAAGATCCCTCCGGCATGATTTGTTTTGGTTTTAATTTGCCCGTCTTGAACAAAGAAAACATCATTAGATTCGGAACCATTCATTTTAGCGCTGGCAAATCCCGAACCGAATTCAACACCGCGAATAGTTCCAATTGACATAACCGCCGCCGCAAGTTTCGCGTTAAGCTTATCGAAAACCGGATCGCCGAGTCCCGGCGGACACCCCCGCACAACAGCTTCCACAATGCCGCCGATAGAATCTCCATTTTTGCGGACTTCCTGTATTTTTTGGATCATGGCTTCGGCTTGCCCCGCATCCGGACAGCGAACCGCGTTTGATTCAATGATGCTCAGATCAATTTTTTTCGCATAAATATCGCCAACGGCCAGCGTATAAGCAATGACTTTGATATTTTTTTCCAGAAGGATCTTTTTCGCAATGGCACCCACGGCAACACGCGCCGCCGTTTCTCTTCCTGATGAACGTCCGCCGCCGCGCCAATCACGAATACCAAACTTGGCATCATAGGTAAAATCGGCATGGCCGGGGCGAAAAGCATCTTTAAATTTTTCATAATCTTTTGATTTCGCGTCTTCATTGCGAATTAATAAAGCGATCGGCGCGCCGGTCGTTTTTCCTTCAAAAACCCCAGAAAGGATCTCAACTGTGTCACTTTCCTTACGCTGAGTTGTGATATTGCTTTGCCCAGGACGTCGACGGTCAAGTTCGACTTGAATATCAGCTGCCGAAAGCGGTAAAAGAGGAATAACTCCATCCACCACAGCGCCGATCGCCGGGCCGTGGCTTTCACCGAACGTCATCACTCTAAAAACTTGACCAAAGGAATTTCCTGGCATTTTTTATTCTCCGTTTTTAAAAGCGTCTGTTACCGCGCCTAAAGAAGCTGAATTGACAAGTTTTACGTATTTACTTAAAACGCCGCGTGTATAGCGAGGCTTTGGTTGCTTCCATTCCTTGAATCGCTTCTTTATTTCCGCGGCAGGAACGGCCAAATTGATCTGGCGTTTTTCGGCATCAATCGTGATCTTATCGCCGTCTTTTACGATAGCTAACAATCCGCCAACGTAAGCTTCAGGGGTAATATGTCCAACTACAAATCCATGGCTTCCGCCGGAAAACCGTCCGTCGGTAATAAGCGCGACATCTTTTCCTAAGCCTTTTCCCATAACCGCCGAAGTCGGCGCCAGCATCTCCCGCATGCCGGGCCCGCCTTTTGGGCCTTCGTAGCGAATAACGATCACATCGCCTTTTTTAACCGTATTGTCCAGAATTTTTTCTAAGGCTTCTTCTTCTGAATTAAAAACTTTGGCCGAGCCGGAAAAAACACTTCCTTCTTTTCCGGAAATCTTCGCGACAGCGCCTTCGGACGCTAAATTACCGTATAAAATAACAATGTGTCCTTCGCGTTTTATAGGATCACTTAAAGGACGGACAACGGTTTGTCCTTTGGGATACGGGTTCACATCAACTAAATTCTCAGCGAGTGTTTTTCCTGTTACGGTCAGGCAATCCCCATGAAGAAGACCGGCCTCAAGCAATAAACGAAGAAGCGGCGTTAAACCGCCAATCTTCACTAAATCCGCGACGACGTGCTTACCGCTTGGTTTTAGATCCGCCAAGACAGGAGCTTTTTTACAGATCTTCGCAAAATCATCAATAGTTAATTTAACGCCAACCGTATGCGCAATGGCTAAAAGATGCAAAACCGCATTGGTTGACCCGCCTAAAGCTGTTACAACGGTGATCGCATTTTCAAAAGCTTTACGCGTCATAATGTCTTTCGGACGAATACCAAGTTTGATCAAATTTAAAACCGCTTCACCAGCTCTTTGGCAATCCTGATTTTTTTCCGGAGAAATAGCAGCTTGCGCGGAACTATTGGGAAGGCTCATGCCCAGCGCTTCAATGGCGCTCGCCATGGTATTAGCCGTATACATTCCACCGCAAGAACCGGGCCCAGGGATTGCGCAGGATTCGATCGCCGTTAATTCCGCATCGCCAATTTTCTGATTGGCATGCGCGCCCACTGCTTCAAAAACAGAAACAATATCAACATCTTTTCCTTTGTAGCAGCCAGGAAGGATCGTTCCGCCATAAACAAAGACAGCCGGACGATTGAGCCGCGCAATCGCCATGATGCATCCCGGCATATTCTTATCGCAGCCGCCGATGGCTACCAGGCCGTCAAAGCCTTCGCATCCCGCGACCGTTTCCACCGAATCCGCAATAACTTCCCGGGAAACTAAAGAATATTTCATTCCTTCTGTTCCCATCGAAATACCGTCGGAAACGGTGATCGTTCCGAAAATAATTCCTTTACCGCCTGCCGCATCGATACCGCTAACCGCTTCGAGCGCTAATTTGTCAATATGCATATTGCACGGCGTTAACATACTCCAGGTTGAAACAACGCCGATCTGGGATTTTTTAAAATCATCATCTTTAAATCCAACCGCGCGAAGCATAGAACGGTTCGGCGCTCGATGGCTTCCGTCAGTTACGATCGCGGAAAATTGGCGATGCGCGTTTTGACTTGTTTTCTTATCGTTCTTCATGGCTTTAAAAACTCCTTACTTGCGGGCAAACAACCAGGGCTTTTCGGCCGATTTGGTTTTTTCGTAAGCGGCGATCTTATCGTTAAATTGCTGCGTCCAACCGATGCTGTCTAACCCTTTCAATAAACATTCCTTAGCGAATGAATTAATAGAAAACGAATATGTTTGGTTTTTAGGCCCATTTATTTTCTGCGCGACCAAATCTGCTTTTAATTCTACACCCGGACTTGCTAAAACTTGTACAAATAATTCATCAACTTCCTTGGCCGTTAAAATAACGGGCAAGATACCGTTTTTAAAACAATTATTATAGAAGATCTCCGCAAAGCTCGGCGCGACAATAACGCGAAAACCAAAATCTTCCAAAGCCCACGGCGCATGTTCCCGGCTAGAACCGCAGCCGAAATTGGCGCGCGCCAGCAAAACTGTCGCTTTACGAAAAACGCCTTTATTCAGAATGAATTCGGGGTTTTCTACTTTCCCGTCAATATCCGTATAGCGCCATTCGTGAAAAAGATGTTTTCCAAAGCCGATCTTATCCACTTTGCGCAAGAATTGCTTTGGGATAATGGCGTCGGTATCAACATTAACACGGTCGAGCGGCGCAATAATTCCTGTATGAGTTTCGAATGGCTTCATATTATTTTAAATACTTTCTGACGTCGGCAATGCGTCCTTCCATGGCCGCGACAACAGCCATTTCCGGGCTCATCAAATGCGTACGCCCGCCGCGCCCTTGACGGCCTTCAAAATTACGATTACTTGTTGAAGCACATCGCTCCCCCGGATTTAAACGGTCATCGTTCATCCCTAAACACATGGAGCATCCGGCAAATCGCCATTCAAAGCCGGCTTCAATGAAAATTTTATCCAAACCTTCTTTTTCCGCCTGACGGCGCACCCGTCCGGAACCCGGAACGACGATCGCTTTTACCTTTGAGGAAATTTTCTTACCCTTTGCCATTTTCGCGGCCAGGCGTAAGTCTTCAATACGCGCATTGGTACAAGAACCGATAAACACTTTATCAATGGGAATTTGTTGCATCGGCGTTCCCGGTTTTAAATCCATATACTTCAACGCGTCGCTGGCTCCTTGTTGATCAACCGGATTTGAAAAAGAACTTGGATCAGGAACTTTTCCCTCGATCGACGTCACTTGTCCCGGGCTTGTTCCCCAAGTAACTTGCGGTAAAATATCTTCGGCTTTGATTTTGATCACGCGGTCAAACTTAGCATTGGGATCGCTGGGAAGTGTTTTCCAGAACGCGACTGCCTTTTCCCAATCCGCTCCCTTGGGAGAAAAATCACGGTCCTTTAAATAAGCAAATGTTGTTTCATCGGGAGCGACCATCCCCGCGCGCGCACCTGCTTCAATGCTCATATTGCAGATCGTCATGCGGCCTTCCATGCTCAAAGCACGAATCGCGCTTCCGCCGTACTCAACAACATAGCCCGTCGCACCGGCGGTGCCGATCTGCCCGATAATATACAAAATGATATCTTTGGCGGTGGCACCAAACGGCAATGTTCCGTCGATACTGATCAACATGGATTGTGCTTTATTTTGTTGTAAGGTTTGCGTCGCTAAAACATGTTCAACTTCTGACGTTCCAATGCCAAACGCCAAGGCGCCAAAAGCGCCGTGCGTGGACGTATGAGAGTCACCGCAAACAATGATCATGCCGGGCTGCGTCATTCCCATTTCCGGGCCGATAATGTGCACAATGCCCTGATCGGGATCGGCGAAATCAAATAATTTGACGTCAAATTCCTTACAGTTGCGCTCTAAGGTGCTAATTTGAATGCGTGAAGTTTCTTCGGCTAAAGACAGATCTTTTGTTCTCGTCGGAACATTGTGGTCCATGGTCGCAACGGTCTTTTCGGGAGAATGGATCTTTCGCTTCGATGATCGTAATCCTTCAAAAGCCTGAGGAGAAGTCACTTCATGGACCAAGTGCTTATCAACATAAATGATCGACGTGGTCTGCGGATTTTCGTAGACCAAATGATCATCCCAAATTTTTTGATACATTGTTTTTGGCATCATTTACCTTATGTTAAGAAAAATATAGACGATTTTATCGGAATCGGTTCGGGCTGTCAATAGGCATTTCGAAGACAACGCGGAATTATTTTGCAAGTTTTCGCAAAACTGTTGGAAGTATACCACCGTTTCGATAATAGTCAACGTCGACGGGCGTATCAAGGCGGGCAATGGCCTTAAATTCCTTGATCGCACCATTTGTGCCGCGCGCGCGAACTAAAATTTCCTGCCGAGGCTTTAATTGATCATCAATGCCGCAAAAATCAAAAACTTCCGTGCCATCCAGCCCAAGTGTTTGACGAGAATCACCTACTTTGTATTCTAGAGGCAAAACACCCATGCCAACCAAATTACTGCGATGAATGCGTTCGTAACTTTCTGCAAGAACGACACGAACACCGAGCAAGGCCGCTCCTTTTGCCGCCCAATCGCGGCTGGAACCGGTCCCATATTCTTTTCCGGCCAAAACCAGTAGTGGTGTTTTGTCTTTATTATAAGCTAAAGACGCATCAAAGATCGTCATCTTGCTATTCTTTGGAAAATAATTTGTCCATGGGCCTTCTGAGTCAGGAACTAATAAATTCCGCAAACGAATATTAGCAAAGGTTCCTCTGGTCATCACCCGGTCATTTCCCCGTCGTGACCCATAGCTGTTAAAATCGATAGGCTCAACGCCCAGGCTTTCCAAATAAACGCCAGCCGGGCTTCCCTTTGCAATAGCTCCCGCCGGAGAAATATGATCGGTTGTGATCGAATCACCAACCATCACCAAAACACGAGCCGCTTTGATGTCACCAACCGGATCAACGTCTTGCTTTAGATCAATAAAAAACGGAGGCTCCTGGATATAAGTACTTTTCTCCCGCCAGGAATAGAGATCGGATTTAACCGTCTTGATCTTATTCCAATCACGGTTTCCCTTAAAAACATCCTTGTAACGCGCGCTAAACATTTTTGCCGTAATAACTTTTGATACAACCAAATCAATTTCTGCTTGCGCCGGCCAAATATCTTTTAAGAAAACATCTTTTCCCTTTTTATCTTTGCCGATTGGTTCTTTCGTCAGATCAATATCAACGCGCCCGGCTAAAGCATAGGCGACCACCAAGGGCGGGCTTGCTAAATAATTTGCTTTTGTTGACGGATTAATACGGCCTTCAAAATTACGGTTTCCACTCAAAACACTGGCCGCGACCAAATTTCCCTCTTTGATCACTTTGGAAATATTTTCCGGCAATGGGCCGCTATTGCCAATGCACGTCGTGCATCCATAGCCTACTAAATGAAAACCAAATTTTTCTAAATACATCATCAAGCCGGAATTCTTCAAATACTCGATAACCACGCGCGAGCCCGGCGCAAAACTTGTTTTAACAAATTTAGGCATTACCAAGCCGCGCTCAAAAGCTTTTTTAGCCAACAAAGCGGCTCCGATCATCACAGAAGGATTTGATGTATTGGTGCAGCTCGTAATAGCCGCGATCACGACCGATCCGTGTGAAAGTGTTTCATTTTGCCCATCAGACATAGAAATCTTTTTAGAAAGCTGCTCGGGTAAAAGCCCGTATCCACGCTCGGCAACAGGCGCGGTTAAAGATTTCTTGAAAACATTTTTCATCTCCTGGACAACAACACGGTCTTGCGGCCGCTTGGGGCCGGCTAAACTCGGCTCGATCGTGGCAAGATCTAATTCTAAAACGTCCGGAAAGTGCGGGTCATTAGATCCGGGCGTATAAAACATTTCTTGCTCTTTCATGTAACGCTCAACAAGATCAACATCTGTCTTGGCTCGTCCGGTTATTCGATAGTAACGCAATGCCTGGTCATCAACCGGAAAATAGCCCATCGTCGCACCATATTCCGGCGCCATATTGCTAATGGTGGCCCGGTCCGGCAAGCTTAATGCTTTAAGTCCGTCTCCGAAAAACTCAACAAACTTTCCGACAACACCTTTTTTTCGCAAAAGCTGCGTCACTGTCAAAACCAGATCGGTCGCGGTAATTCCGTCTTTAAGTTTTCCGGTCAGTCGAACACCAAGAACGCCCGGAAGAAGCATATAGATCGGCTCACCCAACATAACCGCTTCGGCTTCAATGCCGCCTACGCCCCAGCCGACGATCCCAAGCCCATTGATCATGGTCGTATGGCTATCTGTTCCGACGAGGCTGTCCGGATAAAGGATTGTTCCTTGCGACGATTTTTTCTTGAGAACCCCCTGGGCTAAATATTCTAAATTGACTTGATGCACAATGCCGGTCGCCGGAGGAACAACGCGGAAATTCTTAAACGCATTTTGCCCCCATTTTAAAAATTCATACCGTTCCTGATTGCGCTCAAATTCTTTTTCGACATTTAACGAAAAGGAATCTTTGGCGCCAAAGGCATCCACTTGCACAGAATGATCAATGACCAGATCACAGGAAACTTGCGGATTTATTTTACGAAAATCTCCGCCAAGGCGTTTTAAAGCCGAACGCATCGCCGCAAGATCAACCACGCACGGCACGCCGGTAAAATCCTGCAAAATAACACGGCCCGGTTTAAAAGCGACTTCCTGAGGATTTGAAAAATGTTCTTGCCAATTCGCCAGGCGATTGATATCGTTGATGGTAATTTGGTAGTTGTCGAAATTACGAACGGCGCTTTCTAAAAGCACGCGGATAGAAAATGGAAGGCGCGAAACATTCTTAAAGCCGGATTTTTCCAATTCTATAAGAGAAAAATAAAAAGCCTTTCCCGCTTTAGTTTTGATCGATTTTAAAACACTTTTTGGGTCAAATTTTTTACTCATAAGCACATCCTTAAAATTGTCGATAAACAGGTGCATTATATAGAAAGCTCTTCGGAGCGTCAATTGATAGTTTGCGAAAGTTGTTAGTTTTTCTTAAGTATTGTTTATGAGAATTACCTTGCAATAATCAACTTTTACGGTTAGATTATATACGTACTAAAATTACTTAGTTAACCTATGAATGTCCTCCTTTTAAATCCATCTTACGGCGAAGATTTTGTTCGCGTTGCCCGCTGGGCCGCTAAGTCGCGCGGACGCGTTCAGCGCCACCCCGAGTTTCTGCTCATCGCTGCCCAGATCCTTATTGACCGCGGGCACAAAGTTGAATTCTTAGAAGCAGCCGCTCAAAACCTTTCCGTCGAAGAATCCTTTCGCCGCGCCAAAGAATTCAATCCGGAACTTTTAGTCATTCATGCCACAACTCCGTCTATTTATGCCGACATTGAGCAAGCAAAAACGATCAAAGAAGCAACCGGTTGCAAAGTTGCTTTCGTCGGACAACATGTCACCGCCGAGCCCGATAATACCTTTGAGATCGGCCGCGGCACCGTAGATTATGTTTTACATCGCGAATACGACTATTCCTTACGCGAACTCGCCGACAGAATGGATCCAAAATCTATTTTAGGGATGTCCTGGTGGGATAAAACAGCCGTTGTTCATAATCCCGAACGCCCCACCATTGATGTAAATGAACTTCCCTTTCCGGCTTGGCAGCTCATTAAACCGGAATGGTATCCCGATGGCGGAAAAAAATTCCCGTTTTTAACTCTTATCACCGGACGAGGCTGCAATAATGCCTGTTCTTTTTGCCGCGATCCGCAACTCATGTATGGTTATCGACTGCGCAATCGCCACGCCCAGCTCGTTGTGGACGAGATGGAATACGACATAAAAACTCATCCGCAGATCCGAGAGATCATGTTCGAAACCGACACCTTTGCCGCCGATAAAAAGCACGTCACGGAAGTCTGCGAAGAGATCATGAAGCGCGGCATCAATAAAAAAATCACTTGGTCTTGTAATATGCGCGTTAATACCGACTTAGAACTGCTTCCCCTTATGCGTAAGGCCGGATGCCGCATGTTGATGACCGGATTTGAATTCGGCACTAATGAAGCACTGCGCGCTGTCCACAAAGGCGGTGTTAGCACTGATATGGCCCGCCGTTATGCCAATCGCGCCAGCGAACTGGGCTTTACCGTTCACGGGTGCTTTATGATCGGCGCTCCCGGAGAAACACGCGACAGCGCCCGAAAAACAATTGACTTCGCCAAATCCCTTCCGATGGACACCATTCAAATTACCGGCGTTGCGGCTTACCCGGGAACAAGCCTTTATAAATGGGCTAAAGAAAAAGGATATCTTCTTGCGAAAGACTGGCGCGAGTGGCTTACCCCACAACATGAACAACGCACTTTGCTTAATTATCCGCAATTATCCTATAAAGAGATCGACGAGATGATCGATACGGGCTTAAAGGAATTTTATCTTCGCCCAAAACAAATGTGGAAAATGTTCATTTCCATCCGCAATGTCGGAGATTTACTTAGAAAACTTCACGGATTTAAAGCGTTCCTTGATTATTTCTTTAAGAAAATCACCGGCCAAGTTAAAAAGGCCGCCCCTGAAAAAAGCCTTATCAACGCCATCACCCAGAACGATACCGTCTCGCTTTAGCGATAAAAGTTTTGATTTTGCCGATTGACAGAAAAGTCAGCATTTGATAGCATATAAAACAACTTTTGATCATTCATTAAAGAGGAGGAAATTGTATGGCTCACATTGTTGCTGAACCCTGTGTTAAATGTAAATACACTGACTGCGTTGCGGTTTGCCCCGTGGACTGTTTCCATGAAGACGCCGAAATGCTGGTCATAGACCCGGAAGTTTGCATTGACTGCGGCGCTTGCATCCCGGAATGCCCCGTCCAAGCTATCTTTACCCAGGACGACCTTCCCGAAAAATGGAAGAATTACACTGAAATCAACATTCAAAAATCAAAAACTCTTCCAGTCATAACGGAAAAAAAAGAGCCCTTAGGGCCGCCAACAAAGTAAGGATCAACGCAAGAAAAATGTTTTCTCCAAAAAGAGCGCGCTTTGCGCTCTTTTTGGTGTCGCTGGCCTAAGAAATGAAACCGTTTTAAAAGGACACCTCTATGTGGTCTTTTATGTACCTTTGCTACTTGATGACCGCCATTACCGCCCTTTTGCTTTTTCTCACCGGGCTTCAAGGGCTTTTGCAATTTTCCATTTTTCAAGTCGGCCACCCTGCCTTTGCCATCTTTACTTTGATCATTTACCTCTTTACACAAACGATCATCATTTTCTTTTTTGTGGGAAACGGAATGACCATTAAAGAGCACATCGCGAAAGATGCCACCTCCGATAAAAATCTCTATCAAAGAGCTCTGACAATCAAAAAAAAGATCTATCCGCCGGTTATGCTCAACATCTTGCTTGTGTCGTGCGTTTTTATCACCGGCGGCGCGGTCGATACCAACCGCTTTCCCGGATGGCTTCACGGATTGCTTTTCTTGGCTGCTTTTATCCACTTTATTAAAATAATATCTGTTGAGCACGCGAGCTTTCGGGAAAGTACAAAAATATTCCTAGAATTGTCCGGATTAAAACTTGGCGAGCCTTAAAAGCACATGTACCTATTCGCAAAAATCCTTCAAGCAGCCGGACTTGCCGTTATCGGAATAGGCTTTATCACCGCTTTCCCTGAGCTTATCAATATGAAAATCTTGCTGGGCGGAACGATCTTTTTTGGCGGTGGTTATTTGACGGAAAGACTACTTTTGAGAAGCAAATGAATACTAAGCCAGAAATTAAAACTAATTTAGACAGCCTTAAAATAGCAATTGCGACCCTTGCCATCTTTGCAGTAATCCTATTGGGAGCGGGGATCTATTTTTTACTACGCGTTTATAAACCAACCTAAAGATTGCGGCTCTTATGAAATTTATCGAACGCCTTAAAACAAAATGGGATATTAAGAAATCTTCCGATATTCTGGCGATCCTTGCCGCCTTCTCTTTGGCCGGATCAACGGAAGCCATGGTCTTAAAACCACTTTTACATGATTTCCTTGCCCCGCTATCAAAAGTGGCGCTGGGGCTTAGGATATTTATTTATATTGGGATATTTTTACCGATTTACCAAGTTTTGCTTTTAATTTATGGGATTCTTTTGGGACAATCGAAGTTTTTTATTGGAAGACAAAAAACGTTGTTTCTACTGATTTGGGCAGGTTGCCAAAAGCTCGTTTCGAAATTAAAACACGTAAAGCATTAAATAAATAATCACTCCTGTCACCGAAACATACATCCATACCGGTAAAAGCCACTTTGTGATCTTTGTATGCAACGTTAAATTCCCGCGGATCGCCTGCCAAACCGCCGCAATACTGCACGGAACAACCAAAGCCGCCAGCGGCGTATGCGTCCCTAAAATAAAGAAATAGATCCAGCGCAAAATCCCTTGCCCGTGATAGCGTGTCGGCCCCGACGATAAAGCATGATAGGTTATATAAGACACCAGAAATACCATTGAGGTTATCAAAGCACAGATCATGAATTTCTTATGGCCGGCTTGGTCGCCTTTTCGAATAGCTCTCCACCCCAAAAACAAAAAAATGCCCGCCAAGGCATTCAGGCTCGCATTAATTGTTGGAAGATGCACAGTCATTATTTTTCCTTTAAAAGCAAAGCAATATCAGCTGTCAATTGATCAACGCCCTTTTGGGTGATGCCGTCATAATACCCGCGGATATTGGCGTTTTTGTCGATGAGGATAAAATAACTGCTATGGAAAACAGGCTCATCAACTGTCCCGACTTTAAAGCCTTTAACAGCCAACTCTTGAATGGATTCCCGCGGCCCGGTCAAAAAATGCCATTTTAACGGATCTGCCCCATATTTTTGAGCGTAGCGCGTGAGGATCTCGGGAGAATCAAATTCGGGATTGACCGATATAGAAACATAGTGAACATCGGGATCATCAAGGAATCTCTTGTAGACCTTCATCATATTCTGCGTCATCATCGGACAAATGCTTCCACAGGTTGTAAAAAAGAAATTGGCAACCCAAACCTTATTCTTAAAGTTGCTTAGCGAAACTTGTTTTTGAGTTGAATCGAGCAAGGAAAAATCAACGACATTCCCTAAAACCGGAAGTTTTTTCTGCGGAGACAATTGATAAACTACGGCAATTACCAAAACGCTAAAGATTGAAAAAAAGATGAATATTTTATTCTGTGCGAGTTTTATCATTTAAAAGTGGGCGTCGGCAATGATCAGAGACAAAATGACCGGTAAGTAAATAATGGAAGCACGCAAAAGCTTGTGGGCGTCCGCGTCCGACCTTGAAACCGCAAAGAAAATTCCAAAAGCCAAAAAACCAACGCCAAGAATAAGCGCGCCAAAAAAGTACGCCGATCCCGAAATGCCAAGGACAACCGGCAAAACAGATGCCGGGATCAAAAGGATGGAAAATGCCACTACCTGGAACATCGTGCGGTGCCCATCTTTTTCTAAGACCGGAAGCATTTTAAATCCACCCCTGGCATAATCTTCCTTCAACATCCAGGCGATCGCATAAAAATGAGGATGCTGCCAAATAAACAAGATCAAAAATAAAACCCAAGCACCCAGATCAATTTGCCCTGCTGCCGCAGCCCATCCCCCAACGGGAGGAAGCGCTCCGGGAATAGCGCCGATCGTTGTATTCAGCCAGCTTACCTTTTTCATCGGCGTATAAACCAAAACATACAAAAATGCGGTCAATAGCCCCAAAAACGAAACCAATAAATTAACCTGCCAATACAAAAACCCCACGCCAAGTAAAACCGCTACGATCCCAAACAGCATTGCGTTTTGCGCAGGGATTATTCCCGCCGGGATAGGCCGATTTCTCGTACGCAACATTTTGCTATCGCTATCTCGTTCCAGATAATGATTTAAGGCGGAAGCACCGGCGCAAACAAGCGCGGTACCTAAAAGCGTTGCTAGCAATTTTCCGGGATCTGAAAATCCTTTTTTTCCTAAGAAAAATCCGATCGCTGTTGTTACTAGCACCATGCTTAAGATGCGGATCTTTGAAAGTTCAAGATAGGCATTAAAACGCGAGGTCGCCTTAAAAGCTCGGAAGGATAAGAATTCTGTACTCATTTCGATTTCTTTAACGAGGTATTACACCCGTTAATGCTTAAAGGAAGAATGCGAAGTGCTATTAGAACACTCATGCCTAAAAATGCCGCTCCCAGAGCGACATGGAGGCTTGTTACATGAGGAGATTTTTGTGTCAGTACGGTATAGATCCCCAAAATAACCTGCAATATGAGTAAAATATTGATAGTCACTAAAGAATCAAAAACTTTTTTGTTTTTCTTGGCATGATCCCAGAAACAATACGTTAAATAAGCAACCATCATTATAATAAAAACGGCTCCAATTCGATGCATAAAATGAATTAAAACTTGCTGCAATTTCACGCTAGGTAAGTTCATCTCAAAACGCCAATCATTAATCAGGTTAAGCATATTCGTGTCAAAAACCGGGATCCACTGGCCTCCCATTTTTGGAAAATCAGGAATTGCAAGCCCGGAACCGGTATGGCGCATCACCGCGCCAACCATAAGCTGAATGTAAATTAAAAGAACGAATCCTAAAGCGAGTTCAACTTGATTAGGATTTCCTGGTAAATATGTTTCGCTTTCACGCAAACGCCGCTCTTCCGATTGGCTATAGGCTAAAATGATCGTCAAAATAAAAAATGTTTGCCCCAAAACCGCGTGCGCGACAGAAACCTGCGGTGGCAAAAAAAGCAAAACAGTCACCCCGCCCAAAATACCTTGAGCGATAACCGTTCCTAATGCCGCAAAGCTTAGCATTTTAACCCAGCGACGAGTTTCCACGCGTGCGATCCAAACAGCAAGAATGACCATCAAAAGGCCAACCACGGATGCGATCATTCGATGTCCATGCTCGTAAAAGATCCCGCCCACCATCGGAGGAAAAAATCCACCATAAGAAAGCGGCCAATCCGGAACAGAAAGGCCCGATCCGGTACTCGTCACCATTCCCCCGGCAAAAATAAGAAAAAGCGTTGCCGCGCAAACAAATTTTGAAAAGCATCTCAGTAAAATTTGATTTTTATTTGTCATAGTCGCTCTCACTTTGATTGGATGGATTAATTCCAAAAATCATCGACCTGAGGCGCCTCTTGGGCAGCGGATGCTTGCTGAGTAAGCCACGCTTCATAATCGGCTTTCGAATGAACGGTCAAATATCCTTTCATCCGATAATGCCCCAAGCCGCACAACTGCGCGCAAGCGATCTCAAATTGGCCGGTTTTTGTAGGAGTAAACCAAACAGGAATGCTCATTCCCGGAATAACATCTTGTTTGACACGCATCAGAGGAAGAGCGAAAGAATGAATAACGTCCTTTGTGGAAAGATTGATGATCACCGGTTTATTGACCGGAAGATGAAGCTGGTTGATCATTACAATATCGTCTTTCGCGGCTTCATCAGAGCGATCAAGCCCAATTGGGTTATTGGCCGAATTCATCAGTTTTATATCAGTACGCCCGAAAATCCCGTCAGCTCCCGGATAGTGGACATTCCAGGCGAATTGTTCCGCAATGATCTTGACATGAACCGCTGTCTTGGGGTCCGGAAAGGCATTGATCTGCTTAGCCCAAAACGGAATTGATATCGCGATCAGTAAAACAGCTTCAATGATCGCAACAACGATCTCCAGATAACTGGATGTGTGGCTTTTAACACCGCCGTAGTCGGCTTTAGGGTTTTTGGAGCGTCGGAATCGAATGATCGCATAAATAAAGTAAACACCCCAGCCAATAAAAAGCACCAGCATCAGGATGTGGATAAAAAACATCGCCTGATCAACTTCTCCTCCGTGCGCCGAGGCATTCATCGGCAAGCCTAATATTTTTTCGATCATGTAAATTTAGATCAGTGGGTTGCTGCTTCTTTTGATTTCTTTCGAAGAGTTAAAAAGAAAATGGCAAAACTTGCTAAAACACTAAATACCACGCCTAATAAACAAAAAATCGCAAAATTGAGGCCTTTTGTTAGCAACGACCCCGGCGCACCATAGCAGACCGAACACGCCAAGGAAGCGTCAGGAAACATGGCTCCTGCCGCTGTGATCGCCCACAACAGCAAGAAGATCTGTTTTATCATCATTTGGATTGCCCAAGCTGGCTGAATTTGCGCGCGCCGTAAACGATCAAGATCACGGCAAAAACAAACGCCAAAACGGACATGGTCAAGTAAGAAGCTTCTCGTGTTTCATGATAAAACTGCCCTGACCAAAATCCAAAGCTGACAGAAAGCGCCACAGAGCAAATGATGAAAACAATATGGAATATTTTAAGAGACAATTTGCGTTCCTGTGATTGTATTGTGATGCCCTGACAACGTTAATAAAAGTAAAGAAAAAAAGAACACAACGGTGAGGGCCAAAACAGCATAGATCAATTTTTTCTCAGAGATCAAATGCATAAAATAGCACGCGACCAAAGACCCTTTGATGGTTGCGATAAAAAGCGCCACCGCGATCCCCGCCACAAGGCTTAAATGAAAATAACTAACCGCGACGGTCACAACCGTCAAAGCCGCTAAAGCCACAAAAACCGTAATATAAATACGGACTGATTTTTTTACTTCATCAATATGATGTTCACTCATCATCGTCCTTTTTATAGTAAATACAAAACCGGAAACAAAAAGATCCAAACCAGATCCACAAAATGCCAATAAAGCCCGGAAACTTCAATGCGATTTGTCAAACGTTCGGGTTCTTTAAACCACATTTTTGAACCCGGCCCCAGGAAATAAGCGTTAACTATGATCCCACCGATCACATGAAGGCCATGCAAACCAGTTAAGGTAAAATAAACAGCCATAAACGTACTGGTGGACGGAAAAAGATGATGTTCGAATTTGGCGTTATATTCAAAGCCTTTGACGACGAGAAAAATAAGCCCGCACAAGACGGTCAATCCTAAATACAATCGATATTTTTTGAAATTATTCAGCTTTAATGATGCCCATGCCATCACCATTGTCACGCTGGAGGAAATAAGAACCATGGTATTAAAAGTGGCGATCGGAACATTGAGAATCGTATGCCCTAACGGCCAGTTGGTCGACCCGACGCGCAAAAGAACATACGACGAAAACAAAGCACCAAATAGCATCACTTCCGAAGCTAAAAAAAGCCAAATACCAATCTTGGCATTATAAAGTCCCGTATCAGGCCGTTCGTGCGTTGTGTATGGAATTGTGTCTGGCATCATCAAACCTTTGGTTGATCTTGCGGCGTAAAGTCTTTTTGTGCCCCTGGAACGCTATATTCATACGGCCCGCGGTAAACTTCCACAGGAGTCGAGAAATTTCCATGCGGTGGCGGTGTCGGCGTTGACCATTCTAAAGTTGTCGCCTCCCATGGATTATCGGATTTTACTCTTTCCCCGCTTTTAATACTCCAAAACAAATTAATAATAAATGGGATTTGGGCAATCGCCAAAGCCCAGGCCGCTACCGACATAACAACATTAAGATGCAAAACACCTTGCGCATGCGCATACGATGCCCCTCCGTCATAAAGTCGGCGAGAAACCCCTGCCAAGCCTTGGATCATCATGGGCATAAAGATAAAATTCATCGCGATCAAAGACGGCCAAAAATGCAAACGTCCCAGCGCTTCATTAAGTTTTCGTCCCGTTACTTTCGGAAACCAATAATAAACTCCGGCAAAAAGCGCGAAGATCGTCCCCGGCGCCACCACATAATGAAAATGCCCGATCACATAATAGGTATCATGAAGATGAATATCCGCAATCGCCAAACCCAAAGGAAGCCCAGTTAGTCCGCCAATACCGAACATCGGCAAAAAAGCGAGCGCGAAAAGCATCGGTGCATTAAAGCGTATGGACCCTCCCCATAACGTTATAAAAAGCGAGGATAGGATAATAACAGATGGGATAGAGATCATCATCGTCGTCGTTTGGAAAAACGCGCTGATCACTGTCCCCATTCCGGTTAAATACATATGATGCGCCCAAACAATAAAGGATAAAAATCCCAAGATCAAAATAGAGGCGATCATCATGCGCAATCCCCAAAGAGGCTTACGCGTGTTATTGGCAATGACTTCCGCAACAATTCCCATCGCCGGTAAGATCAAAACATAAACTTCCGGATGTGCCAAAAACCAGAAAAGATGCTGCCAAAGAAGCGGGCTTCCGCCTCCGCTGATTGTGAGCGGTTGTCCGCTAATAACAAGTCCGCTCGGCATAAAAAAACTCGTTCCGGCAAGTCTGTCCATCAACTGCAAAACACCTGCCGCTTCCAAAGGAGGAAATGCTAGAAGCAAAATAAAAGCCGTAACCAACTGCGCCCAAACAAAAAATGGCATACGCATAAACGTCATTCCCTTGGTTCGCAACTGAATGATCGTCACAATAAAATTAACCGCGCCAAGAAGAGATGAAGTGATCAGCAAAACCATTCCGAAAAGCCACATCGTCTGGCCCATGGTTGCGATATTGGAAAGCGGTGGATAAGAAGTCCATCCCGAATTAGCCGCGCCACCGGGAGCAAAAAAACTGACCAGCATTGTCACTCCGCCTAAAAAGTAAGCCCAATAGCTAGCCATATTAAGCTTTGGAAATGCCATATCCGGGGCACCGATCTGCAAAGGAACAATATAATTTCCAAAAGCGCCCACCGCCAGCGGGACAACTCCTAAGAAAACCATAATAGTTCCATGCATCGCACCTAGCTGATTATAGAATTCCGGAAGCATAACGCCACCAGGCATATTGGCTTCTCCAAAAAATTTCCCTATAAAAGGAACCGGCTGTCCTGGAAATGCCAGTTGCCAACGCATTAACATGACGAGACAAAACCCAAAGAAAAGAAAAATAAGGCTGGTAAAGCCGTATTGCAGGCCGATCATTTTGTGATCAGTTGAAAAAATATAGGTTCGCCAAAAACTTTGTTTGTGCGAACTGTGGTTTGTGTCAGACATGAATATTATCTTTTAAAGGTAAAATCCGTTAATGTTTGTGCGTCGGCAGTGACAGTCAAGGTCGCCGTTTGCGTTCCTAATTTCTCATGCCACGCTTCTACTTCGTAAGTTCCGGCATCAAGCCCGGGAATGGTAAATTTTCCGTCTTTCCCTGTTACAGTAAAGAAAGGATGTGACATAACTGCGCCCCAAGCCGCCATCCACGGGTGAACATCGCATTTTAAAGGAAACATGAACTCTTCTTTGTCGAATGTCTGAATGATCTCTTTGCGGAATTGCGGCATTGCGATGTTAAATTCGGGATTAACTTTTGATAAAGCATGAACATTGTGCAAAGTGCCGTCGGGATTGAGGATCTTTAATGGCTGGCCAACGCGAACACCAAACACATGAGGAGAATATTGGCAGCCTTGCTGATCAATAACCACCGGTTCTTGCGGCACCGGATAGTCTTTCTTCGCTAAACCGCTTTTTACATAAACGAAGACATTAGCCATGGTATTTCCATCGCCTAAAACAAGCGTATCAGGATACGCCGGACCGCTATGTTTCGCAAGACAGATCGGATCGGCATCCATTTTTAGTTCCGCAAATTTTGGAACTTCCCCTTCATATTTTACGGTTCCGGTAACCGTTCCTGCCCATGATGCCGCAACAAGAAGAGTGCTTGCAGCAAACATAAAACATAAAGACCATAAAAGTGATTTGCTTCTCATTGATATCCACCTTTCCTTAATAACTAGCGACTAGATTAACTTAATTTGCCTACTTAAAAGCAAAGTCCTGGCTAATTTGCTGTCAGACTACTACAGCTACTTTTCCTTGTCAAGCTTTGCAAAAAGATTTTATGCAAATCCGTCTGAACCTATTGCTGAACGGAAGGCTGATCAGCCTTGCTCTCACTCGACGGCTGCCCGGTCAAAGTCAAAATATAATCCCGCAAAACATGAATTTGCTTGTTTTCATCGCCGCCTAAAACATCATCCGGCCCGCTTTGGTCAAAATATTTAGGATCAAAATATGTCGGCATTTTTGTCCCCGGAAGCAAGCTTTGCGGATCTTTGATCCATTGCGCGATCCATTCGGGCTTTAGTCTGGTTTTAGCTAAAGCAAAGTCCGGCGCCCATTTATCCGGCGTGCCGCTGGGCATTTTATCGCCGACGATATGGCAGCTGGTGCAGTCAAAATAATTCTTTGAAAAAAGTATCTCCGCCGCTTTTCGTTCGTCTTCGGTAATTTCGCCAACCGATCGCTGGGTAAACGGAAAATCTTGATCATCCAAAGCATTAAAGTATTTTACAAAATCATTATTTTCTTTTGCAGATAAACCAAAGCTTGGCATTCTCACGGTAAGCCAAGGGCGAATAACTTCAGGGCTATGGATAAAATTAAAAAGCCACTCGGCATGAACTTTCTTACCTTCCCCAATGAGATCCGGAGGGCCAAAACTTTTGATCAAGGCCTCGGCTTCTGCGTCAGACTTATTCTGATATTTGACCAGCCAATCATGAATGCTTGGTCCGATGGCGCTGCCGTCGCCTTCGATCACATGGCAACCCTGACAATTGAATTCACGAACAAGCCTTTGACCGCTATTGACCATTTGGCGACGCATTGTCTTCTTTGGCAATTTTGATTCTTCCGGCTTATCTTTGACAAAACCTAAAAGCGCTGTCGTGATCGCTTTAGCCTGATCTTCCGTAAAACAGAAATTCGGCATTTTTAATTTTTCATCAGGAGTTTTAATGCGATTTTGATCAAAGATCCTCGGGTCTTTTAATTTTTGCTCAAACCACGCTTGCGGCGAATGTTCCATATGGACAAAACCAAAATCCAAACGATGCGCAGATTTACTGCCTTCTTCTGTTAAGTCGGTTCCGATAGGTTTTTCATTTTCAAATCCAGGAATTGTGTGACAGCCAAAACACCCGTAATGACGGATAAGTTTTTCTCCGGCGAATTGAAGCTTTTCTTCACTGTTCATCTTTGTTAATTTTTCTTCCATCTGCGCAGAAGTATTTTCTTTCTTTAAAAAGTCTTTAACAATTTCATTCAAAATAACGGGATCAATTTCCGGCACTTTGACATTCATAAAGTCATTATTTTTATCTGCCGAAAGATACTCCGTGATATTCGCGGCCTCTTCATCCGAAAGCCGCAAATTGGGCATTCTGGTCTGCGGATGATAGCGCTTGGGATTTTTGAGCCAATCGAAAAGCCATTTTTTTGAAGATTTCGACCCCATGCCGATAAGGTTTGGCCCGTGTTCACGGCGCAACGATTGCAATGTCATTGTTTTCGAAACAGGTTTTGGCTCAATTTGATGACAACCGAAACAGCCCAAAGAAGAAACAAGCTCTTCTCCTTTTTTGGCGTCCGCGCTCACCGCAACATCACTCAGAGAGAACTCAGAACTTTTCGCGAAAAGATAGTGAACAATTGAATGAATTTCCTGCTGTCCGCGTTTTTTAGATTCGGGATCGTTCGTATTAGATTGATCAAAAAATGCGGGCATCCAGGTATTGTGCCGGAATGATTTTGGGTCTTCGATCCAGCGATACGCCCATTGCGGCGTTAACTTGGAACTGATAAACGTTAAATCCGGGCCAACTTTAACCCAATCTGTGTAGCGCTCGATATAATGACAGCCGTAACAGCCGGATTTTTCGATCAGATTTAACCCGATATTAAGCCGCTCGGCACCTTTGATCACCGTTTGGTCAGAATGACATTTATAACATCCGGCTTGAATATGCTCCTTGGAATACATCGGCGCTTCCCAAAGTTCATATTTTTTCCATCCTTTTTTTTGCTCCCATTCTTTTTGCTGCTCCAAAGAGGAAGGAGTGTGGACAGCTGAATAAAAATCAGTTCCCCGCCCGCGCCCCTGATGACAAACCGTACAACCAAATTCCTCAAACGGATGCGGAGATTTGCTGGTTAAATAAAGCTCTAAATTAGGATGTGTTGTGAAAGGTTGCGGCGCATCTTTAAAATCAGGATTAGCAATGCCTAAATGACATGTCATGCAGCGATCGACTTTAGGAATATGGGCGAAATTAACATCCTCTGTAATGTCCTTTAAGACAACTTGTTGAATTCGGTAATTCGGATTCATAAAATCAAGCACCGGAAGATCGCGGATGAAATTAGCAATTTTATTCGCAAAAGACATTTTTTGCGGATCAATGAGGTTAAGTTTTCTCGCTAAAATATTGGCTTGGCGCGCTAAAGAATCTCTTTTCTTTTCCATATCGCGCAGCTGACGAGTTTGCTGATCCATAACGCCTTGTTGAGCAACAACGCCCGCATTAAGCTCTTCCGTTAGCTTAAACAGAACATTTGTTTCCTGCTCAACTTTTTCTAATTGTGTTTTAAGATGAGTTACGTCCGATGAATTATGAGAACTGGCATTTTCAAAAGCATATTTAGCCGCGTCAAACTCAGCTTTTTTGAATTGATACTTTTGCTTCTCAATATCGTATTTCGTGGTTAACTGGGAAAACTTGCTTTGTTCTGATGCAATTTCGCCGGATTTTTCTTTGTGCTGGGTTTTCGCGGCGTCAAGATCCTTAAGAAGCGACTGATATTGCGCATTATCGCCTAATTTCGCAGATTCATCCGCGTAACGCTGACGGGTTTTTTCAATTTCGAGTTCGCGGAACTTCTTTTGATGATCTTTCCATTCCCTCTTGTAATCATCAACAAAAAGAAAAACAAGCGCCGCGAGAAGCAGAATACTTACAAACGCGAAGATCTTGTTGAGCTTGTTGATGTTGTAATAACGTTCTTGATTGTCAGCCATAATTAGATATTAAAAAAGAATTCCGGGATGGCGATAATATATTTTAAGTTGAAGATCCACCGTAAATACATCTTAAGCGGCAATAATAAAGCGATCAGAAGAAAAATAACAAAAATGCTATAACGAAAACTTCCCAAACGTTTGTAAACATCCTTTAAAAGTGTTTTCGCTAAAAGGATCGGCAAAACCAGAAAATATCCACCCAGCGCTAAAAATCCCCACGCTTCGCGAAGCAAAATATTTTCCGGTAAACGCCGCTGTAAAACGATCATGTAAACAAATTCCGAGAGATTAATGTTGTTAAGCGGTGTTAATTTCGCGATATCCCATTTTTCAAAAGGCCCGAAGAAATTCCAATTCGGCCCGCGCAAAAACGTTCCCGTAGAGATCAAAAAGATCCACAGCGCTAACCAGAAAAACAAAAAGATAGAGACCGCCATCTTTCTTCGAGAGAATGAATAATATCCCGCCCCCTCGCGATTGGTATCAATATACGGAATAGCCATCAGCCCCAGCAAAATGATCGTCGGAAACAAAACACCGGCGATCCACGGGTCAAAATAGACCAACATTTCCTGCAAGCCTAAGAAATACCACGGCGCTTTGGAAGGATTTGGCGAAACCGTCGGATTGGCCGGTTCTTCTAAGGGTGCAGGAAGAAGAATTGCCCAGGCAATGATCAAGGCGGAACAAACGATGAGCGCGATCAATTCAATGTAAACAAGGTCGGGCCAAACCAAAACTTTATCATTGGGATCATGATATTCGGTAGGTTTCTTGCCTTCCGACAATCTTTGATCATTGATGGTTGCCTGATACATGCTGAGCCATAAGAAAAATACGACCAAGAAAAGCAATCCGACGATGGGAACATTATCGGGCTTTAAAACGATCAAACGAAAATTTTCATCCATCAACCCAAAAATAAAAAATGAGAATAAAGTTGCGAATAAAATAATGCCGCCTTTTTTTGTCCAGATCAAATACAGCTTAAGCCGGCGGTTAATTCTTTCGAAGAAATTCGTGGGAGGAAATACAAAGAAAAAGCACAGCAAGATCACCGTGAACATGATCTTTGGTGCGGCGATATAATTGATAATATTTTTGATGGTTTCCATAAATATTTGCTCCTGGCGAATTATGTTGGGCCGGAAATACCGCCGTCTTTTCTAATTCTCCAAAAATGAATGATCATAAAAATCATGATGACAAAAGGCAAACCGATACAGTGTAAAACATAAAAACGAAGTAAAGCCCCTTCGCCGACAAAACGTCCCGCCAGCATGGCAAAACGCGCGTCACTTCCCGCATGGACAAAATTTACATCGCCGATGGCCAAAAGCGACGCGCCAGGCCCGGCAGAACCGACAAAAGGTGTCGCGCCGGCCATATTCGAACCAACGGTAATGGCCCAAATCGCCAACTGATCCCACGGCAATAAATATCCGGTAAAGCTCATGAGCATTGTTAAGACAAGTAAAATAACGCCAACCACCCAATTAAATTCGCGCGGCGGTTTATAAGCCCCGGTCATAAAAACCCGAAACATATGCAGCCAAACCGTGATGACCATTAAATGCGCCGACCAACGGTGAATTTCGCGCATAATACCGAGCGGTACTTGTTGGGCCAAATCCGTCACGTCGCCGTAAGCATATTCCACCGTTGGGCGATAATAAAACATCAGCAAAATGCCCGTCACTGTCAAAACGAGAAAGATGAAGAATGAAAGCCCGCCCATGCACCAGGTATATGTTAATTTCACCGCATGCTTAGGAAGCCGCACGGGATGTAAATGAAGAAAGACATTATTTAAAACAACCATCATTCGCTGACGGCGATTTACCGGAATGCCGGTACGAAAAATGGAACGATACACCTGGGTTTCTGTAAATCGTTCTAGCAGATTCTTTTTATTTTTTTGCTGCGGTACAGACATTTAAGCCTCCTTAAAATCTCATATCAAACAGCAAGAAAAGATTCAGAGTCTTTCCACTCGCCTTTTTCTTGCTGGAATTTCTTCGTTTTGTCGATCAAGATCTGTCCGTCATCGGCTAAAGTGATCTTAAACCGCTCTAAAGGACGCGGCGCCGGGCCTTCATAATTGATCCCGGTTTTATAAAATCCGCTGCCGTGACATGGACATTTGAATTTTCCTTCATTTGGCGACCAATTTGGCGTGCAACCTAAATGTGTGCATACGGTCGATAGGGCGTAAATTTTTTCATCATCACGAACGATCCACACGCCAAATTTATCTTTCCAGCGCTCGGAAACCTCATTGATCTGATATTCATCCGGAAAACCCGCCTTAAACGTCTGAACCGGCTCAAACAAAACATTGGGAAATAAATACCGCATGATCATGGACGCGTATCCGCCCACCACACCGGCAAAAGCGATCCAGCCGACCGCCGACCACTTGATAAATGTCCGACGGTCAATGGGCGTTTCGGTCAAGGATTTCAAAGGCGTGGAATTAGACTTATCTTTATCACTCATTGTGCTCACCTATTCTGATCTTGTTAGTTCCAAAGCAGTTTTTCGAACATCAATATTGGGGTCATTCTTAGCCAAATCAACGAGCGCATTTTGCAATTGCGCGTCTTTCAAGAGTGCCGACGCTCTCATGGCAACGATCATAATTTGAATTTGTTCATTCGCGTCAACCTGTGGAAAACCGGAAAGATACTGACGATCCAACAAATTCAACAAAACTTCTTTCCCTGACTCGTCTTGTAATTTGGCCAAAGCGACGGCCGCATCCCATTTAATATTTGGTTCCGCGTCAAATAATGCTTTCCTTATATACGGTACGGATTCAGACTGGCCGATATTCCCTAAAGCGATAACAGACGCTAACCGGATTTGAGGATCGGGATTCTCTAAGAACGGATAAATAGCAACCGGAGAATCTTTAGTCTCCTTTAACATCCCCAACGCGTAAATGATGGACGCGGCCGCATCCGGATTGGCGCTTTTCAAGGCGGATAAAAGCGTTTCGGCAAAAATCACATTTTCGGTCTTCCCCATCGCCAGAGCCAAATATTGCTGCACGCGGCTGTCATCATGGGAAGAATTTAGGAATGTTTTTTTAAGTTCGGAATAGAATTTCTCGCTTGAAGGTTTTAACTGAGGGCTCGCCAGCAACTTTGACAGCTCAAACGCCGATTGCCAACGTTTGGTTAAGCCGCCGGTTTTGACATCTTCCAGATAATCAAAAGCGGTTTTCTGCTCTGTCGTCAAAGCGCGCACGCCCCAGAACAAAAGCAGCATAAAAACAGCGATAATAAACGGAATGATAAAAAAAGAATGGAAAATGACGCCGATAAAAGATTTCTCTTCAGGCGCACTCGCTTCAGGTTGGTTTTTATTTATATAATTTTCCATTGAAAAAAGCCAATGGTTAAAAAACAATGTTAATATTAATTAAAATGCGGCGGCTTTTTCTTTTGCCTGATTGATACTATCCGCCGCAACACCTTCTTGCGCCAATAAAACAACTTGGCCGCTGCCGTCAACTTCTAAAATTCCCTGGTTAACAGCAAAATGCTTTTCTACGCCTTCTTGACGCAAAGACACGACTCCCCTGGTGAGCATCGCCACCATCGGCGCGTGCTGGCTTAAGACACCAAAATAGCCTTCAACGCCGGGCGCGATAACAGAATCTACTTTTCCGTCAAATATTTTTCCGTGAACCGTAACAAAAGAGAATGGATAAGCGCTCATATTATTTCATAAAGGTTTTTGCTTTTTCTAACACTTGATCGATAGCCCCGGCCATATAAAAAGCTTGCTCCGGAATGTGATCATGCTTGCCATCCAATATCTCTTTGAATGAACGGATCGTATCTCCCAACGGAACATAAGCACCTTTAAGCCCCGTAAATTGTTCCGCCACATGAAACGGTTGCGATAAGAATTTCTGAATTTTTCTGGCGCGCGAAACCGTTAAACGGTCCTCTTCGGACAATTCTTCCATCCCTAAAATAGCGATAATATCCTGCAGTTCCTTGTAGCGCTGTAAAATTTCCTGAACACCGCGCGCGACCTTGTAATGCTCTTCTCCGACGATCTCCGGAGTGAGGATCGTTGAGGTTGACGCTAAGGGATCAACTGCCGGATAAATTCCCAATTCAACAATAGAACGGGAAAGCTCGGTCGTTGCGTCCAAATGGGCGAAGGTTGCCGCCGGCGCCGGATCAGTATAATCGTCCGCCGGAACATAAATGGCTTGAATGGAAGTAATCGAGCCTGACTTTGTCGAGGTAATACGCTCTTGAAGCTCGCCCATATCCGTTCCTAAAGTCGGTTGATAACCGACAGCCGATGGAATTCGCCCTAAGAGAGCGGAAACTTCGGAGCCTGCCTGAGTAAAGCGGAAAATATTATCGATGAACAAAAGAACATCTTGGTTCATTTCGTCGCGAAAATATTCGGCAACCGTTAAAGCCGATAAAGCCACGCGAGCGCGCGCGCCGGGCGGTTCATTCATTTGACCGAAGATAAGCGCGGTTTTATCAATAACACCCGCCTCGATCATTTCTTTATAAAGCGCTGTTCCTTCGCGCGTACGTTCACCCACACCGGCAAAAACCGAATATCCGCCGTGTTCTTTGGCAATATTGTTGATGAGCTCCTGAATCAAAACTGTTTTCCCAACACCGGCGCCGCCAAAAAGCCCGATCTTACCGCCCCGCCGATATGGCGCTAAAAGGTCCACAACTTTAATTCCGGTCACTAAAATACTCGTTTGGGTATCTTGATCTTTAAAAACCGGCGCCGCACGATGAATGGGCATTCGCTTTTTAAATTTGACCGGTCCTGCCTCATCAATAGGTTCGCCTAAAAGATTTAAAACACGCCCTAAAGTTCCCTCGCCCACCGGCATAGAAAGCTGTTCATGCGTATCCATAACTTCCATTCCACGGCTAAGCCCATCGGTGGTATTCATGGCGATGGTGCGCACCATATTGTCACCTAAGTGCTGCGCCACTTCCAGGACCAGATTCCACTTCTCATTATTAATGGACGGATTGGTCACTTTTAGCGCGGTAAAAATCTTTGGCAATTGGTTGGCGGGAAACGAAACATCAATGACCGCGCCAAACACTTGAGTTACTTTTCCAAAAACTTCGGTCTCTTGCGTTGACATCTTATCCTCTTTGGTTAATTAAGCGCCTGCGCGCCGCTAATAATTTCGGTTAATTCGGTGGTGATCGCCGCTTGTCGCGCACGGTTACGCAATAATGTGTAGCGATCGATAAGATCTCCGGCATTATTAGTCGCATTGTCCATCGCCGACATACGCGCGCCGTGTTCTCCGGCGGAATTCTCCAGTAAAGCAAAATAGATCGTAAAATAAAGAAAATGCGGAACTAAAAATGACAACATTTCCGGCACGGCCGGCTCAAAAATATAGTCGGTTTTTTGAGCTTCCCTTTCCGCTATAAGAGCCTTTGGGTCTATAGGAAGAATTTTTTCAAAAATTGTTTTTTGCGATAAAGGGCTGAAAAACTGATTATAGGTCAAATATATTTCGTCATACTCACCTGATATAAACAACCGGCTTAAATCTTCCCCGATGCGAACCGCATCAGAGAATTTTGGATTGATCGTTACTTTCTCATAATATGCCTGGATGGGAATGCGTTTGCGAAAATACAAATAACCTCGTTTTCCGCAGCAGCTGACATCAATGCGAGGATAATCATTATGATTTTCAATGATCCATTGATTGACCATGCGATTGGCATTATTATTGAACGCGCCGCAAAGCCCTCTATCCGACGTAATAATCAAAATTAGCGCTTTATGATTTTCCGGACGGCGCTTTAAAAGCGGATGAATATCCGTATCAACCGACGCCGAGATCCGTGACACCAAGGATGTGATCTTTTGCGCGTAAGATTTAGCGTTCGCCTGAGCCTCTTGGGCCTTGCGCAATTTACTGGCCGAAACCATTTTCATGGTCTTGGTGATTTTCCGCGTATTTTTAAGACTGCGAATCTTTGTATTAAAAACTTTTATTCCTGCCATTACAGTTTAAAACCTTTTTTAACTGCGGTTAAAAGTTCATCTAAGGCGGCCCTGATCTCGGGTGTTAATTGCCGCACGCTATCAAAAAGCTTAACAAAATCGGCATAATGCGAATCAAGAGCGTTGTTTAATTCAGCTTCAAAACGCGCAATGTCCTTGGGTAGAATATCATCTAAAAACCCGTTTACGCCTGCGTAAATGATCGCAACCTGTTTAACAACTGGCAGAGGATGTTGAATGCCCTGTTTGATCACATTCATCAAACGATGTCCGCGCTCAAGTTGCTTGCGGGTCGCCGGATCAAGGTCAGATGCAAATTGAGAAAAAGCTTCGAGCTCGCGATATTGTGCTAAGTCAAGCCGAAGCGTTCCAGCGGTTTGCTTCATCGCTTTAACTTGAGCATCGCCCCCGACGCGGGAAACCGAAAGCCCCGCATTGACCGCCGGTCTTTGCCCGGCATTAAATAGATCGGTATCTAAATAAATTTGTCCATCGGTAATAGAAATAACGTTGGTGGGAATGTAGGCCGACACATCGCCCGCTTGTGTTTCAATAATAGGAAGAGCCGTTAAGCTTCCCGCTCCCTGTTGCTTGCTCATTTTTGCGGCGCGTTCCAAAAGACGGCTATGCAAGTAGAAAATATCTCCCGGATACGCTTCTCGGCCCGGAGGACGACGAAGCAAAAGTGAAATTTGGCGATACGACTGGGCTTGCTTGGTTAAATCATCATAAATGATCAAGGCGTGCCGGCCGGAATCACGGTAATATTCCGCCATGGCGCAACCCGAATAAGGCGCTAAAAATTGCATCGGCGCCGGATCAGAAGCGGTCGCGGCAACAATGGTGGTATATTCCATGGCACCGTGTTTTTTCAATACTTCATAAACTTGAGCAACCGTGGAACGCTTTTGGCCGATCGCCACATAAAAACAAAAAACTCCCTGGCCGCGCTGATTAACGATGGTGTCAATGGCAATGGTTGTCTTGCCGGTTTTGCGATCGCCGATAATTAATTCGCGCTGACCGCGGCCAATAGGCGTTAAGGCATCGATAACTTTTATTCCGGTTTGAAGCGGCTCGTGAACATTTTGGCGCTGGATGATTCCGGGGGCTTTCACTTCAATTTGGCGGAATTCCTTTGCCTCGATCGGCGCTTGTCCGTCAATGGCAACGCCTAAGGCATCCACAATGCGCCCAATGAGTTTCTCACCGACGGGAACAGAAGCGATTTTTTGTGTTCGCTTCACTTCATCCCCTTCGCGGATATGCTTATCTTCGCCGAAAACCGCAACGCCGACATTATCTTCTTCCAGGTTTAAAACCATGCCTCGCAACCCGCAAGAAAATTCCACTAATTCCCCGGCCATAACATTGCTTAGCCCATAAACACGGGCAATGCCGTCACCGACATTTAAAACGGTCCCGATTTCATAGGAATCAAGTTTCTTTTCAAAACCGGCGATTTGCTTTTTTAAGATGGCGGATATTTCATCCGGACGGATCGTTGTAGACATAGGCTTTAGGCTGTAAAAATTCCTTTTTGAAATTTAACAAGTTGGTTGCGCAGGCTCAAATCGTAAACAAAATCTTTTACCTTAATTTTGATCCCGCCTAACAAGTGACGGTCGACCACCACTTTAGGCTCAATATCTTTATGCAGTTTTTCTTTGAGTTGACGGCAAATGTCTTTGATCTCCGCAGTGTTTGACTCAAATGAGGTGAAAATAGTCACGTCGACAATGCCTTTAATGTCTTTATATTTTCCCTCAAATAAAAGGCAAATATCAAAAAGAAGGGGCAATCGTCCTTTTTCAGAAAGAAAATTTAAGAACTGAAACGTCGTTGCATGAACACGAGTCTTAAACAGCTCCTCGACCATCCCCTGACGCACCGAAGACGAGATCGAAGGGTTATTTAAAAAATCATCGAACTCTTTTGAATCGCCAATAAGCGATTTTAGCGCAACCATGTCCCCAGCGACTGTCTCAAGACTATTTTGCTCTTTGGACAGCTCAAGAAGCATTTGAGTGTAAGATCTTACGGGAAGCTTTTTCACAGGCTAAATATCCTTAATAAAATCTCGAACGATTTTCTGATTCTTTTCTGAATCTAAATTTTCGTTAATAAGTTTTTCGGCCAGCTGAACGGCAATATGCGCACTGGTGCTTTTGAGCTCGGCTTGTGCTTTTTCTTTTTCGGCGTTGATCTCACGACGGGCATTTTCTAAAATGATATGCGCGTCGTCTCTGGTTTTCTGCTGGATCACGCCAGCCGCTTCAATAGCCGCTTTACGTGCTTGATCCACAACATCTTTGGCTTTTTCGTGCGCCTGCGCGATGATCTCATCGCGTGATTTTTCGATATCCGCCAGTTGGCGGTTCGCCTTTTCCGCGTTTTCAACTGAGCGGCGGATCAATTCTTCGCGCGATTCTAAAGCGTTTAAAATAGGTTTCCAGGCGAACTTATAAAGGACGAGCAAAAGCGCAAAGAAAGTCACCCAAGTCAAAACAGCCATCATCACATCGGGTGTAAAAACTCCCGGCGCGTGCTCAGCGGCCCCAGAAACATGTTCTAATGCGCTATCAGGCGTCATGATTTTCCCTGGTTTAATTATTTGTTAAGGGCTAAAAAGCAAATAACCGCGCAAAACAAAGCAACCCCTTCGATCAAAGCAGCCGCGATCAACATGGCTGTTTGGATCTTATTGGTCGCTTCCGGTTGACGGGCAATGCCCTCTACGGCAGCGGCAGCGAGCTTTCCGATCCCGAATCCAACGCCAATGGTCACTAAACCTGCGCCTAAGGCGGCAAATACTGCTGGAGTCATATTTAAGTCCTTTCGTTTATCGTTATATTGCTTAAAAATCGTCTTTTTGAATACCCGTATTATACTGAACCTCGAAAATTAGTAAAGTAATTCTCTAAATTTATCTTAATGCGCCGGATGATACATTTGACCGATGAACATCGCCGATAAAAGCGTAAAAATGTACGCCTGCAAAAAGCAAACTAATATCTCAACAACATAAATAAAAAGGGCCAGAACAACTGCCGGAAGCGCCGCAAAGCCCAACAGAACAACCAAACCTAAAAGCGCAAAAATCACAATATGCCCTGCTAGCATATTGGCGAATAAACGGATCGTTAAGGCGAACGTTTTAATAAAAAGCCCTAAAACCTCAATGGGAACCAAAATGATCAAAATGGGAGCAGGAACTCCTGATGGAACAAGCGCCTTAACAAACCCCATGAATCCATTTTTGTAGATAGCGCCAAATATCATAAAGCTTAGGGTAACAAGCGCCAGCGCGGCCGTTACATTAACATTCGCGGTTGCAGTAGAAAACAGCGGAATAAGCCCCATCAAATTCAAACCCAAGATAAAGAAGAAAAACGTGCAAAAAAGCGGTGTCATTTTCCGTCCGTCTTTTTCACCTAAGCAGTTAACGGCAATATCATCACGGATAAAAACAACGAACGCTTCCAAAAGGTTTGTCATACCGTGAGGAACACGGTCTTTTTTGTTAAAACAAAACACAAAAAGAACGATCAAAAATGCCGCGCAAAAAAACAGCATTAAGGCATGGAGGCTTAAAAACGATGGCAATTCCAAAGGCGGTAAAAACGGCAAACGCCACTGGTGCGCATTCGTCACATGATGCATAATGTACTGTTCTAAATTAAATCCGGGATTTGCCATTACGTTTTTTTATCCTGATCGTTCAGCTGACGAATAAGTTTCCAGATCTCATAAGCGCTATACACCAATCCTAAGAGAATCCCTACCAATGTCCAGGCTTGCCCGCCCCATTTTTTATCGGCTAAAAATCCCAAATAGGAAAAAACGAACATTCCGGTGGCGACATTAAGGCCGATGGAAACATGCTGAAAATTACTTTTATCAATCTTAGGAGTCACTATTTTTTTATTAATTGAACAACGCAAACTGCTAAGGCCGCGAGGCTAAAGATCAAGAGCATTCCCGACGGCATAAAACTTTGTGTTTTGATCAAACGGCTTATAAAAACAGCCGACAACAACGTTGTTGTCACTGTTAAAACAAGGTATCCGGTTTGCGGATTGTTCAAGGAAATTAAAACGCCGAGAATAATAATAAGCCCGGAAACAATGCCCATGATCAAAGACATTTTGCTTCCGGCTTTGGCGAAACCGATAAATCCGCCCACAAACATGAGGATCCCGTAAATTAAAAACGCGACATTGATTGGCTTCATCACAGCTCCTTTATTTCAAACGCGAGAACACTCGCGTTGTTTTTGTTGATAACGTAACGCCGATTCCGCACTATCCGCTAAAGCGGATATAAATCCCGGATGCGACTCTAAAGCCTTGCTCATCCGGAAATCTTTGATCCCTAATTCTTTAGCCATTGTTCGATATTCTATATCGATCTCGCAAAGAGTTTCGATATGATCCGTCACAAAAGAAATAGGAACAACCAGAAGCTTCTTCACACCGCGCTTAGCCAAAGCGGAAATCATGCTTTCCGTCGATGGCTTTAACCAAACAAGCGGCCCAACCGCGCTTTGATAGGAAATGCTCCACGCGTCTTGCCGGCCTAAAGAATTTATAACTTTAGCGACCGTTTGAGCGATTTGAAAAGGATAAACATCGCCTTCCTTTAGAAAATAAAGCGGTAACCCGTGCGCCGAAAACAAAAGATAAAAATCACTTAAAGATTCATTCGGCTTTATTTGCTGACGGATACGATCGGCAAATGCCTGAATGTAGGAATCGTTTAAATAATAAGAATCCGCATCTAAAAACCGAACATCCGGAATTTTCTGTGCCGCTTCCTTTTGTAGGAAATAAACGCTGGAACCGGTCGTTGCCTCGGAATAATGCGGATACAAACTCACCGGTAAAACAAATTTCTTATTTGAAAGCTTTATTTCTTCCACTGTATCGGATGGAAGCGGATAGCTATAGTTAAAACAGATCGTGACATTCAAATTTCGCCCGCGTTTCTTCAATTCAGCCTGCAGCGCCGCCGCCTGCTGCATGGTTGATCTTAGAATCGGGCTTCCGCCGCCGATCAACTGATAACGATGTTGCGCGGCTTTGGCTCTAAAGAATACAAGTAAATTTGCGAACAAAGGCTGTAATAAAAACGCCAGCGGAAATCGGATAAGCCGCACATCCAAAAAAAGCCTTTTTAAGAAATCCGGAACATCTTTATTTTCCTGCGGCCCGCCCATGTTAAGCAAGACAACTTGAATATCCGCATCCCCCGCCGAACAACCGGCATTTTTCATAAGACGCAGATCAGAGATTTGCTCGAGAGCGTCATGCTCGGCCTGCGGCATTTTTTTGCGCCGATAACGGCTACCGACGATCTGCCCGACGATGGCAAACATAATGGCAACAGGGATAAAAAGCTTTGACGTGTGAAGCGTCCAACGCAAATAGATAAGGATCGGAATAGAGGCATGGATCCAGAAAAACCACGCCAGCGAGAATTTTGCGCAGCCTTCCCGAAGATAACCCATCGGAATATTGACTAAAATAGCAATTACGCCAATAAAAAAATACGGATATTGGTAAATAATTTCTGGCAACATTATGGCGTCATCTTTTCTTGCCGTTCTTTGGCTTTTTGGTCCCACTCGGGCAAAACATTTTTCATAAATTCTTCTTTTTCAGCTTTAAGCTTACTCATGTCCAGGCCAATAAACGATTGCGCCTTTTCTTTTGTAGAAATATCCGGCATTGCAATCGGCGTTTGAATTCCGTGCGCCGCTAAGACACGCGCCAATAAGACACGCGCCTCACCCGCTTTTTGCGTCGCTCCGCCTAAGATCCGCGAAACCTCCAAAGGCGCGTGAAAACTCGCGCCATGGCTTGCGGTCGCATAATCCCAACGCCACTGCGCCTGGCGAATAAGCTTTAAGATCGGCTTCATCTCTTCTTCGGTCGCGCCGCTTTCCCAAGCCGCTTTAGCCTCGATATGCGCGTTCACCAACGCATCTTCCGCCTGGAGCCGCAATTCTAAAACCTTATCCTGGCGTTCAAAAACATTCTGACGAAGCGTTTCTTCGCTTTCCCGATGACAAACTTGGCAAGAATTCGCGATATTATTAAGAGGGCTTTGAATTTTGTGATCAGTGAATTTCACGCCGCCTTCACTGCGATACGGCATATGACAATCGGCGCACGCAACACCGCGCTGAGCATGCACGCCTAACGCCCATAATTCGTAATCCGGATGTTGAGCTTTTAGCATTGGCGTTTTGCTAAGCGCATGAACCCAATCCACATGATCGTACTGGTCGTAATATTTTTCAATATTTTCAGCGGTCAGTCCCTGATCCCAAGGAAAGGTTAAATATTTTTCATCACCTTTAAAATAATATTCCACATGACACTGCGCGCAAACAAGCGAACGCATTTCTTGATGCGTTGCTTTTTTTACATCTTTTCCTTGCCGCTCAAGCGCTTCCGCCAAGGCCGGGCGTGTGATGCGCAAATTCATCGTTTTGGGATCATGACAATCCTGACAGCCGATAGGATTCACAACTTCGGAGCCAAGATCCGACCATTTCTTTTTGTAAAATTGTGCCACACCCAAATCTTTCATGAGGCGCGGAACATCGGTGCTTTTACATGTCCAGCATGTTCCGGGCTGAGCGACACCGGTTCTTAAAGTTTTTCGAATATCTGTAATGGCATTATAATGTCCTCGGCCTTGATTATAGTCGCGCGCGAACGCATATCCCGCCCATAAAACGATCATACGTGGATCGCGTTCTAAACTGTCGATTTCAACGCTTCCGCCGTGACGGCTGGCAAAATCGCTTTCCTTCGTACTTTGATAACGCTCAAATTGACGAGGAAAATTTTCACCCCAAATTTCATTACGCGGTTCCCATTCGGGAATCGGCTTTGCAACTTGAAACGCGAGCTTAGCTTCGGTGCGCCGCTCCATAATGGAGGATGCCAAAAGCCCGAGCGCGAAAACAACCGCAATCGTCACCAAGAAAATAACCCATCCGATCCAAGGTTTTTCGCTGATCAAATCATTGATTTTTTTCATAGCCGCCCTTTATTTTATATTTTGAGATTTTCGCAAGAATTCATCTAACCACGACGGAATAACGCTGGGTAATTGAGGAACACGCGCATACGGCACAGATGACAAGCTACGAACCGTTCCATGAGGCGTTTCCCGATGACAATCCCAGCATAGCTTACCCTCTCCGTGTAAATAATTCTTTCCGGTCACATCACGAGCCGAAACACCATCAAGTAAATTTGCGTGGCAACGAATGCAATTTTCCTGCACCGCCGTAACTCCGTCCGGCTTCATCACGATCACCTGCGGCTCAGTACGCATTGTAAAGATCGTCGCGTGCCGCAATCCGTCTTTTGCTTTAAAAAAATATTTATGGATCACGTTATCATGCGGAACATGGCAATCGGTACAAACCGCCCGCTGGCGGTGGCTGCCATGCGCCCACGTCGCATATTCCGGTGACATCACGTGGCAATTCATGCACGTTTCGGGCTGATCTGAAAGATAAGAAACCGCATTCGAGATCCGCAGTGTATAAAAACCCAATCCAGCAAAAATTCCCAAAAGAACGATAACAACAAATCGCCACTCGCGCGGAGGAATAACAAAATGCACAAACGCGCTTATTGCGGATATCAGCCGCCGAAAGAAATCCATCATCAATTAAGAACTTTTTTACTTAACACGTGCGGGCTCGTAATAATCGCTGTACTGCCGCGATGTTATTTTCTCGATCTTGCGGTAAAACTCGGCATGTTTTTGCCGGATAATTTTCTCAACCAAATCAACGGCCGCTGTCCGACGTTGAATATTTTCATCCACGACGCGTTCAAGGTCGTCCACATGATAAAGATCAACACCGCTCACCTCGCCGCAAGCCGGGTCGATGTTGCGCGGAACGGAAATATCGATAAAAACAAGCGGACGACTCTCTCGTTTTTGCATCGCTTTAAAAACCGTGCTTTTTTCCAAAATAAAATGCGGCGCGCCCACCGAACAAAAACAAATGTCTATTTCTGAAAGAATTCTTTCCATATCGCAAAATGCCGCCTCTTGCCCGCGACACTGAGATGCCAAGGCGCTAGCACAAGATTGCGTACGGTTCATAAAAAACAAATTTTTAGCGCCTTTATTTTTAATTTGCTGCGCAGTCAATTCGCCCATTTTTCCAGCGCCGATCATCAGGACAGACTTTTCGGAAAAACTTCCTAAGATCTTTTCACCTAAAGCAACCGCCGCCCAACTAATGGACGAGCCGCCATAGCTTATCTGCGTTTCACTTTGGGCTTTTTTCCCGGTGCGCACGGCAATATTGGTTAAAATGTTAAAATATTTTCCCAGCATCCCTTTTGATGCCGCAAGCTTAACACCTTCCTTAACCTGGCCTAAGATCTGCTTTTCACCCAACACTAAAGAATCCAAGCCTGCCGCGACACGCAAGAAATGATCCACCGCCACTTCATCCGCATAAATGTAAAAGTGTTTTTGCAAAATATCTGAAAACTTGATCTTTTTGACCGAGAAAAGCGTTTTAAGGATCGTCTGAGCATCCTGGGCGCTAACGGTGTACGCGTAAATTTCGAGACGATTACAAGTGGATAGGATGAAGGCTTCGGCGACAGAAGGATTATTGCGCAGTTCGCTTAAAAGCAATTCTTGCTGTTGTGGTGAGCAGCAAAATTTCTCGCGGACTTCAATAGGGGCTGTTTTGTGGTTAATTCCGAGTGTAACGATCTGCATAGTCGAATTGACTTAAAAAGTGCTAATAAATGTCCCAATTATATCACTTATTCCTAAATTTTTAACCTTTTTCTTGCCCAGAAAACACCTGCGATCAAAAATACGACTTGTGCCGCCACATAGCCAATAAGCCCTGCCGCAACACCGGATGTAAACCCATAAGAATGAAGGCCAACGCTTAATAAATTGACGCCAAACCAGGCCCACGCCACAATAACAATGCCAAAAATGCTGGCCGCCGCCACGCCTAACTCGTCTAACATATTCGCAATCCGCGCGTGAAAGATAATAATGCACCAGATAACGATCAAAAGCGCGCCATTCTCTTTGGGGTCCCAGCCCCAAAACCTTCCCCAGGATTGATCCGCCCAAATGCCGCCTAACATCGTTCCAAAAAAAGACAATGTCAAACCAAGCCCTAAAGACATGAGAAGTGTTTTGTAGGTCGCACGCAGCTGTGCGGTATCTTGCGGATGCGCGATCGCTTGAATAATGTAGGCGTGCCCAATGATCCCGGCGACACAACACGCCGCATAGCCCATGGTAATGGTAGGAACATGAATGCCTAACCAAAAATTAGAATTTAAAACAGCGACTAACATTTTCATGGTGTCCCCGTCACTGCTGAATTTTCCGGCAATGATCAAAAGCAAAACACCGGCAATACTGCCGACAATGTTCCCGAGCCACTTGCGATTCACTTTCTCGATAATGATGCCGAGCAAAACGCTCATCCAGGCAACAAAAACAAAGGTTTCATAGAGGCTGGTGACCGGCGGACGCCCCAGAATAATGATACGGAAAATCAAACCCGCTGTATGCGGAATAAATCCTAGGATCAAAAACATGAAACTCGCGAAGCGTAAATTCAGCTTTCCATTAACCGCAAAAGCAATAAACGCCAAAAACGATAACCAATAAAAGATATGAGAAAAAACAAAATATCCGGCGCGATTATATGATAATTCCAAGTCAATATAACGCATGCTACGCACATCACTGGTGCGCTGCCGCACCGAGTCAGAAAATTTCTTCGCCGCCAGATCAAAGACGATCGGCTGTTTGTCCTGATAGCCACGCGTCAACTCGGCTAAAAATATGATCTCTTTTTTGATTTTTTCGCTGTGAAATTCTTGGGCCATCGCATCCCAGGGGCTTAGCCAATTTTGTTCGTGGTTTCCTTCCGACGGAATAACCATCAGCGGAAGATGACGAAAATACTGCGACCATTGATACATATTCGACAAAATCCGGAAGATCTCCCGCTCATCCTCGGTCCAATCAGAAGAATTCTTTGCGGTTAAACTATCTGCCACCGGACGGATCAAATCCGAATGAAGCGCGATCTCAAGAAAAGTAAATTCTTTTTGTGTTTCCGGAAGTTGCAGCATCCGCACAACATTACCAGAGGAAATGGAAAAATCAACGTGAGGTACGGCAAAACTGAAACTGTCCGTCAGGCCTAAGTAAAGCACCAGATTTTCAAAAGTGCGAAGGATCTCGTTTTCAACAACACTGCGTGATTTTGGTTCAATCTGGTTAGCGGAAGCCGCCAACATTTCAAGCTGATGAAACCCTTTTTCCAACTGCGCAAAACTATACCGGCGTTTTGATTCCGCCGTAACACCCAAAGCATGTGCGATCTCGGCATTATTAATAAGGAAGACTTTGTCATCACGCGTTTGTGTCGGCGTAAAGATAACCCGCGCCAACCAAGCTAAGGCAGGTTTTCGCTCGTAGGTTGTCTTTCCGGAGAATTGCAATAAAACATGGCGCGCGTATGTGTCGATCGGCTTGATCCGTCCGCTTTCTAAAATTGCCATGCGTCCGAACTGCTGAAGCGGAAATTTCCCTTCTTCGGCGCTGGCAAACACAGAGAAGCTAAGAACAGCCACCACGGTCAAAACACACGCGATAATATTTTTTTTCATGCCGGATCCTTTGCGCGCATGCGATACAAAGAAACAGAAAAATGAAAAACTAATCCTAAAAATGTAACGATCGTTGCGATATACGGCAAAACACGCCCTTTATTTTTGACAACGGCTAAGGTTGATGTTTCTTCGCCGTTACGCCCGATAGAATACGACGCCTGATAAAAAGTAAAATCATTATGCCTCAAAGGATTATTCATAGAAATTATGACCTCCCGCGACGCTAAAGGCGTTTGAACCTCAACCGTGCTTTCAAAGCTTTTTGCCATTTCGGTATTGGGATGTTTGGTCATGCGAAAGTCGACTAACTTGACAGCGAACGGCAATTCAAATCGCTTCCGGCGAAGCACAAGTTCATAGTGCTTTGCGCCAGCGGTGATCTGCGTCGGTAACATGTCGCCGCCAAACAAAATAATATCTTGGCTTGGCGAATTCGCCTGTGTTAAAACAAACTTGCCGCTTGGAATATTTTTTACCGGATCATGATCAACGGGACGCTCTTCTAAAATACTGATCCCCGAACTATTTCGCACAGCATCTTTTTTATCCGATTCGCTAAAAGCGGCGCTATTCGGATAATAATTTTTTACCGTCAGCGAAAAACCAAGATCATCAAAGCGCAAAACCGCGTTTGAATTTAAATGATCGGCATCATAAGCGATAACGCTTTTCTTTCCTGTGGCTTTTTCCCAGGCCGATATTTCCCAATTGTGATAGGCCGCCGAAACGTTGGACGACTCACCTTCATTTAAAGTCAGATTTGATTCAAAAGAATAATAAAATGTGACGAACGCCGAAATAAAAAACAATAATATACCGCCATGAATGACCGTTAATCCGATTTTGGACCATTTGTATTGAAAACGCGTAATGGCCGCGGCGGTTAGGTTAACGAACAAGATCCATAAAACCAACTGAGCGCCCGGAAACGGCAAAAATCCGAACAACAAAAACACAAAGGAATTAAAAAACCGTTCTTGGGCTAAGTAAAGCCCGTATTCGGCCTGATAAACTGTCCCGGCAAAAACTAAAATAAAAAGCGCCAGCAGGCAGAAAACCGCCCACTTAACAGAACTTAATGTTCGCATGATGCGCAGTGATTTAATTTTGTCCAACATAGAAACTACTTTGCTTTGAGCTTGAGGGATTTAAGAAGCGCTGTAAATGCGCTTTTGTTTTTTTCGACAGCCGATTTTGATCCGGCCATTTTGACAAAATAAGTTTTTTCGTTTGTGGTAACGATCGCGGCGATCATTGAGGGTAAAGCCGCATCACCCGAGGATTGCAATAAAGTAAGGTCAATGACGCTCGCGGATAATTCTGCGCCTTTTACCGTTTCACTTTTCGCTAAAAATTTATCTAATTCTTCCGGTGAAGACACCGAGACATTGATCTGTTTCATCCAACGCTGGACATTAGCCTGAAGGCCGCCGGCCTGTCCGCCTAAGGAAACAATGCTGCAATCAATAGGATCTTTTGTATCCGCATCAACCAATGTCGCAAGCCGCATACCGCTGGCCGGTTTTTCACTCCAGCCGTCGGGAACATCCCAGCTTAGATCATCTTGCTTAGGATCAGCTACCGGCAGATCGCCCATCGGCATTTGATTTAAAAAAGCGTGCGGATCTTGATCCTGCGGCATGTTTTTGAGAAACGCGTGCGGATCTTCAGGCATTTCGTTTAAAAACGCGTGCGGATCCTGCGCCATGGAAATTTCCGGAGAAACAGTTATTTCCGTATAGCGGCGTTCTTTAGGCGCGGCCGGTTCACAGGCTGCGATCAAGACAAAGAATAGAATAATAAGGAAATGTGGTTTCATGGTGTTTTTAAATTCGAGCCATCATAGCAAAAACTTAAAAAGAAACAAAGATTAATTTATTATTTAAAACTTACTTTGTTGAACCGTTTGATACGCATTTTCAACGCAGTCATTAAGAGAAATCCCGCCCAAATAATTAGCGGCAAGATGTAAGCGGCTTATTTTTAACGATTCATTGATGATGTTTTCCCTGACCTGAACATACGCTTTATCGTATTGAGGAATGGCGCTGGGAAAACTTGCAAAAAATTCTTTGACCGGTTCTTGGCGGACTTTAAGAATATTCTTTATTTCCTCTTTGGCCAGGTTGAGCAACTTTTCTTTTGACTCACTGATCATCGACGGATTTCTCGCTCCGCCCATCATCACCCGGCAGGAAAAATATTCACTTCCGGCGCGATTGGGGAAAATATTGCTATCGAATAAAACCCCCAAAATATCGCGACGTTCCAAAGAAGAAGTTAAATAACCAAAACCAAATGGCAGGATTTCAAAATCCGAACGCCTGTACACCAACCCCGCAACCGTCATCGGCGCGTAAAAAACACAACGCAAACTGCCCGCCAAAGACGGGCTTAAAGAATTGGCCATCTTCGCCGCGGCCGCGGCGGGTACGGACATATAAACTTCGTCAGCTAAAAGATTCTGGTTTTTTGCGCGAATAACAAAACTGCCGCCAACCTTATTAATAAAATCGATTTCGCAACCCGTCACAATGGAATTTTGATAGCGCGCGCTCAAAACCTCAATGAGCTGCGACATTCCGCGGCGAAAGGAAGTTAAGGTTCCTTTGGGCTCAACATTGTAATGCTTTTCGCTTTTTTTCTTTTTTAAAGCGATCATCCCCTTGATCAAAGAACCGTAGGTTTGTTCGATCTCATAAATACGCGGAAAGGCGAGTTTCAAATTTAGATTTTGCGCTTCCCCGCCGAAGATCCCGGCGCACATCGGGTCCAGAAAAACTTGCGCAAAACGTTTTCCCAAACGCCTTTTTCCGAAATCATAAACGCTTTCAACCGGATCAGCTCCTTTGGCGATAAAATATTCCAAGGGAATACGAAGTTTTTCTAACGAAGATAGAAGTTTGAATTTCAAAAAAGTGGCCGGATTTTTAGGAAGCGCGTGGAGTTTTCCTTTGGAAAGCAAAAAGCGCTCTTCGGATTGTTTATCCGCGCTGACGAGTTCGTCCGATAATCCTAATTCTTTGATAAATTCTAAGGTGCGGGGCTTCGAGGAAAGAAAACCGTTGGGGCCGGTCTCGAATAAAACGTCATCGTGGCGAATGCTTTTAATGGTTCCGCCAAGCGTATCATTCTTTTCCAACAATTGAATATCAATATCAGCGCGCGAGGCATATTTCTGTTTTAAATAATGCAAAACTGCCAAACCGCTTATTCCGCCGCCAATGATACAGATTTTTGCCATGAGATAAAATTATGACCGGAAGATCTTTACGGTTGCCATTTGAACTTGTGTACCAGCTCCACCACTGACTTTACTTTTGAAACATCCGTGTCAGGTAAAATGCCGTGACTTAAATTAAAAATATATTTTTTATAATGTTGTGCGCCGAGCAAAACATCCCGGACTTCTTTTTCCAGATTTTTGCTCGGCGCATAAAAAATCCCGTTAAACAAATTTCCCTGAACGCCTTTTTGGGTTTTCTCCAAAATAGAATTATGCCCTAAAACCACCGTATGGCAGACCGATAGGAAATCTGCGTCCGTTTGCTCCATCAGCGCCAGCAAATGGCTGCAATTTTTCACGTAATAGATCGACGGCAAATCAACTTTTTCAAAGATCTCTTTTACGTAAGGCAAAACAAAATGGGCGTAGTCGCTAGGCCGCAAAATACCGCCCCAGGTATCAAAGATCTGAAATGCTTTAATACCAGCTTTCTTCTGCAAATTAAGATAATCGATCGTATTTTTCGTCAAGATTTCCATAAGACGATGGAATTGCTGCGGTTCTTCGGCCAAGAACTTAAAAAGCTTGGCGAAGCTAAGCGAGGAGCCGCCTTCGACCAAATAGCTTAAAACCGTAAAAGGACTGCCCGCAAAACCAATAAGCGGGATATTGTCCGGCAAACGCGCGTTAACAAGTTTGATCGTCTTTTCAACGAAAGACAGATCGTCAAGATCGTGAATATTTTTGAAATTGGCAGCATTTCCTAAGGAATTATCGATGACCGGCCCATCAGTATTAGAAAATTTGATGTTAAAACCCATTGCCGAAGGAAGCGTTAAGATATCCGCGAATAAAATAGCCGCATCCACGCCCAAGGCATCAATAGGTTGAACCGTGATCTCCGATGCCAATTCAGGCGTTTGGAACATCTCGTTTAAAGAATATTTTTCCTTTAAAGCACGATATTGCGGCAGGAAGCGCCCGGCCTGGCGCATAAACCAAACAGGGACAGTTTTATTCGTCCCTTCAAAAGCTTGAAGAAATAAGGGTTTCATTTGATTTCTCTGGCGTTTTTAAGAGATTCGATATCTTTGGCCATATCTGATTGACGTTTTTCGATCTCTAAAAGGCGCTCTTCGATCTCGAAAGTTTTGCGCGCCATGTATTCTTTCGTGCCTTCCACGATGATTTGCGCGCCGACTTTACGTGTTTTAGCTCCTTTGGGGATGATCAACACCGCGCTGGCGCCGATCTGCACCGCTTCCATCCCTTCGGGAACCGGCTGATTGACGCTACTGGCCGGCGGCAATGTCACCTCTTGCTGCGCAAAAGAAATTGCACCGGTAAAAAGTAAAGCGACAACAAAGATAAAAGGAATCGATCGTTTCGTCATAGACTTGCGCCTATTATAGCAGTCAAAATAAATTTTCCCAGCGTTATTGTCCGCGACTTTTAAGCGCTTCTTCAATCACAAAAATGTCCTTTTTGACAGAGGGATGGCTCGGCGCAAAAACCGCAGCTTGATTGATCACCTTCTTAGCTTCCGAAAGCTTTCCCATTTTATAGAGAAGCTCGGCTTTCGTGCTGAGGATCACCGCGCTATAAGGAAGCAACTTGATCGCCTTCTCAATAAGCCTAAGGCCCCGGGATAAGTTTTTTCCAGTTTCATAATGTGCGTGAAATGCTTGGTTATTATAAGAGTACGCCAAGATCTCTGTCACGTCTTCATCGTCGGGATTTTTCTTGAGCAAATATTCCAGTTTTTTGATCGCTTTTAGATTATCGCCCGTCAAATAATAAAAATAGCCTAAGGCATAAAGTGAACGCAAATTTTTAGGATCCGCGCTTCGCGCTTTACTGAACCATGAAAGAGCATCCTTAAAATGGCTTTTATCTTTTGAAGAGATCCCCAGGAACATATGCGTATTGGCGATCATTAACATCGTCGGAACATATTTGGGATCGAGTTCGTACGCTTTTTGAAGTTCCTGCATAACGATCGGGAAATCCTCCTGGATCGTCTCAAAGCTCCCCCTTAAAGCCGCCGCATACGCCCTATGCGCCTTGGCAGAGTTTGGATTTTCTTCAACCCCGAGCCGAAAAAGTTCGATAATATCTTTTTTGCTCTTTACTTTCTTCAAGCAAAAGTTCCAGGCATCCCAATAGCAATCGATATTTTCGGCCGCACAGGCCCCTTCTGCTTCTTTTAGCTTCTTGGCTGCTTTAACCCAGTCTTTCTTAAGAATAAAATATTCCGTATCCACTGTGTAAACAAATAAATTCTCAGGGTCATGCCCTCGGATCTTATCGATCGCTTCTCTGGCTTTATTAAAATCCTTTATCCACATATACTGCTTGGCCAAAATGCAGTGAAGAGCAATAAGCAGCTTTTGATCGTCCGACGAATAGGCAATAGTCTTTTTAAGAAATTCTATGGTCTTGGAATAGTTCTTTACACTGCCATAAATGAGTGCAAGCTCATAATAAAGAGACGGGTCTCCCGGGCTTTCGTCAATGGCTTCTTCAATAGCCCGAATGTCATCGCGCACTTCTTGTGCGGCAGAAAAATTACCATCGAACACATTGACCATGTCTTTTTGATATTTTTCCTGATCCGGTGCTGCCTGGAGAGCGAAAGAGAAAGAAGCTGAAGCGAGGAAAATGCTAAGACTAAGGGCTAAGAGTTGGGTCATATTCATAAAATAAAAAATCCTCCGTTCGAATAAATTTTATTGAACGAAGGTTTTACTTTTTTAGAGTCCGGGTTCCCCCTTCAACTCGGGACTTAACCAAATCACTTGTCTTACTTTACTCCCCACCCATTTTAAAATCAAGATGAATTTTGATAATTTAGATTAATATTTAAAACGGCTGGAAAATAAAAAGGCCCGATGACCTTAGCGGTCATCGGGCCTTTTTACTTGTTGTTCAATTACAATTTAACAACGTTTTGAGCTTGTTCTCCTTTAGGGCCGGTGGTGATATCAAAAGAAACCGCCTGACCTTCGGCTAATGATTTGTAACCATCGCCTTGAATAGCGCTGTGGTGAACAAATACATCGTTGCCGTTTTCGGGAGTAATAAATCCAAAACCTTTTTGGTCATTGAACCATTTTACTTTACCTTGTGCCATGTATTTACTGTCCTCCTTTCACTAGAATTGAGTAAATATTGGCAATGCTAACTTCTGTGACCTTATCAAGGTTTACAAAGCACTGGTTCTCTTAAACTTCGAAGACAACATACTGCAGAAACAAAAACCGTAAGGCAGTTAATCCTGTTCCTTACGGTCTTCAGAATCTTTTCCACTATTTACTGCAACGTAACTATAGACGACGAATATAACTTTGTCAATGTAAATAATTATTTATTATTGTTCCGCAAGGCAGCCGCTTTTTACCAATCAATGGGGAAATAATCTTTGAGGAATTGCCCGTTCCAATGTTTGCCGGTGATGATCCCGTCAAAGAACGGATCGCAAACCCGCGCGGCACCGTCGACAATATCCAAGGGGGGTTGAAAATCATGCACATCTTGTTTGCGCAAAGAAAGCGCGATGGGATCTTCATCGGTGACCCATCCGGTATCAACCGAATTCATAAAAATCCCGCTTTTAGCCAAGTCGCTAGCGGATGTATGCGTTAGCATATTGAGCGCCGCCTTGGCCATATTGGTATGCGGATGGCGATCGGTCTTTACAAAACGCAAAAACTTCCCTTCCATCGCCGAAACATTCACAATATGTTTTTTACCCGTATTGTCCCGCTTCATCATTTTAGAAAGACGATTGCATAACACAAAAGGCGCGATCGCATTGACCAATTGGATTTCGATCATCTCGGCGGTAGGAATATCGCCCAAACGAAGCCGCCAGCTATTGACTTCGCGCAAATCCACTTGTTGAAGATCGGCATCCAGTTTGCCCTTCGGAAAAACTTTTTCGGCCGATAAGCTATGATCGTGCGAATACGGAACTTGAGATAACTTAGCCGACGCAAAAAGCCCTAAGCCCGGCGCTTTTGCGTTCCAGGCGACCGGCAAGTTCGCGCTCGCCGCTAATTGATTTTGACCCGTCGCATCCGAAAGCTTTTGCTTGCACTGTTCAAAGGGACGCAAAAGCGCCTGAACCTCAGGCGGCAACGTTTCAAAGCTTTTAGCTTCATTCTCTAATAAATGCGCGTAAAAACCCGGTGGACGACGCACGGTTTGCGCCGCATTATTGATCAAAATATCCAAGCGGTCATATTGCTGTTCGATAAAATTACAGAAGATCTCAACACTAGGCGTATGCCGTAGATCTAATCCATAAATATGAAGCCGCCCGCCCCATTTTTTAAAATCTTCTTCACGAGAAAATCGCAGCGCTGAATCAACCGGAAAACGCGTGGTGGCAATAACCCTGGCTCCGGCGCGAAGCATCATTAAAGTCGCCTGATAACCTATCTTTAACCGCGATCCGGTAATAAGCGCAGTTTGCCCTTCCAATGACGCCATTTGGAAACGTTTTTGATAATTGAATTCGGCACATTTCGGACACATAGAATCATAAAAGAAATGAACGCGGGTAAAAGGAGCCTTGCAAATATAACAATCGCGCGGCGTTAAAAGCTCAGGCCTTTCCTGCTTTAAAGAATCCTCATGCGCGATCAGCGCCGGAGCGCTAAAAACAGCCGCCTCTCGGGCGCTGCGAATACCGGTTGCGGCGCGCACTTTCTTTTCATAATTGATGATCTTTTGTTTTTGAATTCTTTTGCGGTCGCGCTGACGTTTAATGATCTCAAGCTTATCCGGGCGGGAAAGTTTTCCGGCGGCGGTAACAAGGGCAATGCGCTGTTCTTTGCTGATCAAGAATAATTGCTCGCTGTCTTCAATGAAGGCATTCAAAAGCGCGATGCAATCGTCCATCTCTTGTTCAGAGAATTTCGGTTCTAAGGTTTTTGCGGGTTTATTGATCATTTTTGTTCGCCACGCGCGCGGCAAATTTCTCGATCCACTTCGTCGTTAGCATCGCCGCTAAAATAGCGGCGGCAAATACGTAAACACCTAGTCGCGGGCGAATATTTGTCAGCGGCCCCAACTTGACCGCCACGATCATGATCGCCACCACAAATACGTCCAGCATGGACCATTTGCCTAATTGTTCCAACCAAAATAATACTTTTTGGCGCTTTTCCGCGCTAAAACGCACTTTCCAAAGGATCCAAAGAGTAGATAATTTTATGACCGGAAATATGATCGAAAATGCAAAAATAACAAAAGATAGGAAATATTCTCTGTCATGGAACAACCCGACCACGCCCGACATGACCGAATATTCGTCTTTCCAGAAAATAAAATTCTTAACCTCTAAAAGCGGCAAAGAAAGCCCGGCGCAAAATAGCCCGGCGCAAAAAATGATCAGGACCGGGATATCGAATCGCCGAGGAAACATCTCCTGCAAAGATTTTTTCTGATTATTTTTCATAAGATTTTACCCAACAGATTATCACCCCTGAACTCCGTTTTGTCCAGCGCAAAACAAAAAATGCTACGCCGTTTGCTCGTCTGAAGAGCCTTCTAAGACTTCCCAACGTTCAAAAGCGGCTAAAAGCTCGTCTTCTACTTCTTCTAATCTGGATTTCGTTTTGGCAAATTGCGCGGGATCTTTTTGAAAAAAATTGGGATCCGATAAAAGCGTATAAAGTTTATCTTGCTCGGCTTCCAATTTCTCAATTTTTACCGGAAGTGCGGCAAGCTCACGCTCTTCCTTATAAGAAAGTTTTCTGGGGCCGTTATAGGCTTGGGAGGGTTGGGGCGCCCTAACGATTTTTTCTTCAGGGGCGCCCACATCTTTCTTTTCTGTATCAGCAACGGGCTTTCTCTGCGCGAGCCAATCATCATATCCGCCGACGTATTCATTCACCGCGCCGTCGCCTTCCAAAACGAATGTACCTGTCACCACATTATTTAAAAAAGCCCGGTCATGGCTCACCAAAAGAAGCGTGCCGGAATATTCCGAAAGAAGTTCTTCTAAAAGCTCCAGCGTTTCCATATCCAGATCATTGGTAGGCTCATCCATCACCAGAACATTCGACGGCTTGGTAAAAAGTCTTGCCAGAAAAAGCCGATTGCGTTCCCCGCCCGAAAGCACCTTAACAGGTGTTCGCGCCCGTTCAGGAGAAAAAAGAAAATCCGCCAAATATCCCATGATATGCCGAGGCTTGCCGTTGATCTCGATCATATCTCCGCCGCCGGTCACATTTTCGCAAACGGTTTTTTCTTCGTCTAATTGTTCGCGCAACTGATCATAATAAGCAACTTCTAAATTTGTTCCCAGGCGTACTTTGCCTTTTTCCGGCGTCATTTTTCCTAAAAGCAAACGCAGTAATGTTGTTTTGCCGGAACCATTGGCGCCGATCACTCCAATTTTATCCCCGCGCATGATTTGCGTGGAAAAATCTTTGATGAGACATTTTCCGGGATAACTAAAACCTAAATTAGAAATTTTGGCGACCAAATGCCCCGAGCGTTCGGCCTCTTGCGCCTTCATCTTCACTAAGCCTATTTGCTGGCGCTGAGCTTTTTTCTCTTCGCGCATACGCTCCAGAGCTTTCACCCGGCCTTCATTGCGCACCCGACGGGCTTTAACGCCCTGACGGATCCACACTTCTTCTTCCGCTAATCTTTTATCAAATTCAAAACGCTGCGCCGCTTCATTTTCTAAAGCCAGCTGTTTTCTGGTTAAAAATGTTTCATAATCACATTCCCAGCTAAAAATACTTCCCCGGTCAAGCTCAACGATACGCGTCGCCAAATGGCGCATGAACATCCGGTCGTGCGTCACAAATAACAATGTCCCTTTGAACTTTTTTAAGAATTCTTCCAACCAATCAATGGAATCAATGTCTAAATGATTGGTCGGTTCGTCTAAAAGTAAAATATCGGGCTCAATAACCAGCGCGCGCGCCAAAAGCGTTCGGCGCTTCTGTCCGCCGGAAAGCTCGGAAAAATCACTTTCCGGATCAAGCTTCATATGCGAAATGACTTCATCAACCTTGTTGTTGGTGTCCCAGCTTTGGGTGCGGTCAAGCTCGCCTTGCAAACGGTCGAGCTGTTTCATCAGTTCGGGAGTGTGTTCGGCGTGCAAGCGATGGCTGACGTGATAATAATCTTTAAGCAGTTCGCCGCGCTTGCCTAAGCCGGAGGCGACAATATCAAAAACGGTTCCCTTAATATCCGATGGGATCTCTTGCGGTAAATGCGTTATTTCAATTCCTTGTTGCCGAACAACTTGGCCGATATCAATGCTCACTTGGCCGGCGATCACCTTCATTAAAGTGGTTTTGCCTGTCCCATTACGGCCCAGCAAAGCGACGCGTTCGCCCACTTCAAGCTGAAAGCTTAAATTCTCGAAGATCTTTGGCCCGCCGAAAGCGAGCGATATTTCCTGTAAGCTAATAAGTGCCATAAGTGAACGATCGTATCCTTATGAAAAAATCTCAAAGGAAAAGAGTTTATTCTGAAAATTCAAAAACTTTTTTTAGATTAAGCTTTTCTTCCGGGAAAAGTGTTTGCAGGCTTAAAAGGATCTTGCGCTGAACATTGGGGGTAAGTTTTTTTCCTTTTCTTCCCTTCGCCACCATTTTATGCGTCAGCTGTTCGGTGGATGCCGCCACCAGATCGTGATTGGATAATTTTAAACGGATCATCAAGGCGTCTAACGGCTGGGGTTTAAGCTCGTCTTCCATTATAAATAAAATTCCTTCAAACGTTCTTTGGTGCGTTCGTCCGCCAAATATTCATCAAAGGTAGTGGCGATCATATCCACGTAACCTTTGGGCGTAATTTCGATAATGCGATTGGCGACGGTTTGCACCAGTTGATGGTCATGCGAAGAAAAAAGAATGGTTCCGTTGAATTTTTGTAATCCCCGGTTTAGCGCGGTTAAAGATTCCAGATCCAAATGATTGGTGGGTTCGTCTAAAATAAGAACATTGGGTTTTATAAGCATGGCGCGCGCCAACATACAGCGCACCTTTTCCCCTCCGGAGAGAACGTTCACGGGTTTAAATGTTTCTTCGCCCGAAAACAACATGCGCCCTAAAAATCCGCGCACGAAATTTTCATCCTTATTATCCGAAAATTGACGAAGCCAATCAATGATATTCAGCTCACTTTGAAAATATTTAACATTATCTTTGGGAAAATACGCACGCCGCGTAGAAAATCCCCATTTAAAACTTCCCTCGTCCGGCTTTAATTCATCGGTTAAGATTTGAAAAAGCATGGTGCGCGCCAGATCGTTTGGCCCCACAAAAGCCACTTTATCGCCTTTTTCAATGGTGATATTGAGCTTCTCAAACATCACTTGTCCGTCTAAAGACTTAGAAAGATCTTTGATGGTTAAAAGATCATTGCCGGCTTCGCGCTCGGGCTCAAAACCTAAATACGGATATTTGCGTGAGGAGGGGCGAATTTCTTCAATGGTGAGTTTTTCTAAGATCTTTTTTCGGCTGGTGGCTTGCCTGGATTTTGAAGCATTGGCGCTAAAACGCGCGATAAAATCTTGCAATTCTTTGCGCTTTTCTTCTGTTTTTCGATTGTCCTCACTGCGCTGACGAAGCGCCAATTGGCTTGATTCCTGCCAAAATGTATAATTACCCGGATAAAGTTGTATCTTTCCAAAATCAATATCGGCAATATGCGTGCAAACCTTATCTAAAAAATGGCGGTCGTGAGAAACGACGATGGCCACATTTTCAAAATCACACAAAAATTCTTCCAGCCACATACAGGTATTGATGTCTAAGTGATTGGTGGGTTCGTCTAACAGTAAAATATCCGGATTGCCGAATAAGGCTTGCGCTAAAAGAACACGCACTTTTTGTCCGGCCTTTAGCTGTTTCATGGAAAGCTGGCAAAGCTCTTCGCCGATGCCGAGACTATTTAAGAGTTTAGCGGCTTCCGATTCGGCGTTCCAGCCGTCCAGCGCGGAAAATTCGTGGTCTAAGTCCGCCATGCGCATCCCATCAGCATCGGAAAAATCCGGCTTGGCGTAAAGCGCGTCTTTTTCAGCGATAATATCGTAAAGCTTTTTGTGGCCCATAATAACGGTGGTGAGGACCGAAAATTCATCAAAAGCAAATTGGTCTTGTTTTAAAACCGAAATACGCTTGCCCGGCGTCACGGAAACTTCTCCGGAGGTTGTGTCCACTTCGCCGGAAAGGATCTTAAGGAAGGTGGATTTTCCGGAACCGTTGGCGCCAATAAGCCCATAACAATTCCCCGCTGTGAACAAAATATTCGCGCCGGAGAAAAGCTTGCGCTGGCCATATTGCAAAGAAACATTACTGACTGAGATCATATTAAATCCACCTTATTTAATTTTTAGCGTCTTATAGCGAAAAAGGAGTGTACCACAATCGAGGAGAAAAAACCAGATTAGTTATCAGAAGAACATTAAAAATCCCCCAAGTTTGCTAATGGCCGTTCGGTATGCTATATTGTGGATACTAAAATTTAATCCCAAAAGGAGATCCTTGCATGAAAAAAAGATCATTGGTCATGTTAACAGCATTATCGTTTGTGGTCGGGTTAAGCGCTTTGAGCTATGCCATCGAAGAACCGGTCAGCGTTGAGATCAAAACAGACAAAGCCGTTTACGCGCCGGGTGAGACGATCTACTATCAAATTGAGATCAATAATGAATCGGACGGATACGTGGCTGTTGGCGGCGCAGACAACAATGTTATCACTGTAAGGTTTGATCTGGCAACCGACGTGTACGGCCGCACGCGTAACCATCACAGCGAAGTCAACGGGACCAATCACCCCTCCAATGACGGCGCCTATTCCAAAAGTCGCGCTTCTGTAGCCTATGGAAGCATGGTCTTATCTGTTCCTCCGTATGGAAATCCCGCAGGGCCTTTATCTCCGGTCGATCCGGGTCCGTATTTTGTCAAAGCAACACTTCCCTTGAATATTGCCGGCACAGAGGCCGAAGTCAGGGCAAGAACGGTTATTCGGGTCATTGCGCCCCAAGACGAAGATGATACAATCGATGATGTCGGAAACGACATTCAAAACTCTTTCGATACAAATTCCCGCGGAAAATAATCAACCCCTGCTTATTTCCGCAGGAAATAAGCAGCCCCTACGTTTTGATTTGTTTTGCTTTTGAAAACAAATCAGCAGGGGTAAGCGCTATTTCAATACACTTCCGGCACAAAATGTTGTTTCGTAAGCGGTGGGCGCACATAGCCCTTATCTTTTTGGCGCGGCGGCAGCTTGATGGGTTTAGGTGTTAGGTCTTTGTAGGACATCTTGCTTAAAAGATGATGAATCCACTTACGCCGTGCGCGGCGTTTATTGTCGGCATTGACCACATACCAGGGCGACTCTTTTGTGTCGGCGCACTCAAACATGGTATCCTTGGCTTTGGAATATTCCACCCATCTGGTGCGGGCGTCCAAATCCATGGGGCTTAGCTTCCAGCGCCGTCGGGGATCTTGCAGCCTCTTTTGAAACCGTTTTTCCTGAACCTCGTCGCTTACCGAAAACCAATATTTGATGAGGATAATGCCGGAGCGGATGAGCATCCGTTCAAATTCCGGAACCGAGCGTAAAAATTCCTTATATTCCTCATCGGTACAAAACCCCATCACCCGTTCTACCCCGGCGCGATTATACCAGGTGCGGTCGAATAAAACCACTTCTCCGGCCGACGGAAGATGGGCGATATAACGCTGAAAATACCACTGGGTTTTTTCTTTTTCTGTCGGAACGCTCAAAGCCACCACCCGGCAAATGCGCGGGCTGGTACGCTGAGTAATACGCTTGATAACCCCGCCCTTGCCGGCGGCATCGCGGCCCTCAAAGAGAACGATCGCTCTTAAGTTTTTGCGCTTGATCCACTCTTGGAGTTTTACCAGCTCTATTTGTAGTTTTTTAAGTTCGCGTTCGTAAAGTTTTTTGCCAAGTTTCTTTTCCTGCTTGTCTTTATCTTTGCCGCTTTTCATTGGATATCCTTCCTCGTTGATTATTCTCAAATCAGTAGGGGCAACCCTGTCCCCGCTTTGTGCCTGGCACGCTATTTTTTTAACAACAATAATTATTTAGAAACGGTTTAAATTATTTTTCATCAATTTCTAAAATCCGCTTGGCTCGACTTAAAACATGGTCATAGGTCATTATCGTTAAATTATGATAGCTAGAATTTAAAATTCGAAATGCTTCTCTTTGCTCATTGTTCCAGTCGCTTGATCTACCGAAAATCAATATACAACGCGGTTTTATTGTTTTTACATTAGCGACTCGTTCTAAGAATTTCACACTGTTTGCTTCACGTTCCACTTCATAAATATATTTCGTCGCTTGTGTAACAGCTTTTGTTAAGTCGGCTGATGGCACATAGTTCCCATGATCCTGCCCATTGGCCCAAAATTGCAAGTTCCCTTCGGGCCGCTTAATTTCAACAATATCAAGAAAACCATCATACGCTTGCATTAAATAATCTGCGATATTTGCGGTATCTATTTCTCGTTCTTCTAAAATCTTCACAAATTCACTTCCAAGAACCCAGTCATTTCGCTTTAGCCATTCCTGCCATTTCTGCTCAAGCAAATTTTGGTCAAGCATATTTTCAAATTCTCTAACCGCCCCCATTCTTGCCTGATGTTGCAATCCCGCAATCATGTCTTCTGGCAAGATATTGTTCTTTGCAATAAAATCCAAAACTTTCTGTTTGTCTGGATCCGCAAAAATTGCCCTTAAATGTTTAACCTTTTGATGGTCAAATTTCTCATCAATTGGGATATACTCTTTTACTCCCTTTTTAAAGGGTTCGTAGTTATCCGATAAAAACTCAAGTAATTTCTGAAATTCCTCATTATCCAAAGTAAGTTCACTTTTTGGATTTGTATTTTCAAGTGTTTCAGGCGCGAAGCCATTCTTGTTATATCTGCCAATTTTTAGGCAAATATCCTCTTGTTGTGAGTTTTTATGTGGGATTTTCCAAAAAGCAGCACGAGTAACAGTTTTTGCTTTTTCTTTTAGCAATCCAAATAAGTATTCTATCCCACCTTCAGTTTTTCTAATCGTTGTCATATTTTCAATTCAAATCCAAAAATTTCCAATCTTTGAGATTGCTTGGATTGTATTCGTATTTCAAACCATCACGATAGCGCCAGCTATTCCTTTCTTTCAGCACAATTCCGCCATATAATTTTTTACCGTTTTTATTTTGTTCAGTGATATATTTTGCCAATCCCTCGGCGCGTGATTTTGCCGTTTCTGCAGTCAGCCCGCCTTTTGTATCAAATAAACCAATGCGACCATCTTTTTGCATTACAATAAAATCAACATAAAATGGCTTTTCAGCCCCATGCTCCATATGCGGTACGGCGAAATACGTCGCATCACTTTTCCCATTTTTAAACCACCACTCCACTTCTTTTGATTTTTCCAAATATTCTATGAAATCAACTTCAAGGTTACTATCTTCTTCAAACATATTCGCTGTGCCTCCACCGGACTTCCTTGTGTAATATGGAAGCATCACCGACTTTTTATAATCTTTCTTTGCAAAAGAAAGAGTGTAGTTTATTACTTTCGGAACATTCCAGGGCTCCTCATTCTTCACTAGCTCATTTTTACCTTTTCCAACTTCTTCTTGATACATTTCTTTTGCAAAATTGATGGTATCAATCATAATTTGGCGGTTTTCCTCCGCAAGAACAGCGGCTTGAATCTTTGGCCATTCGTCTTCGTTTCGCGACGCTTCAAAAAGTGAATAGATTGAACTTTTTATACGACCAATTGATCGTTGCTCTGGCGCGAATGGTGCGAGATTGTTTCGCGCAAACATATCAAACGCATTTTGCAACTCAACTTCATTCTTGGGAATATCAAGCGTTCCTTTTCTATCTATGCCCTTTGTTTCCTTATCACTGTCAACAACACGACCACTCGCGATTAAACTTGTTTTTAAAATACTATGTTTGAATGAAAACTTTTCTTTGAGTTTCAGCTTCTTTCCTGCCTCGACGAAAAGAGGCGTAAAATCAGAGGAAAGGCGAGTTTCCTCACGGAAACGCTTTGAGTGATAGGCCAGTAAATCAAGATTTTTGTAATTCTTAATTCTAAACCCAGTAAAGGTTGTAATGTAATCGCGCGATAAATCTTTGGCGACATTGATGTCCTGTAAACTCGTGAACACATAGCCAACGTTCAAATCTTGATCGGCGTAATGTTTCTGCTCTGGCATACGCATAATGCGTCCAAGCGTTTGGATAGAGAAAGTAATGTTTTCCTCGCGCCATTGTCTAAACAAAACCAAAATTGAAGCGCGCGGACAATCCCAGCCAAGCGCAATCGCTTGCTTGAATATCATCACCTCAACCTCGTTCTCATTCTTCTCTATATTCGTAAGGTTTACCTTGTTGTCTTTATCAGAAAGATAAATCGCGAGTCGACCGTTTTCTGTTGTATAGCCAAATTTCTTGAGTAAAGTAACAATCTCGTCTTTTTTATCCGATACACCCTGCACTGCATCCGGTAATTGAATGAGCAAAAGTGGATTAATACCCGATCCTTCAATCTCAAGCTTCTTCTGTAATTCAATCTGCTTTTTTAACGCAGTCTCTAGCACAAGCTCATCTGCAGTTTTGTCACTTTTCTTCTTATCAATGATGTAATGTTCAAAACCAGGGTTAATGACAATTTCTTTCTTGATCATCTCTTCATCTTTTACGTCTTTAAGTTCCACTTCAACAATTCTGCTTGCGTTATTTAGTTGTGGAGTAGCTGAAACTTCAATCGTAATTTTGGGTCCAATATCTTGTATCAGTTCCTTTGATTTTTCACTATTCGCTGTGTGATGGCTTTCATCAATGATGAGAAAAATTATTCTGCCCTCATCTTTCGTTCGAGCGACAATACTTGTCAAATTGTTATCTCGTTCATTTGCGCGAACATACAAATTGTCTTTTTTATTGATACTTGCCCAGTTCAGAAATAAAATCTCGTTTTCGCCAATTTTACGATCATCCAAATCTTCAAAATACGAGCATTTTATACCTACACCGTTTTCATCGTAATATTTCCGAAGATTATTTCGGCTCTGGTCATGCAATTTATTTACAGCAATCCATGCAAACGAGAATTTCTTACCATCTGCGCGAGAGTCGACTAAGCGCTTTAAGAATTCTGCCATCATCAGCGTTTTACCAGATCCTGTAGGCGCTTTAAAAATACAAATTTTGCTCTCATCCGAGTCCAAAAGCTCATTGATTTCTCGCTTCAACTTTACAACAGCATTTTCTTGGTAATCTTTAAATTCGAATATCATATTATTTAAAAATCTCCCGATATACCTTTAGGATCACTTCGGGAATTGCACAAAGCGACACCTTACTCTTAACATCAGCAAATTTCCTCACATGCGGATCATCACCCATCGAGAAAACGTAAGTGTTAAAACGCCCATCAATCTTTTTGATTATCTTTTTATAATCCTCTATTGCCTCCTCATAGAAAATAATCCCAATGTACTTATCCGTATTCTTAAAAATCTTGAATTCGTCCGTTCCTTGGACAAACTCAAAAGCATTTTCTAAGATGCACAGCATATCCGCTGATTCTTTTACTAGCTTTCGCTTATTTTTATCTGTTGGCTCAGCTTCTACGAAATCGGTTGCGTAATATTTGAGATTTCCGCCAAGTCCATCGACTTTCTCTTCTTTCTGATTTTTGTATCCACTTATTACTTTTTTAACCCGAGGATAACAAATATCTGAAGCGATTTTATGCTCTGATTTTTGATCCCCGTTATTCGTACATAAAATAAAGGATCTGCAACCGCCGTCTTCTTTGTTTAGCTCTAAAACTGCATGACCTGTTGTCCCTGAACCAGCAAAAAAGTCAAGAATGACGTGATTTTTGTTTTTCTCCCCATTATAATTAAATTTTAGAATTTTCTTAATTAAGTTAACAGGCTTAGGAAACATAAATAAACGGTTCCCTAGAATGTCGTCTAATTCTTTTGTTCCTTCATGTGTATATGGTCCCTCAAAAAGAGTTGTTGGGGTTGAATTCCTCAAGATTCCATCTTTATCCTTTAAATATTGTTTAAATCTAACCGACCATTTTCCGTTTTTCATTTTATTGAACACAAGTTCATCGTTCTTCATTGCTTGTTCTACGCGTTCTTTGGACCAAAGCCATTGCTTTTCGGGCCAAATTTCTTCTCCATTATAGTTAATCGGGTATCGTAGATTTGGCCTATCAGCCATGCTAGTTGTCCCCAATGCCCAAGTCCCGTAAGGTCCCCTGATCGAAAAATGCTTATCTTTTTTTGTAAATAACTTGTTGTTTGATTCAATATAAGGAACGCTTATTGATTTAATGAAACTGGAACTTTTTGCGTACATCAAAATATATTCGTGCACCTCGATTAATGCTTTTGGTTTTGCTCCAGCACCCGCTTTGTTCTTCAAAACTATCGTTGCCAAGAAATTCTCTGAAGAGAATATTTCATCACAAAGCATTCGTAATGGCGCCAGCTCATTATCGTCAATACTTAAAAAAATGACCCCGCTTTGTTTCAAAAGATTTTTTGCCAGCTTGAGACGCTTCTCCATAAACGAAAGCCATTTGCTATGTCGAAAACTATCCTCTTTATCAACAAGTTTGTCATTGTAAATGAAATCATTATTGCCGGTATTGTAAGGCGGATCAATGTAGATCAAATCGACCGCTTCGCGGTGCGTGAAATTAAGGACAGCTAGAGAATGGTAGTTATCCCCCTCAATCAAAAGATTTACGAGTTTTGATTTATCAGATTCAATTGCTTTATTCTTAACTTCTTTCAAGACAGGAAATGGCTTACCCGCCATTTCGTTGGGAAACATCTCGCTTGGCGTACGTGCATCCGGATTGACTAAAATATCAATTTTTTCTTCTGGCAAATCGCGATGCCAAACAAGCCCATACGTCGTGCTTTTTATCTTCACGATTTCCTTGATCAAATCCTCCTTTGACCAAGCTTCATATTCTTTTCCGCTTATTTTTCTTACCATAACATTAAGTTACTTTCTTAGATCGATAACATCAAGCCATTCTTTGTAAAATTTAGTTCCTTCAAAATAATCTCCATGTTCTAAAGTTTTTTGTTGATGATTATAAATTTCTAGATCTTTAAAAGGTTTTTGATAACATTTCATGTCATAGGCGCTCCGCAAAAAACCAAAGCAGCCAGAATGACCAAAAGGATTATATCTACAAACTTCATCATTATAGCTGCAATAACAATGTAGCTCATTCAACTTTCCAGCACGCAGAGTATCATCATACGGAATTTCTCTATGAGCAGAAACGATACTGGCTACTAAAATCAACTTATTAACTTTGATTGGCGACTTGCCATCTTCTTCGCTTCTTTTGATCGCCTGATAACTCAATTCTGTCCCATAACTGTGTCCAACAATGTTTAATTCAGCATCGGGATATTGAGTCGTAAGAGATCTCAACTCTCGCATGACACTTTTAACATGATCAAATTTAGTTTTCATGTTTACTGAATTAAGCGCCCGGAGATATCCATAAGTATGCGGTATTTTAATATCACCATCAAATCGTTCATCTTCGTTAATATAGTTAACAAATTTATTAACCCAATTATCCTTTTGGACGCTTTGAATTCCATGTATAGCAAAAATTATACGCATTATTTAATGCTCCTTCAATCCCTCGCATCTTTTTCTGGAGCTCGGATGCCAAAGAATTTGGCTTTGGGGCGAGTGACAACATAAAGAAACGATCCATAAACAACGCTCCAGATAAACGGAGCGACGAAGTTAGCTTTTCTAACCACGGAACCTTCGGGTGGAATATAATTTTCCATAGAAGGCAAAATAAAGAAATTGATGCATTGAATAATTCCAATCCATAAATTGAGGATTAAAGAGATAATAAAGCACCATTTGAGGATGAGCAGACTTCCCGGTCTTCTCAGAAAAACTCCCAAACTTCCGACAATAATCAAAACAGGTAGAAAATCAATGATCAAGCCTGTTATTGTAATGAGTTTTCCGCTTTCTTTCACGAAAGTATCAAAATTAATAAGTACAAACATGATCGCAAATTGCCGGCGAAAAAGTGTCGCTGCGCTTATAAGCGTGGCCAGGATTGCGACAGCTTGAATAGAATTTATTTTCTTCATATGCTGATCACTTTCAAAACCTTCCCCACTCCCTCTTTCGCAATTCAAGACCAAAGACGCAAACTGTTAAATTTATTATAAACCCTAAACACTAAATCCTAAACCCTAAACAAACCCTAATTTCTAAATCCAAATATCAAAACAGTTTTGTATTTTAAAATTCGAATTTGGAATTTGTTTAGTATTTCGACATTAGGATTTAGGATTTTCATTTTAAATTCATTGAACTGCTGGGCCTGGTGCAAAAATTGTTTCTTCTATTCTACCGCTCCTGACAATTTTTGCACAAATTACTTCAAAGCATATTTAACGCCGCGTGCTTTACCTTCTTGGGTTACAATTCCCGCTTTAACAAGCGGCGCCACCAGCTGATTAACCCGCGCACGATTGATATCCATTGCCTTGGAAATTTGCGCTGAACCGATCGCGCCATGCTCATTTAAGAGATTTAAGATCTCTTCCTGCTTGGGCGTTAATTCGATCCTTTTTCCTTTTAAGACGCGCTTCATTTCCTTTATACGTCCGGCAATATTTTCAATCGACACTAAAAGGCCTTGAGCAACATACTCGATCCAATGTGTATAGTCATTATCCAAATCGCGCGCCTGTTGGATCATCGCATAATATTTGTTTCGGTCATGCGCAAAATAGTCATCCAGTCCTAAGGTATAGACGGGATCAAATTTCTTTTTGAGCAGAATCCACTGGCTGGCTGCTCGCGCAACCCGGCCATTGCCATCAGTAAAGGGATGAATGGTAACAAATTCATGATGAAAAATAGCGCTATGAATAACGCTATGCTCCAGGGGAGTATTTTTAAGCCATAGAAAAAGTTCTTTTACTTTACGAGCTACCTGTTGGGGGGGCGGAGGAGTAAAAATAACGATTCTTTTAGCGTTCACCACATAATTTTGAGTTTTTCTAAATCGCCCGATCGCAGCAGCAGGCAAAAGTCCCTTGGTCATCATCTTATGAAGTGTCAAAAGCTGACTTTCCGTAAAAGCACTGTGCTTGTGCGCTAAAACCCAGCGCAAGGCCGCTAAACAATTTTGAACTTCCTGTTTTTGTTTTTGATCAGCATCGATGTCTTTTCTGTCGCTTAAAGCGGCTACTTGCTTAAGAGATAAGTTGTTACCTTCGATCGACGTTGAGGAATGAACACTGCGATTGACCGCATCTTTTTCAAGAGAAACACGCGCCGGAAACTTAATGCCGGAATTCTTAATAAGTGCCGTTTGCGCGGCCATATTCTCAAGAATACTGATCAAAAAAGATGTGGTGCGATAATGTGGTTTAAACATGAGCTAAGAATAGCATATCGTATAGGTATTGTATAGGAAATTGTATAGGGTTACTAAAAACTGCGCCCGTTCAATATTTTCCCCCACCCTTTTAACTTTCTTTTAAATCCGATCGTATGCGCCGGGCTGGTGGACGGCAAAATAATGCTGGGTAAATCAATATCCGAATTAAACCGCTGAAAAATCTTGGCGGCCGTTTGGCCGTTAAAACAGATCATCTTTATATTAGCGTATTTCTTGAAAAAATTTCTAAAATTGTTGGGGCGGATATTTCGCATCGCAGAATCGGCAGAACCTGCCCTTTGACAAGAAAAAACGACATCCCAAAGCGCTATTTTGTTTTTAACAAGCAACTTCTTTTTATCCGCGTAACTTAAATTTGCTTTGGCGCCTAAAAGCGCTGTCATTACTTTCCAAAAATGATTTTGCGGATTTCCGTAATACTCTCGCACTTGAAGTGCTTTAACGCCCGGCATGGAGCCTAAAATAAGCACTTTGGAATTTTTATCCGCAATGGGCGCAAATCCGACAATGCGCTTACTGTGCTTCTTTAAGATCATTGATCGTAAGAGCCTTTATAAGAGCCATCTAACGCGCGCGGTATAAACACAGGCTCGTCAGAATTCTTAGGCTGCGACACAATGACGCCATTCTCGCAATGCGGCCCATTCCAAGGCTTTTCCTGAACTAACATTTGTTGTTCAAGGTCGCAGGGATTTGTCGGTTCTCCGGGACGTTTCCAGGTCGGAAAACCAGTTCCCCAGGCAACAACCGGCGTTGTAATTTTAGCTTCGGCTTGCGTGGTGCATTCATAAACAACGCCTTGACCCGCATAATTTCCGGAATTGCCTTGGTTTTTCCATCCTTCAATGAGCTGCGGCCCTAAATCTCTTACACCAAGGGAATCCGGGAACCACTTTTGACAATACAGGTCGGGATAAATATCCGCTCCAGAGACACCATCGGGATCCGTTTCCCAGGCTCCATTAATCATCTTATGCTGATTGACTTTCCCATACCAATAGGCAACATACCCTAAAGGTTCCGCCAAGGCACTTGAAATGATAATTAATGAAAACATAAAAATGATCGTCAAAAGCAACCCAGTTGTTCTTAAAAAAATATTTTTCATACGATCCTCCTAAGTGAGGTCACGCTTTACGGTAGCGACAGCAACGTAAAGTGTTTGACCGAATTTACCCCGCTGTCACATTTTGAAAAAATGTAGCAGGGTCTCATTATCTTCCATAATTTACGATTAACGAAGCTTTTCCTAAAGCATTGGCATTCAAATAATACCCCACCATCGCGCCCGACGCATCGCTTGTAAGGTCAAGCTTATCAATGCCAAGCGCATAAACGGTCAAGATATAACGATGCGGTTTATCACCCGATGGCGGACAAGCGCCGCCATATTGCGCGGTTCCAAAATCTGTTTTTCCTTGAACAGCCGAAGCCGGCAAAGCGCCGCTCGCGCTTGCCCCTTCATTAAGATCGCTGACATCGGTCGGAATATTAAAAATCGTCCAGTGCCACCAGCCCGAGCCTGTGGGCGCATCGGGATCGTAAACCGTTACGGCAAAGCTTTTTGTTCCCTCAGGCGCATTGCGCCAGGAAACCTGAGGCGAAGTATTCTCTCCGGTACAGCCAAAGCTGTTAAAAACATATTGGCGCTCCATCATAGCGCCATCTTGCCACGACGCGCTGGTGACCGCAAAATCTTCGGCGAAGCAAGGTGTGGCGATCAAGGTCAAAAATAATGCGAGAAATATTTTCTTCATAACATCCTCCTTTTAAACTGTTCGTGAAAACTTTTTATGCCCTTTTTCTTGACGCAAATACCAGTCAAACCCCATACAGACATTACGGATAAATATTTTTCCTAGATCGGTCACGATAAGCGTATCCGCTTGCGCGGTTAAAATCCCGTCGGAAATACACTGGGAGATGTGCGCCGCTTCAAAAGAAAAATATTCATTGAAATCACGCGCGAAAACATTTTTAAACTCATTTTTATCCAACTTAAACCGGCACATCAGCGAATTAATGGCCCATTGACGCATTGAATCATCTTCGCTTAAAACTTTGCCGGCCTCCACAGGAAGAATATTCTTTTGAAGCGGCGCATAATAATCCGGAATGGTTTTAAAATTATGAATAAAGGTATTTTCGATAAACCCAATGGCCGACATGCCAAATCCTAAAAAATCATCGGAAGGCTTTAAGGTGTAGCCCATAAAATTACGGTAAAGCGTTCCCTTGTTAAAGGCCTTACTCATTTCATCGGTTGAAAGCGCAAAATGGTCCATAGCGATCGCCTGATAGCCGTTTTCCAGAAATTGCCGACGGGCCTCCAGAAAAATATCCAACTTTTCATCCGCTATGGGAAGAGCTTTTTCGTCTAATTTTCCCTGATGTTTCTTAAGCCACGGCACGTGCGCGAAACTATAAAGCGCGATGCGGTCGGGTTTAAGCTTGATCACTTTTTCAACCGTGTCAAAAAAACTTGCTCTTGTCTGGCCCGGCAAACCATAAATGAGATCATAATTCATAGAAGCAAACTTTAATTCCCTACACCAACGGGAAAATTCCTTCACCATTTCAAAGGGTTGAATGCGATTGACTTGCCTTTGCACTTCTTCATTAAAATCCTGTACACCCATCGACATGCGGTTAAATCCAAGTTGGCGAAGTTTTTTGACCTTCGATTCATCAATGGTGCGCGGATCAACTTCGATGGAGATCTCGGCATCTTTTTCAATGAGAAAATTTTCGGCGATCTTATGATAGAGCCGCTCCAGTTGTTTTTCAGTTAAAAAAGTCGGCGTTCCACCGCCTAAATGGAACTGTTTAACAGCTGCGCGCCGTCCAATCGCGGCACGCACCAAATCCACTTCCTTACATAAATAATCTAGATATTCATCGCCGAATTTATCTTCTTGCTTACGAATAGCCACTGTGCAAGCGCAAAAATAACAAAGCGATTGGCAAAACGGGATGTGAACATAGATCGATAGGCTTTTTTGACTACGGCCGAACTCTTTTAATTTTTGAATATAAACTTGTGGATCAAAGGTTTTATCCCATTCGGGCGCCGTCGGATAGCTGGTGTAACGCGGACCCGGAGTGTCGAACTTTTGAATGGTGGATTTTTCGATTGATAGGCTCATGAGGATGGCTTAAACAACTTCTATGGAGCTACGCGGATAAGAATTCCTTATTCATCCGAGCGATATTGGCAACGCTAATTTCTTTAGGGCAAGCGGCTTCGCATTCGTATTCGTTGGAGCAATTTCCAAAACCCTCTTTATCCATTTGTTTGACCATGTTCAAAACGCGCTCTTTCTTTTCTATTTGCCCTTGCGGTAAAAGCGCTAAGTGCGAAACCTTGGCCGCCACAAAAAGCATCGCCGAAGCGTTAGGACACGCCGCCACACAAGCGCCACAGCCAATGCAAGCGGCCGCATCCATGGCAAGGTCGGATGTCTTTTTCGCGACAGGAATTGTGTTAGCTTCAGGCGCGCTTCCCGTGCGCACAGAAACGAATCCTCCGGCGGAAATAATGCGATCAAAAGCGCCGCGATCAACAACTAAATCTTTGATCACTTTAAACGCGCGAGAACGCCACGGCTCAACGACAATGGTGTCACCGTCTTTAAAATGTCTCATATGAAGCTGGCAAAGCGTTGTTCCTCTTAAAGGCCCATGTGCTTGGCCGTTAACGACCGCACCGCATGCGCCACAAATGCCTTCACGGCAATCATGGTCGAAGGCGATCGGTTCTAAGCCGGATTTTGTGAGGCGTTCATTGACGACATCTAACATTTCCAAAAACGACATATCCGAATCAATGGCATCGGCTTTGATCGTTTCCAGCTTACCGGGCGCATCAGCGTTTTTCTGTCGCCAAATCTTTAGAGTAATATTTAATTTTTTGCTCATTACTTATAGTTCCTTTGAGCCAAATGAACTTCTTCAAAATTCAGTATTTCTTTGTGCAAAACAGGTTCAGCGCCAACGCCTTTAAATTCCCAAGCCGCAACGTAGGAAAAATTCTCATCGTCGCGCTTAGCTTCGCCCTCAGGAGTTTGAAATTCTTCTCTAAAATGCCCGCCGCAAGATTCCTTTCGATGAAGCGCATCGCGCACCAAGGTTTCGGCGAATTCTAAAAAGTCGGCGACACGTCCCGCGCGCTCAAGCGCCTGATTAAGATCTTGTGCCGAACCTAAGACATTAACATTGCTCCAAAATTCATCGCGAATGCGCGCAATTTCTTTAAGCGCATCTTTTAATCCTTGTTCCGTGCGCGCCATACCGCATTTTTCCCAAAGCAAAAGCCCTAATTCTTTATGAAATTCATCGACGGTTTTTTTGCCTTTGATGGAAAGCAGTTTAGAAATTTTGTCGGAAACTTCCCTTTCCGAGATCTTAAATTCCGGCGCGTCGGGACTTATTTTTTCAAATGAATTGGTAGCAAAATATTCGCAAATGGTATTGGGAATAACGAAATATCCATCAGCCAAACCTTGCATCAAGGCGCTGGCGCCTAATCGATTGGCGCCATGATCGGAAAAATTCGCCTCGCCTAAAACAAAAAGTCCGGGCAAATTGCTCATCAAATGATAATCCACCCACAGCCCGCCCATGGCGTAATGAATAGCCGGATAGATCATCATCGGCTGATCATAGCCGCTGGTGCCCATAATCTTTTCATACATATCGAACAAATTTCCGTAGCGTTCTTTAATGACATTTTTTCCCAGCCGTTTAATAGAATCGGCGAAATCCAAATAAACCGCCAGCCCCGTCGATCCGACGCCAAAACCTTTGTCGCATTGCTCTTTGGCGGCGCGCGAAGCGATGTCGCGCGGAACAAGATTTCCGAAACTGGGATATTTTCGTTCCAAATAATAGTCGCGTTCATTTTCAGGAATGTCGGAAGGTTTTCGAGCATCACCTTTTTTCTTAGGAACCCAGACGCGTCCGTCATTACGAAGGCTTTCGCTCATTAAAGTCAATTTGGATTGATAATCGCCGTGCGTCGGGATACAGGTGGGATGAATTTGCGTATAGCAAGGATTGGCAAAAAACGCACCTTTTTTATGCGCGCGCCAAGCGGCAGTGACATTGGGCGATTTAGCGTTTGTAGAAAGATAATACACATTGCTGTAACCACCGGTGGCTAAAATAACCGCATCGGCACTATGAGATTCGATTTTTCCCGATACAAGATCGCGCGCCACAATGCCGCGCGCCTTGCCGTTCACTACGACTAGATCCAGCATTTCCCGGCGCGAATAAAACTCAATGGTTTTTTTGCCGATCTCTTTCATCAAAGCGCTGTAAGCGCCGAGTAAAAGCTGTTGTCCGGTTTGTCCGCGCGCGTAAAAGGTGCGCGACACTTGTGCCCCGCCGAAAGAACGATTCTCTAAATAACCGCTATATTCGCGCGCGAAAGGAACTCCTTGCGCCACACATTGGTCAATGATGGAATTGCTGATCTCCGCTAAACGATACACATTGGCTTCACGGGCGCGAAAATCTCCGCCTTTAATGGTATCGTAAAACAAACGCTCAACACTATCGCCGTCATTGGGATAATTTTTGGCGGCATTGATTCCGCCTTGCGCGGCAATGCTATGGGCGCGGCGCGGACTATCATTCAAACAAAAAACTTTGACCTTGTATCCAAGCTCAGCCAAAGATGCCGCCGCCGAAGCGCCGGCTAAACCGGTTCCGACGACAATAATAGAATATTTACGTTTATTGGCAGGATTAATGAGCTTGACATTGGTACGAAATTTCGTCCATTTATCTTTTAAAGGCCCCGGTGGAATTTTAGAATTCAGTGTCGTCATTATTATCCTAAAAGATGATAGCGTCCGTTATGCGCCATGATAAGGATCGGGATCGTGCTATAGCCGAAAGCGATCAAAATACCGAAAGCATTGCTGACATTTTGAATAAGCGGCGTAAACGTTGGGTGATTATAGCCAAATGTTTGAACCGTGCTTTGGATGCCGTGCGCTAAATGAAATCCTAAGCAAAACATAGCGACAATATAACCAAAACTATGCCAAGGATCGACAAAAGCATGATAAACAACGCCGTAAAGCCCCAGATCAACGCCGTTAAGAAAATACTTCTGGGCGCTATGGTCGGTGAACGTAAAGTCAAGAAGATGCCAAATAAGAAAGATCAGTAAATACGTCGCCGTATACGGCATAAGCTTTGTTGCCAAAGAACGTTTTCCGACGGGTTGATTAACGGCATAACGCACTTTTCGAGCGCGGACATTTTCGGCCACCAAAACACTGGTAAAATAAATATGGATAAAAAAGATAAGGGCCAGGCCGAATTCAACAATATAAAGGCCTGGCCTTAAATGCATCAATTTTGCGGCGTACCAATTATAGGCATCGGGGCCGCCGTAAATGAACAAATTCCCCACCAAATGCCCGATAATAAATAAAACAAGGCAAAGGCCCGTGACGGCGACAATTTGCTTTCTGCCGATGGAAGATTGAATATATTTAGCGATACACATTGGTTTTGATTATATCACAATCGAATATCTTACAAACTATAAAGTATCTAAATTTACTACTTTTCGCGATTCAGGCGAAATCCGCCGCGAGTTTTATTTTTATCATTTTGCAAGCTTCGCTTTTCCTTGATCACGCGGGAAATATTCTTTTGCCGATTAGTAAATTGTGCTTTCACCATTAGAAGCTTCTTTCCTTTTTGTACAAGCCGATCAATTCAGCCATTTCCAGAATATGCCCTTCCATCGCTTTTTCAACTTGTTTCTTGGAAACACCTTCGTTGAGTTTCAACATGGTATCCAGCGCATAAACCTTATGAAAATAACGATGCGTACCACTAGGCGGACACGGGCCGCCGTAATCCAACTTTCCAAAATCATTACTTCCCTGTAAGCCGGGAATCGCGTCTTCTTTGATCTCGCTTACTACCGGAATATTAAAAACGATCCAATGGTCAAAATTTCCTCCGGGCGCGTCGGGATCGTCAATGATCAAACTTAAGCTTTTTGTTTCCGGAGGAATGCCCTCTACTTTTAGCGGCGGACTGATATTCTCGCCTTGGCAGGTATATTTCTTTGGAATAGATTGATTGTGGCTAAATGCCGGACTCGTTAGTTTCATTGAACTCCTCCGATCTCAAACTTGCGTCATTTCACCGTAAATCCGCTCATAAATTTCTAAGTCTTCCACGGAAAAGCACACGTAACGAATTTCATCAAAATCATTTTGCGCTTTTAAGCCTTCTTGCAAAGCAATGCGTGTTGCTTCCTCAATAGGATATCCATACGCTCCGGTACTGATCGCCGGAAAAGCTATTGTTTTAAGCTGCTGTTCTTTGGCCAACGCAAAAGAGTTATGATAACAACGCCTAAGAAAACTCGCCTCATTTCTTTTTCCGTTGTAATAAACCGGTCCAACGGTGTGAATAATACGTTTGGCTTTTAGTTTTCCGGCATTGGTCATGGCACAATCACCGGTTTTACAGCCGCCGATCTTAATGCATTCTTCTAAAACGCTTCTTCCGGCCGCGCGGTGAATAGCGCCGTCAACACCCCCGCCGCCACGAAGTGTTGTATTCGCCGCGTTCACAATCACATCAACGTCTTCTTTGGTAATATCGTTTTGCTTGATGATGATTTTCCCCATATTCGCCTACTTGATAAGCTGGATGATTTTCTTAAATTTTTCTCCTTGAGCGATCTTAAGTAATTCGCAAAGAGCTGTTTCAACGCTGGTAACGCTCGCGCCGACATGTTTGATGCGCTCAAGGCCGATGTTTTTATTGTCAAGGGTGCGGGAAGAAACGCAATCGCTGACCACTTGAACTTCAAAGCCGGCCTGCACAAGATCGGCAACGGTTTGATAAACGCAGACATGGGTTTCAACACCGGCAACCAAGATCTTCTTGCGGCCAAGTTTCTTAACGGACTTTTTAAAATCCCGGTTCCCCCAGCAGCTAAAAGTATTTTTAACAATGGGAATTGTTTCGGGCATGATTTCAAGAATAGGAGAAGTGGTTTTCCCGAGTTTTTCGGGAACATGCTCGGTCAAAATGAAAGGAACTTCTAAGATGCGGACACCTTTAAGGAAGTTAACGAGATTTTTATTAAACTCCTCAACCCTATGGATGTGGGCCATCAGGCGCTCTTGTACATCAATGAGAAGAACGAACGTATTTTGAGTTGTCAGCATATCGGCAAAAATCTCGTCGGGAATATTTTAAAAACCCCTTACACCCATTGCTTGCCGCATTGGTAAATTTTACTGCGCAGGTTCTCCGATGGTTGTTTGCGCGCTCATATCCACCAGCCCAATGATCCCGCAGGCAATTCTTCCGCCGGCGTTTCCTAGAGGCTGGCCAAAATCATCTTCTTTTTCGTGCACGATAACCGCTCGGCCTACCACATTATATTTCGAATTCATATCGGTCAAAGTTAGTCCGGGCATAAAAAAATCAAGCGTCCCGAAACCATCCGCGTCTATTTCAATATTTCCGAAATCACCGGCATGCGCATGTTCAAAACCATCCTTTGAGGCCATGCCATGCGCCACCGCGTCAGGATTAAAATGGCTTCCGGCGGCTTTCCCTTCGTCATCACAGCTTCCATTTTCGTGAATATGAAATCCGTGCTTGCCCGGCGTCACATTAACAAGCGTAACCGCAACATCTAATCCGCCGTTTTTTTCCTCGAAGACCGCCTCTCCGGCTATAGGAGAGCCTGCCAATGTCGGTTTAATTTCCGCGACAGCCTCTGCGGCATTAATAGGAGCCGCGCATAAAAATCCCAATGAAAAAACAATGAAAAGTGAACAAAAGATATTCACGCGATCCTCCTTTGTTTGATAAGTCGTAATTCTAGGCGAGATATTTTTTTACAGTTTCGAGGAATTTTTCGGCCTTGAACGGCTTGACGATATAGTCCCGAATACCTTCCAACTTAAAGAGGTCTTTCAGATGCTCCTTCGCCGTCAAAATAATGATAGGAATATTTTTAAGATCATCGTGCTTTTTTAATTCGACAACAAACGTATAGCCATCCATCCGAGGCATCTCGACATCTAAAATGATCAGATCCGGTTTTTGGGTTTTAAGCTTTTGCAAACCCTCATCGCCATCGCTAGCCGTCGTAACTTCATATTGGTTAGCTTCCAGGCGGGATTTTACTAACTTTAGAACGACCGGATCGTCATCAACGACTAGAACCTTTTTTGACATCGCACCCTCTCAGTTTTCAGGAACTTATTTAATTTCAATTCCAATGGGGCAATGATCGGACCCCATCACATCTTTTAAAATAAACGCGTTTTTGAGTTTTGGCAATAGATTTTCTGAAATAAAAAAATAATCTATTCTCCAGCCGATATTCCTGGCGCGCGCTCCCGTTTTATAATCCCACCAGGTATAATGCTGCGCGCCTTTTTCAAAATGACGGAATGTGTCGATAAACCCGTGCGAAATAAATTTGGTGACCCAGGCCCGCTCCTCAGGGAGAAAACCGGTATTCTTTTGATTTTCTTTGGGGCGCGCCAGATCAATTTCTTCATGCGCCGTGTTAACATCGCCGCAGACAATGATCCCTTTTCCCTTTTTTTGCAAATTTAAAGCTGTTTTTAGGAAGGCGTCATAGAATTCCATCTTAAATGGAACACGTTTATTGCCGGCACCGCCGTTAGGAAAATAGATATTGAACAGAACAAAGTCTCCATAGTCCGCCTCAAGCACGCGCCCTTCGCAATCAAACTTCTTTATCCCCAGGCCCTCTTGAACATCCGCGTCTTTTTTAGAAAAGATCCCAACGCCGCTATAACCTTTCTTTTCGGCGGACGACCAATATGTTTTATACGGGCCCGGACGCAAAAGGCCTTCTGTCAACTGGCTGGGATGGGCTTTCGTTTCCTGGATACATAAAATATCCGGCGATTCTTTTCTTAACCACTCCACAAATCCTTTTTTTTCAACCGCGCGGATCCCGTTCACATTCCAACACAACAGCTTCATAAGATCTCCTTTTGATCATTGATATTAGTTCATACTTACCGGCACACGTTTTGAACCCCAACGGCCGGCGCTATCTTCAAAATATCCGGGGCAAACTGTTTGACAATACCGGCATTTTCCGCCTTTAATATGATACGCGCCTAATTCGTACCAATTACGTTCAATGAGGAGTTTTCCGCATCCGTGGCAATACGTGCTTTGTGTTTTAACATCACTGACATTCCCGGTGTAAACAAAATGTATTCCCTGCGCCAAAGCGATCTCGCGCGCTTTACGCAATGTACTCGCCGACGTCGCCGGATGATCGTTCATCTTAAAATCAGGATGGAACGCCGTAAAATGCACAGGAACATCCGCCCCAAGATTTTTAACGATCCACTTGCACATTTCAAGAAATTCTTCCGGCGAATCATTTTCACCGGGAATGATCAAATTCGTGATCTCCAGCCAAACTTTTGTTTTTTCTTTTAGAAAAGTGAGCGTGTCGAGAACGGGCCTTAGCCCGGAAAGAGTTAAATTCCGATAGAATTTTTCAGTAAAAGCTTTTAGGTCAACATTGGCCGCATCCATATGCTTAAAGAATTCCGGACGAGCTTCATCGGTAATGTACCCTGCAGTTTTAGCAACCGCATAGATCCCTAAAGCCCGACAGGCATCCGCCGTATCCATCGCGTATTCGGCAAAAATGACCGGATCATTGTAGGTGAACGCAACGCTACGGCAATCTAACTTTTTTGCTGTTTGAGCAATTCTTTCCGGCGTTGCTTCTTCAGATAATCGTTCAAATTCCTTCGATTTGCTAATATCCCAATTTTGGCAGAATTTACATCCCAAATTGCATCCGGCCGTCCCAAAAGAAAAGATACTTGTCCCCGGAAAGAAGTGATTCAGCGGTTTCTTTTCAATGGGGTCAATGCAAAAACCGCTGCTGCGCCCGTATGTCGTCAGGATCATTTGCCCGTTTATGTTCTGACGAACAAAGCAAAACCCACGTTGACCGTCGGACAAGACACAATTCCTTGGACACAGATCACAGAGGATCCGTCCGTTTTCAACTTCTTTATAAAATCGTCCAACATAATTATTTTGGGTAGCAGACACGATATTTTTTCTTAAGAAACAGGAGAAAAATTATTGACTTTCAAAGACCATAGGATATTATGATATACGTCTTTTCCAGACGGAATTAACTCAAAAACATATTAACGCAGATGAAAAAAGAATTCAATCCTAATTTTAAAACTCCGCAAGAACAATTCTCCAAAGAAGAGCTTAATAAACTCAATTCGAAGGGATTGCGCGGCACTCTCTACCAAGATCTGCGCGACGATAAGCCCGACATTATTTGGGAATCTGAGCAACTCGCCAAATCCTACGGATTTTACCTGGAATTCAACCGCGCCAAAACGGGAAATGAAAAAGACTGGATGTACCTTATTCGTGTCAGCATTCCCGGCGGCGGGCCGATCAATCGAAAGCAATGGCAGATCTTAGATGAACTTTCAGAAAAGTTCACCGCCGATAGCGACGGCCATACATCCCTGCGATTCACCAATCGTCAGAATATCCAATTCCATTGGGTCAAAAAACCGGCCATCCTTGAGATCGTAAAACGCATTGCCGAATCAGGATTCAATACGCTAAACGGCTGTGGCGATAATACGCGCAATGTTATGGCCTGCCCTTTATCGTGCTACTCGGATATTTTTAACGCCAATGCCTGGGCCAAAAAAGTCGCGCTTTATTTTCAACTTCCCCTAGCACCGTTCATTGAAATATTCGCGATCGACCCCAAATATGTTCGCCAGCCGGATGAATCATTTTCTTATGGGCCCAATTTGCTAAATAGAAAATTTAAGATCGCGTTTTCCGCCGTTCACCGCGATGAAAAAACGAAGAAATTAATTCCCGATAATTGCACCGAATTCTTGACCAATGACGTCGGAGTCGCGCCCATCATTGAAAATGGTAAAGTTGCAAAATTCCAAATTTATGCCGGCGGCGGCCAAGGTGAACGCAACGGAAAACCCAGCATGGCCTCCCTAGGGCGACCGCTGTGCCAGGTCAGCGAAGAGCAATTAATGCCCGTTTTAGACGCCATTGTCAAAGTTCACGCAGAATTTGGTGACCGGCAAAACCGTTTTTGGGCGCGCCTGAAATATGTGATCAAAAAAATGGGAACCGATTGGTATCGCGAACAGGTTTCCATGAAAGTCGGTTTTCCGCTTGAAAAGCCAGACCTTTCCTTGGATTACGGCGCAAGACATTTACATTTTGGATGGACCAAACAACCCTCAAACGGATTATGGGCTTTTGGTGCGTTTATTGAAAACGGACGCGTAACCGATCATAGCCCCAACGGAAAACTAAAAACCATGATCCGAAGCGTGATGAACAAATATCCAATAGAACTCATGATCACGCCCAATCAAGATGTGCTGTTTGTCAATATTCCCGAAAAGTCTAAAGCGGATTTTGAAAATGATCTAGCAAGCTATGGTTTTGGAAAAAGAAATGGGAAAGCCTATTCCGCGCTTCGATTGCATTCCGGCGCTTGCGTCGGACGCGATACGTGCCGATTGACTTATACCGACTCGGAAAAATTCGAACCATTTCTTATTGATGAATTAGAAACTTTGGGCTGGGGTGATCTGGCAGAATCGATCGGGATCACCGGATGCGAGCGGCAATGTTTTCGTCCCGCCACAAAAACGATCGGTTTGATCGGTTCCGGCGTGGACCGCTATCAATTAAAACTTTTTGCCAGCGAAGACGGACGTTTTCAAGGAACACCGCTTATGTCAGGTGATGGAACAACAATGTATCTGCGTTCTATTTCGAGGGAAAAAGTTGCGGCCCTTTTAAATACGCTCTTTAAATTCTACAAGACAACTGCTAAGCCCGGTGAAACACTCGGCGCCTTCCATCGACGCATCGGCGCTGATGCGCTCATCGCCCATTTAAAAGAAAATGCGGCAACGGCAGATCTGATGAAGCAAACTTCCCCTACCGATTGCGTGATGGATTAGCGTAAAACCTTCTCGATAATTTATACGCCACAAAGATCAAGATCACTCCGCCTAAGGCAAGTAAAGATGGTCTAGTATATTTCACCAAACTCATCCCAAAAATCGACAAAAGAAACAGCCGCGGAACAACACCAATCAATGTGCAAATAACGAACGGAACCCACGGTAATTTCGTTATCCCCGCCGCAATAGAAAAAACCTTGAACGGAACAACCGGCAAAACTCTTCCTATCAAAACACTATAAATTCCATATTTTTTGACAAAGGCTTCCGCTTTTTCAATGTGATGCGGTTTGATCAGAATATATTTTCCAAATTTTAATATGATCGGCATCGCCGCATACCGGCCCAGGGCGTAACCAACCATAGCACCCAGTGTCGAACCCAAAGCTCCAAAAATAACAATGGATGAAATTGAAATCCCAATGGCTCCTGCACCCACCACTACAACTTCCGATGGAATAGGAACAATGCTGGATTCAAGAAACATCCCGATAAAAACACCCATGTCTCCTAGATTACGCATCATATCAATAATTTTATTCGCTAATTCATGCTCGTTAAGCAATTGCTTTTCCTTTCCTTAGTTTTCTAAATCAACAAAAACTCTTCCTCTGATCTGGCCCTTTAAAATCATGTCTATCTTTGGGTTCAATTCGCCCAAAGAACATTCTTGCGCGCTCTCTTGAAAAGAATCGATCTTCCACTGTCGTGATAATCTTTCCCATATTTCCTTTTTTATTTCCAAAGGCGTTTCTGCCGAGGCAATGCCTAAAAGATTGATGCCTTTTAAAATAAAGGGAAAGATCGCCGTCTTTAATTCATTAGAAGTGATCATTCCGCAACAGGTAACGCTGCCGCCGAATTTTGTCGACTTAAGCGCCGTTGTCAGAATATTACCACCCACCGTATCAATAACCGCCGCCCAGCGTTCTTTTAAGAAAACTTTTCCGCTTTTGTCATCCATCTCCTCGCGAGAAATAACTTCTTTTGCGCCAAGTCTTAATAAATAATCTCGTTCGTGAGCTTTTCCCGTTACCGCCGAAACGCTGTATCCGGCTTTTGATAAAATCGCCACCGCCATACTGCCCACGCCACCCGTCGCTCCGGTCACCAAAACATCACCCTTTGATGAATTTAGATCATTTTTCTCCAATTTCCACAAAGAAAGCGCCGCCGTGAAACCCGCCGTCCCATAGATCATACATTCTTTAAGAGAAAGTTTTTCCGGACGCTTTATAACCCACCCTGCCGGCACGCGAATATACTGCCCAAACCCGCCGGATGTATTCATTCCCAGATCAAATCCGGTCACAATGACTTCTTCGCCTAGCTTGAATTCGGATGATCGGCTTTCTTCAACAATCCCTGCCGCGTCGACACCCGGCGTATGCGGATATTTTTTTGTAACACCCTTATGCCCGCTCGCCGAAAGCGCATCCTTATAATTTAGCGATGAATATTTTACGCGGATCAAAACTTCTCCCACAGGCAGATCGCTGATCTGCCGTTGCGCAATTTCTCGAATAAATTTTCCTTCGGAAACTTCGCGTACCACCAAAGCATTAAATGAATTTTTATCCATAAGAATTAAAATTGTTTCTTGAGGGCTTCCGAAGCTCTCGGGTCTCCAAATTCGACCGATTTTTTATAAAATTCTTTCGCGTTATCTTTTTGTCCATACGGAAAATAATACATATCTCCCAGAAGAAAATATATTTGCCCTAAATTCACATGGCGGTCTCTTTGATCATAATCTTGCGGGAATTTCATATACAGCTCAGCCGCCATCATAAAATCTGCCTCTGCTTCCTTTAAGAAAAGGCCTTGATTTTTCTGGTCCGCGCCCTTCGCTACGTCCATTAGAAATCCGGCGCGTAAAAATCTGGTTTTAGCGTTAGAGGGATTCATTGCCACCGCTTTTTCAAAAACTTCGGCAACCTGACGAAAATCTGAACTGCCCGATTTCACCGCATCATTAAGAACATATTGTTCAATTTCTTTATCAAGTGTTTTATTGTCGGGTTCGCGTCCGGCTAAATTAAAGATCCGCGCAGTTTTAAGTATTTCTTCAAAGCGGCCGCGATAGTTTTCAAATTCCGCCGGCTTTGCTTCCAAAATGAACTGAACGAAAACATCATCCTTCATCGCGAACACATGATAAACTCTGGCCTCTCGTCCGGAATCCGCTTTAAGAATGGCCTCATCCATAATTCCGGACGCACCGTCCAGCAAAATAGATTTTCTTTTGACCAGAGTCTTGGTAACCCCCGGCGGCGCTTGTTCAGAAGCCTGCGCCATCGTCAGCAAAGATTGCTCAACGTTGTCTTTATTAAGATTCAAATACCATGACTGATGATAATATTTGAAGATCGTGATCCCGGCTTCAAAAACATCATTGGGGGATTTAATTCTTTCGCGGGAAATATAGATCTGATACGGATAAGCATATTTTTTCTCCATAATATGCCACCCTTGCGGATGCCGAATGTTGATGTCTCCGCGCCGATTACCATAAAGCATCAAAGCCTGATCCGAAAAGCTGTTTTGTTTCTCCGGAGCCTTTTTTTCATTTACAGCCAAAGCACCGGCAGGATTTGGACCTTTGAGCATAGCAGGTTCTTCTTTTTTCTTTTCAACGACAAGCGCCGCGTCCTCTTCGATAGTCGCAATATCTTCTAAGAAATACAACTTCGTTGTTCCGCTTGTTTCAAATTCTACATACTGATCGGAGCGCTCCATAATTGTCCCGACTACTTTTTCTCCGGACTTAAAAATAATGGTTGCCGCTGATGCCGGTCGCGCAAAAGCTAAAAATGGAACAGCGAATAAAATAAAGATTTTTAGTCCTGCTCTCATCAAGATTTCCTCATTGTATCCGAAAGAAATAGTTCTCTTGCGGATCACCGGGTTTCTAAAAACGCAAACTGCCTTGTCTCTTGCGCGATAATACCGTTTAATACGATTAGAGAGATCAAATTGGGAATAGCCATACAGGCATTGGCAATATCGGCAAATGACCAGACGATCGGAAGCGTTGCAACAGAACCGACCATCACCGCCGCAACCCATATCCAGCGGTATATTTTTATGGAGCCCGTACCCCATAAATACTCAGCGGCTTTTTCGCCGTAATAAGACCAGCCTAATATCGTCGAGAAAACAAATGTTAAAAGCCCGACCGTTAGAAGAGCCGGGCCAATAACAGGAAAATCTTCAAATGCTTTTTTTGTCAAAGCCGCGCCGCCTAAGCCTTGCATCCATTCGCCGGAATTAACTAAAACCAATCCAGTCATCGCGCACACCACAACCGTATCCCAGAATGTTCCGGTAGATGAAACAAGAGCTTGGCGAACTGCGTTTTTCGTCTGCGCCGCCGCCGCAACAATGGGCGCGCTCCCTAATCCTGATTCATTTGAAAAAAGTCCGCGCGCAATACCAAAACGCATAGCCTCTTTCATCCCGGCGCCTAAGAAACCTCCGACAGCCGCTTGCCCCGTAAAGGCGCTAGAAAAAATCAAAGAAATTGTTTGCGGAATTGTCTGCCATTTCATCGCTAGCAAGATAAGACAGCCTAAAACATAAAATACGGCCATGAACGGAATTAATTTCTCGCAGCATTTTGCGATGGATCTAATTCCGCCGATAATGACGAAAGCGGTAAAACTGGTGATAATAATACCGGTGATCCATGGCGCAATATGAAACGTTTCTTTGGCTAGAGATGAGATCGAATTGGCTTGAACCATATTCCCTATCCCAAACGACGCAACAACGGTAAAAAAAGCGAATAGAACAGCCAGGGGCTTATTATTCATCGCGCGTTCTAAAACATACATCGGCCCGCCGGCCATAAAACCTTGCGCATTTTTTGTTCTGTATTTGACCGATAATAGCGCTTCAGAATATTTGGTCGCGATCCCAAAAACGCCCGTCAACCACATCCATAAAACCGCGCCCGGGCCTCCGGCGGCGATGGCGGTCGCAACCCCAACAATATTTCCGGTGCCGATCGTTGCCGCCAAGGCTGTCGTCAGCGCGCCAAAGTGGCTAATGTCGCCATCGCCTTCTTTTTTTCGCTCCAAAGAAAGTTTTATCGCTTTAAAAATATGGCGCTGAATAAATCCCGTGCGAACGGTTAAAAAAAGATGCGTCCCGAAAAGCAAACACAACATCACCGGGCCCCAAGCAATATTGCTTAGCTCATTAAGAATTTTCTCTAACCCTTGCATAACTTATCTTTCTGTTGAAATTTTTGATGCTTGATAAAAAAGAAAAGTGAACATCCGTAAACGATGAGCCCAAGCGTAAAACTGATCAGAAAAAACCCTAAGAAAACAGCGAATGCCGCATCCAGAAAAGGTTTTTGTGTTAATTTATCCCAAGAAAAATCACCTAACAATTTATTCCACTCAGAAGTAATAAATTGGGCGTCTTGCTTATTCAAAAATGAACCCATTTTAACCGCCGACGCAAAGACAGCGACGCTAAGCCAAGTATTAGTCAGAATACTGCCTAAAAGCGCGGCGGCACGATTCGCGCGAAAAACAAAAGCCGCCGTTAAAGCAGCGATAGGACCGGCTCCCGGAAAAATCCCCAAAAAAACTCCCAGTCCTAAACCCAGCGCTTTACGATGCGGCGTATCATTGATCTCAAATAATTTATGGCAAATGATGCGCAGCCATCTTTTTATTCTTTCGGCAAACGCCATCAATTAATGATTATGCCCGCAGCAGCCTTTGGAATCGTCTTTTTTACCGCTCTCGTCTTTTTCGGATTTTGTCCCGCAGCAAGATCCGCCCTTTTTCGACAAAAGATACATAACGGCCCCTAAAATCAGAACTGCTCCTAAAATCGCTTTCCAATCCATTGCATCCTCCTTAGGTAAACGTTAACTAGAAAATGTTATGTCCATTTTACTTGAGCCAAGAGTCAAAAACAAGAAAAAGCTTTGTCATTTCTCTTGACTTTGCAGGGTGTTTTGATATCTTAAGGTTATTCATTTACAATAAATATTTTTGACCAAATTTGAGGAAAAGTATTTCATGATCATCGGCATTCCAAAGGAAGTTTATCCCGAAGAAAAACGTGTTTGCGTGATCCCCTCTAGTGTCGAACGCCTAACAAAAAAAGGCGCGCAAGTCATCATTGAAACAGGCTTAGGCGTTAGCATCGGAATTCGCGATGACGAATATAAGAAATCCGGCGCATCCGTCGAAACTGACCGCAAACGCCTCTTGTCTTCATCTGATCTCATTTTACGCCTACGCAAACCGCCTCTTGAAGAGATCGGCCTTCTCAAAAAAGGGTCTATTCATATAAGCTTCCTCGATCCCTTTAACGAAAAAGTTTTAGTTGATGAATTTTCCAGAAATCAAATTAGCGCCATCAGTATGGAAATGATCCCACGCACTACCCGCGCGCAAAAAATGGACGCCCTTAGCTCTCAAGCTAATTTAGCCGGCTACGTCGCTGTTATCTTAGCGGCTGAGCGATCGGCTAAAATTTTCCCGATGTTAATGACACCCGCCGGGACAATTACGCCGGCTCGCGTTTTTGTGATCGGCGCCGGTGTTGCCGGATTACAAGCTATCGCGACCGCCAAGAGGCTTGGCGCGCGCGTTGAAGCCTTTGACACCCGCCCCGTTGTTAAAGAGCAGGTTCAGTCGTTGGGCGCGAAATTCGTCGAAATTGATTTAGGCGAAACCGGTCAAACCAAAGATGGTTACGCCAAGGCGCTCACGACCGAACAATTAGAAAAACAAAGACAAGGCATGGCAAAAGTTTGCGCGCAATCCGATGTTGTCATTACCACCGCGCAACTCTTCGGACGCCGTGCTCCGATCGTGATCACGAAAGAGACGGCCGCGCAAATGAAACCGGGAAGCATCATTGTCGATATGGCTGTTGAAAGCGGCGGCAACGTGGAAGGTTCAAAACTTAACGAAGAAGTCACGGTTAACGGTGTTTTGATCTTAGGCTTAGGAAATCTGCCCGGCCGCGTCAGCATCCATGCCAGTCAAATGTACTCAAGCAATATTTGCAGCCTTGTTGAAGAATATTGGAATGCGGATACAAAAAAATTTGATCTGAAACTTGATGACGATATCATCACGGGCTGTCTTATTACTCATCAAGGTAAAGTTGTTAATGCGGCTTTATTGAAGAACTAAAGCGAGGCTTAAATGGAAACCAATCTCAGTGCGGCAATGTTGATCGACCTTATTTTTATTTTCGTCATTGCTATTTTCTTAGGCGTTGAACTTATTGCGAAAGTTCCGTCTACTTTGCACACACCGCTTATGTCGGGGTCTAATGCTATTTCCGGAATTACCATTGTGGGTGCCCTTCTGGCTGTCGGTTTAACGCCTGGAAGCACTTTTTGTACGGTCATCGGAACTTTAGCTGTTGCCTTTGCTATGATCAACGTTGTCGGAGGATACACGGTTACAGATCGCATGCTCAAAATGTTTAAAACTAAATCTCCCGGAGGCAAGCCGTGAGCCGGGAAATCTTGATCAATAGCGCTTACATCATCGCTTCCGTTTTATTTATCATCGGATTAAAGCAGCTCAGCTCTCCAGTAACTGCCCGGCGAGCCAACCTTCTTTCCGCCATCGGCATGCTCATCGCTATTGTCGCAACGCTTTTAACCAAGGGAATTCTGGAATGGCAATGGATCGTTTTAGGCCTTGCTATCGGATCGATCATTGGAGTTTTCATTGCATTTAAAGTCGCCATGACCAAGATGCCACAAATGGTGGGGCTTTTAAACGGCTCTGGTGGGTTAGCCAGTTTTCTGGTTGGTTGGTCATCTTATCATTTTGCGCCCAATTCCTCGCTTTTAACAACCGTGAGTACTTACTTAGCCGTTCTCATCGGCGGCGTTACTTTTACCGGAAGCGTTATTGCCTGGGCAAAACTGGAAGAAAAATTTGTGACAGGAAAGCCGATCCTTTTTGCGGGGCAAAAAATTATCAACTCGCTTCTTTTAGGAGCGCTTGTGTTGGGCGGTATTATTTTTTGCATTGATCCTGCCGGCAACTATCCCATTTTCATCGCTATTATGGTCCTTTCGCTTATTTTAGGCGTTATGGTGGTTATTCCTATTGGTGGCGCAGATATGCCGGTTGTTATTTCCCTTTTAAATAGCTATTCAGGGATGGCCGGTGCGGCAACGGGTTTTGTTATCATCAACAATATGCTTATTGTGGCCGGATCATTGGTTGGTGCGAGTGGAATTATTCTGACAAAAATCATGTGCAAAGCCATGAATAGGTCATTAACAAACGTATTGTTCAGCGGTTTTGGTTCAGCGGTCGCAAAAAAAGGCACCAGCGTTAAAGGCGAAGTTAGGCCGATTTCGCCGGCCGATGCGTATCTTGTCCTGGAAGCCGCGCGTTCGGTTGTTTTTGTTCCCGGATATGGACTTGCAGTTGCTCAGGCACAACATGCGGTCCGTGAATTAGGCGAACTGCTCGAGAAAAACGGCGCAGAGGTTCGCTTTGCTATTCATCCTGTGGCAGGCCGCATGCCGGGACACATGAACATCCTTTTGGCTGAAGCCAATGTTCCCTACGAGCAACTCGTTGAAATGGACAGTATCAACCCTATCATGGAAACAGTTGATGTTTGTGTTGTTATTGGCGCCAACGATGTTGTTAATCCCGCCGCGCGCCATGACAAATCGAGCCCTATTTACGGCATGCCCATCATTAATGTGGATAAAGCTAAGACGGTTTTCGTTTTAAAGCGTTCTATGGCAACGGGTTTTGCGGGAATTGAAAATGAGTTATTCTATTTTGAAAATACACGGATGGTTTTCGGGGACGCGAAAGCAACCATTCAAACCTTAGTTGCGGAATTTAAAGGAAGCCATTAGGAAGAATTTAGGAAGTTAACCCGATTCGCATCTTGCGGCGAAATTATCGAAGAGAATTTCGCCGCGCTCATCGGGATTCGCCTTATGGATTTACGGTCGCGCCTGTTCAGCAAGGCGGACGGTCGTGGTTTTATAACGAAGGCGAAGAAAAGGGCCCCTGCGCCGAACGGCACAGGGGCCCTTTATTCTGAAAACCTCAACTTCTTTGAGGTTTCCGTGGCTGGGAAATCAATTGGACGGCGACTGTGTAAACAACGCCGGTTTTCTTTCTGTCGCAACGAACAACTTTTCCGAAACACTTAAAAACATCTAGGGCTCCCATCAAAACAACTTGCAGCTCAAGTGTATCTCCCATCAAATAAGCTACTTCTGAAGCAAACAAAAGCCCGCTCCAACTCATATCTTGGGTTGCGGACGTGCGCCACACATCAACCGCATGCTTTCCCTTGCGTTGATACAGGCGATGCTGAATACTCAAGATCCTCTTTGCGCGAATAAATTCTCGCCGTTCAGCTGTTTTTTGTTTTATCATCATTTTCTCTTTCGTTTTGTCATTGCACTGCTACCGAAAAGGGAAAGATAATATATATGGAAACAGCCGTTTGGTCAAGAAATTAAATTTCTGCCTAATTGTTGGGCATTTTGCAACAAATACGGGGTTTTCACCGAAGGGTTACAGCGAAGGCTTAATCATTCGTTCCGGACGAACGATTTTTTCAAACTGCTGTGCCGTTAAAAACTTGAGAGCAACAGCCGCTTCTTTGAGCGTTAAGTTTTCTCGAAGGGCTTTTTTAGCGACTTGAGCGGCCTTATCATATCCGATATGCGGATTAAGCGCCGTTACCAGCATCAGGGAATTTTGCAAATGGCGATCAATGTTCGCTTTATTGGCTTTAATGCCGACAACACAGTTGTCGGTAAAGCTAACACACGCATCCGATAAAAGTTGTATGGATTGCAGGACATTATAAATAATGACCGGTTTAAACACGTTAAGCTCAAAATTCCCGCTTGCTCCCGCGATCGTAACCGTTACGTCATTGCCAAAAACTTGGGCGCAAACCATAGTCATCGCCTCCGATTGCGTCGGATTAACCTTCCCCGGCATAATGGAGCTTCCCGGTTCATTTTCAGGAAGAGAAATTTCACCAATACCGCAGCGCGGCCCGGATCCCAGCCATCGGATATCATTGGCAATTTTCATCAAAGAAGCCGCGATCGTTTTCAATGCGCCGCTTGCCTCAACTAAAGTATCATGCGCCGCTAAAGATTCAAATTTATTTGGAGCGCTGACAAAAGACTTTTTTGTTATTTGAGAAATTTTTCGGGCAACTTTCTTGGCAAATTGCGGATGTGTGTTTATTCCCGTTCCAACGGCGGTTGCGCCAAGCGCTAATTCATATAGGCGCGGCAAACACGCATCAATTCTTTTTAGATCATTGGTTAATTGCTGGGTATAGCCTGAGAATTCCTGGCCCAAGGTGAGCGGAACGGCATCCATTAAATGCGTGCGCCCAATTTTTATGATTTTATCAAACTCAGTTGATTTCTTTTTTAAGGCATTACGTAATTGGGTAAGCGCCGGGATCAGCTTAAGATGAATTTCTTCAACGGTCGCAACATGCATTGCGGCCGGAAACACATCATTGGATGACTGGGACTTATTGACATCGTCATTGGGGTGAATGGGGGTTTTTGACCCCAATTTCCCTCCGGCAAACTTAATGGCGCGATTGGCAATGACTTCATTGGCATTCATATTGGTTTGCGTTCCGCTTCCCGTTTGCCAAACGACCAATGGGAAATGGTCATTTAATTTACCCGCAATGACCTCATCGGCCGCTTTTGCGATCAAGCGGGCTTTTGAAGCCGAAAGAAGTTTTAATTCCTGATTTGTCAGCGCTGATGCTTTTTTTAGGATCCCCAACGCCCGAATAAGAGACGGCGGAAAATGTTCCTGCCCTATTTTAAAATTTTTAAGCGAACGGGCGGTCTGCGCGCCATAATACCGATCAGCCGGAACTTTCACGGACCCCATGCTGTCAGTTTCAATACGATAATTCATAAAGGTTCTCCTTCAAGTTTTATGATCAAGGACGCTTTATCTTACACCCTCGCTTTTTCGTTATCAATTATTTTATAGAGTATCTTAAAAATAAAAAAGGCAGCCCCGACAAAATGTCGGGGCTGCCTTCAAACAAATTCTTTTTCTATGCTTTCGGCCCTAACAAATTTTTAATGATATCGATAGGGATCGGGAATATCGTTGTCGTGTTATTTTCTTTTCCGATTTCAACAAGCGTTTGCAAATAACGCAATTGAAGCGAATACGGAGATTTTTGCATCAATTCCGCGGCTTGACAAATTTTTTCAGCCGCCTGATATTCGCCCTCGGCGGCGATAATCTTAGCTCGGCGCTCCCGCTCCGCTTCCGCTTGACGCGCCATCGCCTTCCTTAGGTCTTCAGAGAGGTCGACGTGCTTAACTTCCACATTGGAAACCTTAATGCCCCACGGATCAGATTGATGATCAAGGATCGTTTGCAAACGCACATTGATCTTATCACGTTGCGACAGAAGATCATCCAATTCCATCTGTCCGATAACACTTCGAAGAGTGGTTTGCGCCATCTGCGATGTCGCATATTCATAATTTTGTACTTCAATGATTGCTTTCGTCGGATCCATAACTCGAAAATAGATAACCGCGTTAACCTTAACCGAGACATTGTCTTTCGTGATAATATCTTGCGCCGGAACATCCAAAGTGACAAGGCGCAAGCTAATAACAACCGGACGATCGATCGGCCAAAAAGCAAAAATAATTCCCGGCCCTTTGGGTTTTCCCAAAACTCGTCCCAAGCGGAAAATAACCGCGCGTTCATATTCATTTAAAATTCTTACGCTATTTAATAGCCAAAACACAACTAAAATGACACCAAAAAGCAAAAACCTGTTTTCCATTCCCTGCTCCTTTCTAAATCTTTTGAACTTTCAAGATCATTCCGTTAACTTCCAAGACACTCACCTTGTCGCTTCGCTTAAGAATATCTTTGCTGACAGCATCCCAAATTTCTCCATGCACAAAAATTTTTCCTTCTTTTTGATCAGAAAAATCACTAAAAACATACCCTTGTTCTCCAATTAATCCTTCTTGCCCGGTTACCGACTTACGCTGATGCGCCAAAATGACATTGCGCACCAAGAAAATCGTTATCGCCGCCGTTGCTGCAGATGCCGAAAGGATCAATGATGTTGAAACTTTCATCATCGGAAGCGCTGAATCAAATAAAAGCATTGACCCTAAAACCATGCAAATGATCCCTCCTAATGCTAAAAGACCAAAGCTAATTACCTTAACCTCCGCAATAAAAAGTACAATTGCCAAAGCGATCAGCGCGACACCGGCATAATTTGTCGGCAATGTTTGCATGCTAAAAAATGCCAAGATCAAAAGAACAGCCCCCGCTACTCCGGGAAAACCGATCCCGGGATGAGTAATTTCATATAGAAGGCCGTAAAAACCAAGAATCATAAAAATATAGGCAATATTAGGATTCGCTAAAACATTTAAAAATCTTTGGCGAAAATCCATATTTGCTCGTTTAACAGAAGCATTTTGCGTTTGGATGACAACATTTCTCTCGCCAATCTTGACCTGCCGCCCATGAAGCTGCGCAAGTAGATCTGCCTCATCGCGAGCGATCATCTCAACAACTTTCTTTGTCAAAGCCTCTTGTTCTCCGATGGAAAGGCTTTTCACGACCGCGTCTTGCGCCCACTCGGCATTCCGGCCTCTTTTTTCTGCCATGGTCCTAATAAAAGCAACCGTGTCGTTGAGGATTTTATCACTCAAAGGATCTTGAGACGATTCGCTCGCTTGGTCACCGCTTCCTTTTTTTGACTCTTCTGTCCTCGAGATATCCTCTAAGTTTTTCTTCCCGCGCAAAACACCTCCGCCCAATTCAACCGGATGCGCCGCTCCGATATTTGTCGATGGAGCCATAACCGCAACGTGGCTTGCGTAGGTGATAAAAACACCTGCCGAGCCGGCACGCGACCCTCCGGGATAGACATAGACGACAACCGGAATTTCCGAAGAAAGGATCTTTTTAACGATCATCCTGGTTGATGAAAGTAAGCCGCCCGGTGTATCCAATTCAATGATCAAACATTGCGCATTCGACAAAACAGCCCTGTCAATGGCGTCCATAATATAATCCGCCGTTACGGGATTGATCGTCGCATCATCAAGACGAATGATGTGAACTTCCTTGGGCAATATATCGACAGATTGGGCTGGTGAAGTTTTTGAATCTTGAGGATCAGGGAGACTGGAACAGCTCGCGGCTGAAGAAAATATCCAGCAGAAAACAAAGGGCAGAATGATTGATCGTTTCATAGAATGAACAAAGTTATTGCTTAAGAACCGCTAAGGCAAGCTTATTGTTTTCGGTGATCAGAATGACCGTGCTTGATCTCGCGCTCTTTTCAGCACTGGCATATAAAAGCGTAATATCAATTCCGGCGGTGGCAATTTTTTCGGCGACATCCGAAAGAGCTCCCGGTTTATTATCAAGGGTTGCAAGAATAACTTCTTCTTCGCGCACTTCAATTTGCTTGGCTAGCAAAAGATCTTTGGCTTTTTGCGCGTCTTCACAAACAAACATAAGCCACCCCTTAGGTCCGGTTATATACCCGCACGCGGCCAAAAGATTAATTCCGTTTTCGGCTAATAAACCTGACACCTCCGATAAAGCCCCGATCTTATTATCAACGGTTACCATCAACTGCGTTGCCATTTTAGCTTTGATCATAACCCCCTCCTTTTTAGACGGGATAAAGTCATCTTCTGCGCGCCGTAACGAAACATTTATTTTAACGCTTTTTGCTCACCCTTCGGTTTTAGATTAGCTCCGCGAATCACGCCTGTCAACATATTAACTCAAGGGAATGCCAATCATAAAAAGAAGAACGGAAGCAATAAGCAAGAAAATGTCCCAATTTTATTTTACGAATTCTTGATAAAATCCGTCAAAAGCCTAACACCGGCACCTGTGGCGCCATGGCCATAATAGAGCCGGCCTGCTTCCTGGACAAAAGCTGTTCCGGCAATATCCAAATGCGCCCATTTTGTATCATCCGTAAATTGACGCAAGAACTCTCCGGCTGAAAGAGCGCCCGCGGCACCCTTAGCGCCGGTATTTTTAATATCAGCGACTTGAGATTTGATATGATCTTTCAATTCAGGAAAGATCGGAAGCTGCCAAGCGCGGTCATCCGTCTTTTGCGCCGACACCAAAAGCTTCTTAGCGAAATCATCGTCGTTACTCATCAAGCCCGAATATTCATGGCCCAAAGCTACAACGCAAGCCCCGGTCAATGTCGCGATATCAACGATCTTTTCCGGTTTATAATTTTTAACAACATACGAAATAGCGTCCGCCAAAACCAAACGCCCCTCGGCATCGGTATTACCGATCTCAACGGTTTTGCCGCTATATCCCCTAAACACATCACCGGGCTTAAACGCGCGCGACCCGATGACGTTTTCGGCAACGGCAACGGCAAAAATAATATTTTTCTTTATGTCCAACGCAAGAATGTTTTTAAGCGTTCCCATGACAGCCGCCGCGCCGCTCATATCGGTACGCATCGTTTCAATGTAACCGGTCGGCTTTAAATTCAATCCTCCGGTATCAAACGTGATGCCCTTACCGATCAGCGCGGTATATTTTTCACCTCTTGGGGCACCCTGATATTTTACAATGATCAATTTGGGATCATTAGGGCTTCCCTGGTTAACGGCCAGATGAAGATTGAGGCCTTTATTGGCCATTTCATCGCGGCCTAAAACTTCTAGGGAGATCTTCTTATTTTTTCCGGTAAGATCACGGATAGCCGCCTCGATAAAGCTCGACGTAACAATATCCGCATTATCATTGATCAAATTTCTGGAAAAATTGACACCCTCACAGATCGTTATCGCATCGGAAAGATTCTTTTTTTCTTTTGCCGTGATCCAAATATCTTTTTGTTCAACTGTCTTATCCGACTTATCCTGGTTGAGATATTTCTTCCAAGAATAAGTTCCGATCAAAGCCGCCTCAATGACCGCCTGGACAACATCATCGCCCTGCTCATGGGTAATGATCTCAACGTCTTTGACTTTCTTTAAGAATGTTGAAAGCAAAGCCTTGCGGACCGTCGCGCGAAGCGCTGTTAAAGATGCTCCCTCATCGCCTACGCCTGCTAAAAGAATGATCTTTCCTTTATTATCGAGAGGAAAAATTTCGCCGTTTTCTCCTGAAAATTGTCCGCCGCGGTACAGAGAACTGACTCTGTTTTTAATTTGCGGATTGATCTTTCCTTTTAGCAATTGCACTTTTGAGATGAGGACAATAGCCGCTTGCTTATCAAGCTTAGATTGAGGCCTAAAGGTAATCACTTAAAACTCCTTTTTAGAAATTAAAGTTAAAGATTGATTATTTTCGTTCTTTGAGAGGAATGTAGTCGCGCTTAAGCGGCCCCGTATAGATCTGCCGCGGACGCCCGATCTTTGTCGCCGGACTCTCGATCATTTCTTTCCAGTGGGCGATCCAACCCGGCATACGCCCGATCGCGAACATGACCGGGAACATATTAAGCGGAATGCCGATAGCGCGGTAAATAATACCGCTATAGAAGTCAACGTTCGGATAAAGTTTTCGCTCGATGAAATATTCATCCTTAAGGGCAATTTCTTCAAGCTTAAGAGCAATATCCAAAAGCGGGTCACTGATCCCTAATTTCTTAAGAAGCTCATCGGCCCTTTTTTTAATGATCTTGGCTCGAGGATCAAAATGCTTATACACCCGATGGCCAAAACCCATTAGTCGAAATTTCTTTTCCGGAGTTTTCGCCAAATCGACATATTTCTTAATATTGCCGCCGTCCGCGTGGATCTTTTGAAGCATTTCGATAACTTCCTGATTCGCTCCTCCATGCAAAGGCCCCCACAGCGCGCAAATGCCCGCGGCAACCGAAGCAAAAAGGTTAGCGCGAGAACTGCCCACCATGCGCACCGTTGAGGTACTACAATTCTGCTCATGATCTGCATGAAGAATAAGAAGCGTACGCAAAGCCCTTACCATTTCTTCATTAATGGCATACTCACGCGTTGGCGACGAAAACATCATATGCAGAAAATTTGCTTCATACTTAAGATCTGCCCGAGGATAAACAAATGGTTCGCCAATTGATTTTTTATAAGAAAACGCGGCAATGGTCCTGACTTTTGAAAGTAGTTCAATGGCGATGACATCGATATCTTCTTTGCTCGGTGTAGTTTTGGTCAGCTCCGGATAATAACCCGAAAGCGAACAAACCATCGCCGATAAAATCGCCATCGGATGGCCCGATGAAGGATAACCGTTAAAAAAGTTTTTCATATCCTCGTGGATCATGGAATAACGCGTAAAGGAATTAGAAAAACGTTCCAATTCACTTTTTCCGGGAAGCTGGCCGTAAATAAGCAAATAGGCTGTTTCAACAAAAGTAGATTGTTCGGCGATCTGCTCGATGGGAATACCGCGGTAACGAAGAATTCCATTTTCACCATCGAGATAAGTGATCGCGCTTAAACATGATCCGGTATTTCCAAATCCATGATCGATCGTAATATGAGACGTTTCGCTTAACAACTTAGAAATATCAATAGCTTTATCGTTTTCACTTCCGACAACAACCGGAAGTTCATAGGTTTTTCCTTCGATAACTAGCTTTGCTGTTTTGTCCATGGCAACCTCAAATTAGAGTTTTTGATAAAGGACACTTCGACTACGCAAAATCAAAACTTGTTCGGTTTCTCAATTTTCTCGGTGATTTTTGCTAGCAGCTTATCTGTGTCGATAGGCTTTAAAACATAATCGGTGCAACCTTGATAAAACGCGTTAAGAAACGGTTTTTTATGAGCCGTGACCATGATGATCGGAACACCTTCTCCTAAGGCAATGCCTTTAGTTTTTTCAATTTCCCGGATCATGCGCAAAGCTTCAAGCCCATCCATTTCAGGCATTTCAATATCCAGCAAAATCAGATGATAGGGATCTTTTTGAAGAGCGGCATTATATTTTTCAATGGCTTCCTTGCCACTTGCGGCTTTATCACATTGGGCGATATCGCGCAAGATCTCAGCAAGCAATTCCCTGCTTTCAACATTATCTTCAACGACTAAAATCTTCCACATCTTTTAAGTCTCCTCTCGCTTCGCAAACTCAAATAACTGCGCTGCCGACGACTTTAATCCTTCAAAATATTGAGCAACATTGTTTTTATCTTCACCTGATTTGACCGCCTCATGCATTACGCGAGCCGTCGAATAGACCTTCTCTAAGCGCAAGTTGCCCGACGTTCCGCGAATTTCATGCAGTAAAGCCCGCATTTTCAAGACATCCCCATTATTAAAAGCCTCTTGCAGCCCGGCGATTTTTTCTTGAAGAGTTTTCGAAAAACTAATAACGATACGCTTCAAAACCTCAGGACGCACATGTAACTGCTGACTGACAGCGATCGCATCATATTCAAAATTTTCGGTTCCCATATTTTTCCTTTTGATTTATTTTCGTTTAGGAATAGGCCCCATGGTCATCTCAACGACCAGCCTTTTTTTATTTTCCAAGTAAAAAGTCAGCTCATATTTGTCATATTCTTTATAGCAAAAACCGACGCCATTGGAAGCACTATTTTTATAATTTGAGAACGGAGACATTTCAAGCTCAATAAACCCCAGCGTCGAAATCTCTGACTTAAAACGGCCGGCAACAATATTGCATAAAGTGCCGCAAGCATCTAGCATAGCGTTTTCATTTTCATCATCAACGGGCGGATATTTTAACAACCGTAATAACGTTGCGATGTACTCTTGTTGGACATAAACGATCAATGCACCCAGGATATTTTTCTTTTCCATGTCCTTTGCGGTCGCAAAATAATTTACGACCGAAACAAAGGTAGGATCATTGAACTTCTCCATACCGTCGGCCCGCATGCGACCGTTGTATTCGATGATATATTTCTTCTTTACTTCCGGCTCTTTAGAAAGCTTTAGCTCAGCCTTTTCCCTAAGGATGCTCGCAACCGACTTTGACAATGTTATCGCCAAGCTTTCTAAATCATTTTCATGCCCTGCCATTGTTTTTTTCCTTCGACTTTTAGTTGATAAAAAGTTATTTTAAAAAAGGCTGTATCACTTTAACGAGCGATTCCGGATCATACGGCTTAACGACGTATCCGCCTAAATGCGGATTAACATCGTGCGCCTTCTTTTTGTTTTCTTCGGTACCCGATGCGGTAACCATGATGATGGGGATTGCGGAAACAGCCGGGACTTTCACGACGCCTTCCATAAATTCCATTCCCGACATTTCCGGCATCTGCCAATCCAAGAGAATTAGACCGATCTCCTTGAATTTGGTCCCCAGGATCTGAATAGCTTCTTCGCCGCTTTTCGCGTGCAGAAATTCATTTTTTACACCTGAGCCCTTAAGGACTTCCGTCAACAGCTCCCGCTCAAGATCCGAATCATCAATAATAAGAATTTTCATAGCGCTTCCTATCCTGCCTTTATTGATTATACACTTTTTTTGAATGGCGTAAAATCTTCTCTTTCATTTGAGCCATATCAAAAGGTTTTTCCAGATAATCCGTCATCCCGGATTTTAAATACTGCTCGCGCTCCTCAGACATCTTTGTTGCCGTTAAAGCAATGATCGGAAGGTGTTGATTAACATTTTCTCGGATCAAGCGTGTCGCCTCAAATCCGCCCATAAACGGCATTTGAACATCCATGAAGCAAACGTCATATTTATTCGTTTTAATTTTTTCGATCGCCTCACGCCCGTTGACGGCAAAATCACCCGTACAGCCTAAATATTCAAAATAAGCCTGGATCAATTCCTGGTTAGAAACGCTGTCATCCACCACAAAAACACGTAAGCCCTTGCAGGAATCTTTAAGATCGTCTTCTTGGGTTGATTCTTCAAATCCGGCATCCCTTGAGAAAACCTCATCCGACGAAGCCGCTGTGCCTTCGAAACTCTTAACCTTCGCTTTCATAGTAAAAATAAAACTGCTTCCTTTTCCTTCGGTCGATTCAACCCAGATCTTTCCGCCCATTGCCTCCACATAGCTTTTACAAATTGATAAGCCTAAACCTGTTCCGCCGTATTTACGCGTTACCGTTCCGTCAGCTTGCGTAAACGACTGAAAGATAAGACTGCGCTTGTCGGCCGGAATTCCGGGCCCCGTATCTTTGACGGTAAATTCTAGAATTACCTCATGCGTGCTTAAAGTTATTTCTTTCTGAATGATCGAAAGAGAAACTTCACCTTGGTCGGTGAACTTGATCGCATTATCCAAAAGATTAATAAGGATCTGCTTCAGCCTGGTCGGGTCGCCAAAAATCTGCTGAGGAACATCCTTGTCAATGTGAAATGAGAGCTTCACCGGCTTTCCTTCAACTTTTGCCCGGACGATCTTTAAAACGTCTTCAACAAGATTGTTAAGGTCGAAATTGATATGCTCCAAGATGAGCTTTCCTTTCTCGATCTTAGAGAAATCGAGAATATTATTAACGATATGCAAAAGCAACTTACCACTGGAGATGATCGTTCGCAGCTGAGTTTTATGTTTATCACTGGCCAGGCTTTTTAACAGAAGCTCAGAAAATCCTAAAATAGCGCTGATAAGCGTTCGAATTTCATGAGCCATGCTCGCCAGAAAATCACCTTTGGTTTTGGCGGTATCTAAAGCCTGCTGGCTTAACTCGAGCGCCAGATCACGTTCGGCCGCAAGCTCCCGCTGACGAGAAAGCAATCGCCCGTACATTCCCTGCATTTGTTTTTCAAGTTGACTTAGATCGCCGAGAACCCCGCGCAATAGATCGGCATTGATCAAAATATCTCCCGAGGCAGAGCGCAACTGGCTTTCTAATTCCTGATATTTCCCTACCGCAGAATCCAAGTCCGCCGAAAAGTTTTTCGATGTTGGGATTTTTCCTGATGAGGCCTCCTGGTTCTTGACATTTTGCAAAGCGCTGACGGCAGGCCTCACATCAAAGTAAGGACTGCTTAAATGTCCCGCATTGCTGACTTGCTCATTCAGAAGGCTCAAAAGCTTATAAAGCGCGCTGATCGCATTAAGCAAGATCGCCGCTGTGTCATCATCAAAGACGATAAGCCCTTTGCGAACTTTTTCTAAAACATTACCCGCCTCTTCAGATAGCAGGTGAATATCCGTTAGTTGAAGAAAATCTGCCAAACCGGCAATGGCATAGAATATTTTAAAAAGATTATCCTGTGCTTCTCGATCACCCGCGGCACGCTCAAGCATCGCTAACGAATTTTGCGCCGAAACCAAATACCGCAATGACTCGTCAACAAACTCGGCGTACATTACCGAGTTTCTTACCAGGTCAAGCTTCGGCGGTTGTAGAGTAGATTTTTCTTTTGGCTCGCTCATATTATTCTTTGAACTCGTTTTTGATCACTAGCAATTCCGGCAAGATCTTTAAAAGGCCTTCGACCAATTGCGGATCAAAATGTTGCCCGCTTCCTTTTTTGATCTCGGCAACCGTATCGTCCACCGACCAAGCCTCTTTATAGGGCCGTTTTGATGTCAAAGCGTCAAAGACATCGCAGATCCCGCAAATCCTCCCAACCAAAGGAATGTCCTCATCTTTTAATCCGCGAGGATAACCTTTTCCGTCCCAGCGCTCGTGATGGGTCATGGCGATCACTTCTGCCATTTTCATCAAAGGTGATGTGCTTCCGGATAATAATTCCGCGCCGATAATGGTATGACTTTTCATCACTTCCCATTCTTCCGGCGTAAGTTTTCCAGGCTTAAGAAGAATATGGTCGGGAATACCGATCTTGCCAATATCATGCAACGGGCTTGCCGTCAACAAAAGCTCACACTGGGCCTCGCTTAATCCGGCCACAGCACCCAATTTCGAACAAAACCGGCTCATCCGAATAATGTGAATTCCGGTATCATTGTCCCGGTATTCTGCGGCGCGCGCAAGCCGATGGATTATATCAAGCCGCGTATCACGTAATTCTCTGGTTCGCTCTAAAACACGCGCCTCAAGGATCTTGTTTTGCTCTCTAACCTGACGGTCTAAGATCCGCATCTCGACCATATTACGGATACGTACCAAAACTTCTACATTTTCATAGGGCTTACTTAAAAAGTCCGTCGCGCCTGCTTCCAACGCGCGTAAACGGATCTCTTGCCCCTTTTCCATCGAAATGACCAAAATCGGCAGATATTGTTCTTTGCGATATTCTTTTAGATCATTCATGATCTGAAAACCGTCAACTCCCGGCATATTCAGATCAAGTAAGACAAGGTCAGGCTGAAAATCTGTTAAAACTCTGATCGCCTGACGCGGATCCGTAATGCTTAAAACTCTTTCGTAACCGGCTGTTTTAATGATCTTTTCCAGCAAAAGAGCATGGATCTGCTGGTCGTCGATGATCAGGATTTTTGCGTTAAGGATCTTGTCGTTTGTTGCCATAAATTGATATAGCTATTTTAAAGCGAAACTATCAATTTTGTATATAAAAAATAAATAAATTAAACACGCAGCAAATGGCAAGAAAGTTAAAATTTCCAACTTTTAAGTTGAGGCAAGAATCCATGATCTGTTGAATCGCATTGAATAGGCACAACCGATACAAAATTCTTGGAAAGAGCGTAAGTATCCACATCTAAATTCTTTTCAATTCCGCGCACTTCGCCAAACATCCAATAATGGGCGCGCCCACTCGGGTCGGTGTTTTTCTTGAATTGTCCATGGATAGGGACTTTTCCTTGCCGAGCAATACGAACACCTTTAATGGCGGACATTTTTTGATTGGGAACGTTAACGTTCAGAAATGTATTCTTGGGAAGTTTGTTTTTGATAACTATTTTGGCAAGCTTAGCGGTAAATCGCGCGGCCGCATCAAAGGTTGGATTCGTAAACGTCCCCAGAGAAACCGCAATGGAAGGAATGCCTGAGATCGCTCCTTCCCTTGCTCCGGCGACAGTCCCGGAATAAAAAACACTGCATCCGTCATTGGGGCCTAGATTAATTCCGGAGATCACCAGATCCGGTTTCCGCTTTAACAAAACACCAACCGCGAATTTTACACAATCCGCCGGAGTCCCCGAAAGACCATAGCCAAAGAATTTCTTCTGGCGGTTGATCTTTCGCGCGAATAACGGATGAGCTAATGTGATCGCGTGCCCTATGGAACTGCGTTCAGAATCCGGCGCGACAACCGTCACTTTGGCAATTTTTGCAAGCTGCGCGTGCAAAGCCAAAATTCCAGGAGCATAAATACCGTCATCGTTCGTTAATAGAATATGCATTGATCGCTTTTTTCCTCAATAAAAAAATGACACCATAAACGGTGTCATTTTTTATTCTAGCGTAAGGTTCATAAAAGTCAAACGACTGATTTTAATTTCTTCACCCAAAAAATCTTTACGCTTAAATATAATACTCCGGATCAAGAACAACCGCGCGAATAAGAAGATCAGTGATCTTTTTCACGGCTATTTTCGGATCTTCGTTCTCGGTCAGCAATAGATCAACGCCCTGATCTGAAAAATTATTTTCCCCAACATTAACAACCAAAGTTTTATTGGGATGATTGAGCGATTTAAGCATATTCAATTCATATTCGTCGATGTCGGTAATGCTGGTGATAAGAATAAGTCCGGTATCAGTTAAAATATGAGCGAGTTCTCCGAGTTGTTGAATATGTTCAAACCGGCTAAGTGTTTTATCTTTGACATCCGCGCTCGCCAAGGCAAGACGATTAGAAATTCCTAAAAAGTACGTGAATTTCCCAAGACGAAACAATTCCTCCTCTAGGGCTTTGGCAATACGCTGTTTACCGGTATCGATCTGTCCCGCTAAAACAATTAATGCCGATTTATGTTCGTATTTATGCGCGCGCTTCTCGGGAGTGATATGGCTACGCTCCCAATCAAATTCTCGTTTACGAATATGTTCATTTAAAGATGTTGCCTGGTCCGCAACCGCCGAAAGGATCACTCCTCCTCCGGAAATTTCGTAATTATCTACAATAACGAAACGGCCGGTTTCAGGAATATCCAAAGCCTTATCAAAAGCTACCGGCTTCATTGTTTCCAAAATGCACTCCGCAACTTCGTGGCGGTCCACGTGAGGCTTGGCGGCGAAAGACAACTCCGAAGCGTTCATCACGCTTACAATTTCGGACAAGACAACCGGAACATGTTGTGTGGCAATTTTTAATTTATACGTCTTTCCTTCAACGAACGGTTGTTTTCCCATCCAGAAAACATTCGCCTTTATCTTAAGGCTCACGTCGGGTAGCTTATCGCTCACCTTACACATAATTTCACCTGGGCGGATATACACCTGCGTTTCCAAGCAAAACCCGGCGCTTTGTCCGGCAAAAACTTTTTCTTTTTGCGAAGTATTAAAGCTTTCGATGCTTTTGATGCGGCTCTTTTTCAATGAAGGCAAGAAAATAACTTCGGCTCCGGATTCAATTGTTCCTGATTCGATCCGTCCGGCAAAAATACGGCGGTCATCGTCTTGAGCCGTAAACTTATAGACATCTTGAACCGGCATCCGAAATGGCTGTTCGTCTTTAGGTAAAGCTTTCTTAAAAGCATCCAGAGCCTCTAAGGCACACACCCCTTGATACCAAGGCATATTTTTAGACAGAGAAACAATATTATCCCCTTCGCGTGCCGCGATCGGAATAAAACTTACCGCTTCTAAATTAACTTCTTTAAGAAATTTAGAATAATCAGTTTTGATTTTCTCAAAAACTTTCTGGTCATAGCCGGCTAAATCCATTTTATTGACGCAAACGGTAAGATTTTTTATTCCTAAAAACGACATCATATAACCGTGACGCTTGGAATTTTCTTTGATCCCTTCATCCGCATCGATCACTAAAAGCGCCGCTTGCGCGCGCGCCGCTCCGGTGATCATATTTTTCAAGAATTCAATATGGCCGGGCGCGTCAATAATAATGTAGTCGCGTTTCTTAGATTTAAAGAAACTGCGCGCGGTGTCAATGGTGATCCCTTGAGATTGCTCATCTTTTAAAGCATCTAAAAGAAAGGCGTATTCAAAAGGTTTGGCGTTACGGGCGCAACGCGCTTTAACTTCTTCAAGTTTTCCTTGAGGAAGAGAGCCCGTATCCGCCAGCAAACGACCGACCAAAGTGCTTTTCCCGTGATCGACATGACCGACAATCACAATATTCATCTGTTCGCGTAAATTTTCTAAGTTAGGAGTTTTCATTTTACATATACCCATCACGCCGAAGTGTTTCCAGGCCGCCGCCATCATCTTTGTCTTGGGCGCGTCCCGCACGCTCGGCAATATTTTTAAATTTTCCACTTTTTAATTCTTCGATAATTTCAAGGATATTCTTCGCGGTTGACTCAACCGGAGAAGTGCAAGGATAACATCCTAAAGAACGATAGCGCTTGCCGGTTCCCTGATCAAAGTAAAGCGGAACGACCGGAATATTTTCCCGGGCGATATATTCCCAGATATCCAGTTCAGTCCAATCCAAAAGCGGATGAATGCGCAAATGCGTTCCCGGCGCAAAATCTGTTTTGAATTGGTTCCATAATTCGGGGGGTTGATCGCCAACATCCCAATCATTATTGCGGTCGCGCGGAGAGAAATATCTTTCCTTGGAACGGCTTCCCTCTTCATCCGCGCGAACACCGACGATCACGCCTGTATACGGTTCGGTGTTGGAATCTAATTCGTATTTTCCGATCTGGTGATTAATGCGATAACGCGGCCATGTTCCCGCCAACGTATTTCGAAGCGCATCGGTCTTAAGCGCCTTGCAGCAGCTAATACGGTCAATAGCGCCGTCAGGATAAGTCTTTCTGGCTTCCAACGCAGCTTTATTCTGCCCGTAAACCATATTCAGCTTCCACTTAAGAGCTAATTCATCCCGATACTTGATCATCTCGGGAATCTTAAAACTAGTATCAATATGGACAAGCGGAAACGGAACGTGGCCAAAAAACGCCTTACGCGCCAACCAAAGCAAAACCGTGCTGTCTTTGCCGATAGACCATAACATGGCAAGGCTTTTAAACTCGCGATAAGCTTCGCGCAAAATATAAACGCTTTGCGATTCAAGGCTGTCTAATTTATTCATGGATTTATTATTCATAATTTATTTCTTTGGCCTGCGGGGATTATTATGCAAGCCGCACTCTTTTTGTTCGGGCTGTTCCCACCACCAACGCCCGGCACGAACATCTTCTCCGGGATTGATCGCCCGCGTACACGGAGCGCAACCAATGCTCACAAAACCTTTTGAATGAAGCGGATTGATATCTACTCCGTTTTCCTGGATATATTTTCGAACATCATCCAAAGACCAATTCGCGAGCGGATTGATTTTTATTTTTTTATTTGCTTCGTCCCACTCGACAACTTCTGTTTGCGTGCGCGTCAAAGCCTGCGCGCGCCTGATCCCGGTGATCCACGCATCTTTATTTCTTAACGCGCGGCTTAACGGTTCCACTTTGCGAACATGGCAGCAAAGTTTGCGGTTTTCTACACTTTCGTAAAAAAGATTGATCCCTTTTTCTTTAACCATCACTTCAACCGTCTTGGTTTCGGGATAATAGATCTTAAAATCCAGCGAATATCGTTTTTGGGTTTTGGCGATTAATTCATAGGTTTCCGGAAAAAGGCGCCCGGTATCTAACGTAAAAACTTCTATCTTTGGAGCGATTTTCGCGATCATATCGGTTAGCACCTGATCTTCTTCGCCCAAACTAGAAGCAAAAGTTAGGCGCGTCCCAAATTCATCAAAAACAATTTGAAGAATTTTTTGCGCATCTAGCCCTTCGATTTTCGCCTTAAGCTGCTCTATCGTTATTTTAAGATCTTTCATTTTTATTCTTAGATCTCATAAGTCAATGTTTGTCCGGCGATCCGGTGCCGGTTGCAGAGTACCTCAAAATTGATCATATCAATGGACGAAAAAATACTTTCTTCAACTTCTTTCCATACGCTATCGATCACATGGGTTGATTTCCGGATTTTTAATGTTTCATTTTCCGAATAACCTAACCCGCCGAAATTCTTGACAATAGCCCCCAGCTTAATTTCTTTCGGCGGCTTCGTTAATATATAACCGCCGCTTTTCCCGCGAGTACTTTCTACATAGCCAAGTTCTTTAAGAGCGATCAAGATATGCACCAAATATTTCATCGGAATTTTCTGGCGCTTCGCAATTGCGCTGATCTGTAACGGTGTCGCGTCAGGCCAGTGAACTGCGAGCTCCAAAAGCGCTCGGCACGCATAATCAATTTTTGCGGAAACTTTCATCATGGCTCCTTAATATTAAATTGCAAAATCTTACGCAAAATAATAAATAAGTTTAACTTTTATTGCTGGAAAAGCCAAGTACTTAAATACCGTTCTCCGGTATCGGGAAGAACAACAACGATCAATTTTCCTTTATTTTCCGGACGTTTCGCAACTTCTAAAGCCGCGCAAACAGCCGCTCCGCAGGAGATCCCGGAAAGAATTCCTTCTTCCTTGCAAAGTAAACGAGCAAATTTTCCGGCATCTTCATTGGTAACTTTTACAACTTCGTCAATAATACCGACATTAAGGATATCCGGAACAAAACCCGCTCCTAAACCTTGGATCTTATGCGGGCCAGGTTTTCCGCCGGAAAGAACCGGAGAATCTGCCGGCTCAACCGCAATGGCTTTAAAATCTTTTTTGCGCTTCTTGATCACTTCCGCAACACCAGTGATCGTTCCGCCGGTTCCAACACCAGCCACCAAGATATCAACTTTTCCGTCGGTATCATTCCAAATCTCTTCGGCCGTTGTTTTGCGATGGATTTCCGGATTAGCCAAATTTTTAAATTGTTGAAGAATGATCGCATTCGGTGTTGTTTTAACAATTTCTTCCGCCTTTGCAATAGCGCCTTTCATTCCTTCCGGTCCGGGTGTTAAGACAAGCTGAGCCCCAAAAATCGTTAAAAGCTGGCGGCGTTCCACGCTCATGGTTTCCGGCATGGTTAAGATCAGTTTATATCCTTTTGCCGCCGCGACAAAAGCTAAGGCAATGCCGGTATTCCCGCTGGTCGGCTCAACAAGAACCGTATCTTCCTTGATAGCGCCTGCCCGCTCAGCCGCTTCGATCATTGCGACACCGATCCTATCTTTCACGCTTGAAACCGGATTAAACGACTCCAGCTTCGCGACAACGGTCGCGTCAATACCTTTGGTAAGCCGGTTCAACCTCACTAAAGGTGTGTTGCCGATCGTTTTGGTAATATCACTAAAGATCCTCGCCATTTGACCATCTCCTTTCACTGTTAACGCTTTTGTTTAAATTTCGTATTCTGAATAAATGATATTTTGGGGCGTTAAGAAAACATCGTCACTTTTCATAAGTCTTAACGCCCTGTATTCCTCTTGGGATATTTCCACTTGGAAAATATTTCCGTCCTCGGATTTTGCATCAATCTTGACAATGGAACCTGCCGGGTTAATAAAAAGGATTTTCGCTTTTACCGAACTTTCCGAAACCACTTGCCGCGTTACAGAAAGCTGATGAGGACGAACGTACATCTTTTTGGATTTTCCGGAGCTTGAAGGACTGCCTTTTTCCGATCGAGCATGAAAGATATTCACATTACCTAAGAAATTCAATACGAAAACCGATGCGGGATTATGATAAACCTCTTCGGGGCTGCCGACTTGTTCAATGGTTCCTTTATTCATCACCACGATCTTATCGGCGACTTCCAGGGCTTCTTCTTGATCATGGGTAACAAAAAGAGTTGTAATGTGAAGATCGTCGTGAAAGCGCCTAAGCCATTGACGAAGTTCTTTGCGCACCTGCGCGTCCAAAGACCCGAAGGGTTCGTCTAAAAGTAAAACCTTCGGTTCGATCGCCAACGCCCTGGCCAAGGCAATCCTTTGACGCTGTCCGCCGGAAAGCTGAGACGGATAGCGCGCCGCCACCCACTCGAGCTGAACCAGCCTTAAAAGTTCCAAAACTTTCTCTTTGATCTGGTCTTCAGTCGGGCGAACCGCTTTTGGCTTAACCCTTAACCCAAACGCGATATTATCAAAAACAGTCATGTGACGAAAAAGCGCATAATGCTGGAACACAAAACCGACACTGCGGTCTTTTGCCTTTTTCTCTTTTGTGTCTTCCCCATGAAAAAGAATATCGCCTTTATCCGCCGCTTCTAACCCTGCAATGATACGAAGCAATGTTGTTTTTCCTGAACCCGATGGTCCCAAAAGCGCGATAAGCTCACCCGTTTCAACTTTTAGGTTAATGTCATTAATGGCTGTAAACGAGCCAAAGTTTTTGGTGATCTGCTTAACTTCAATGCTCATAATGATCCATCCGTTCTGACCGCCGCTTTTAATTCCGCCCGATATTTAAATTCAACAATAGATTTTAAAACAAGCGTTACCAGCGCCAACATCGCTAACAAAGAAGCCGCCGCGAAAGCCGCGGTAAAATTATATTCATTGTAGAGAATTTCGATGTGAAGCGGTAATGTATTGGTTTGCCCGCGGATATGCCCGGAGACAACCGAAACAGCACCAAATTCTCCCATGGCCCGCGCGTTTGACAAAATAACACCGTAGAGAAGCCCCCACTTGATATTAGGTAAAGTCACCCGCCAAAATGTTTGAAATCCGCTCGCACCCAAAGTCATGGCCGCCTCTTCTTCTTCGCTGCCTTGAGCTTTCATAACGGGAATAAGTTCTCGCGCCACCATGGGAAACGTCACAAAGATCGTCGCTAAAATAATGGCCGGAACGGCAAAGATAATTCGTATTCCATGCTGAATGAACCAAGGGCCGAATATTCCCTGAGCGCCAAACAAAAGGATAAAGATCAAACCCGAAATAACCGGTGAAACGGACAGCGGCAGATCAATGAGTGTGATCAAAAGATTTTTTCCCGGAAAATTAAATTTCGCGATCGCCCAAGATGCCGCGATCCCAAAGATCAAATTGAGCGGAACGGCAATAAGCGCCGTAATAACCGTCAACCGAACAGCCGCTAAACCCACCGGATCATTAAGCGCTTTTAAATAAACCACAATTCCTTTAGAAAAAGCGTTCATGAAAACCGTCAAAAGAGGCAGAAAAATAAATAGCGCTAAATACGCTAAAGCCGCCGCGATCAATAAACGCCGAATTAATGGATTTTCGCCTCGTGTCATATCAACTCATTCCAATTCTTTTAGAAAATACCCATTGCAAAAAATTCGTAAATGCCAGAAGCGCGAACGAAACGATCAACATCACCACCGCGATCGCCGCCGCCCCGCTGTAATCGTATTGCTCCAGCTTTGTAATAATTAAAAGTGGCGCTATCTCTGTTTTGCCGGGCATATTTCCAGCGATAAAAATAACCGAACCATACTCACCGATAGCCCTGGCAAAAGCCAATGTAAATCCCGTGATCAACGCCGGCAAAGCATTTGGAAAAATAACTTTAGCAAAAGTTTGCCAGCGATTCGCGCCAAGGCTCGCGGCCGCATCTTCCAATTCGGCATCTAGGTCTTGTAAGACCGGTTCAACGGTTCTAACGACAAACGGCAATCCAATGAAAATGAGCGCTAACGTGATCCCTAGAAAGTTATAGGCGGACGGAATTCCCCAGGCGTATAAATATTTTCCAACCCATCCGTTTTGAGAATAAAGCGATGCCAGCGTTATCCCGGCTACCGCCGTCGGCAAAGCAAACGGAAAATCGACTAAAGCATCAACGATTTTCTTGCCCGGAAAACTGTAGCGCGCCAAAACCCAGGCAATAAGAAATCCAAAAACCAGATTAACCAGCCCGGCAATAAAACTCGCCAAGAAGCTTAAGCGGTAAGACGCCAGTGTCCGAGGAGATGTTACAGCGCTCCAGAAATCTCCCCAGCCCATTGTCGACGTTCTCAAAAAAAGCGTCGACAATGGGATGAGGACAATAAGGCTTAAATAAAAAACCGTATATCCTAAAGAAAGATGAAACCCGGGTAGTGTTGACTTTTGCTTTAGGATTTTAAACATAATTAATTTCCATAAATTTGATCAAAAACTCCCTTGTCGGCAAAATGCGTCTTTTGTGCTTTTTGCCAACCACCGAAAACTTCATCGATCGTAAACAAGCTAATTTCGGGAAACTGACCAGAGTATTTCTTGGCTACTGATTCCAGGCGCGGCCGAAAATAATGCTTCGCGGCTATTTCCTGCCCTTGCTCGGTATAAAGAAATTTCAAATATTCCTCGGCAACTTTTCGTGTTCCATGCCTGTCCGCGTTTCGATCAACTAGCGTTACGGGCGGTTCGGCTAAAATACTGAACGATGGAATAATGATCTCAAATTTCTCCGGGCCTAATTCCTTGATCGCCAGAAAGGCTTCATTTTCCCAAGAAATATAAACATCACCTATTCCTCTTTCAACAAATGTTGTTGTTGAGCCTCGCGCTCCGGAATCAAGAACAGGCACATTTTTATAAAGCGAAGTTACAAATTCTTTCGCCTTCCCCTCATCATTATCCCATTTCTTCAAAGCATAACCCCAGGCCGCCAAATAATTCCAGCGCGCTCCACCGGATGTTTTTGGATTTGGCGTAATCACCGAAACTCCAGGCTTAACAAGATCATCCCAATCTTTTATGTTTTTCGGATTTCCCTTCCGTACCAAAAATACGATCGTTGACGTATAGGGCGAGCTATTATCCGGTAAACGAGATTGCCAGTTTCCTGGAAAAAGCCCCGCCTTTTCTGAAATAGAATCAATGTCATAGGCTAAAGCAAGTGTCACAACATCCGCTTCCAGCCCGTCAATAACCGCGCGTGCCTGTTTTCCCGCTCCACCATGCGATTGATTAACAACAACATCTTCGCCTGTTTTGTCTTTCCAATATTGCGCAAAAACTTGGTTATAATCTTCGTACAGTTCACGCGTAGGATCGTAAGAAACGTTGAGCAATCTAACGCTCTTGCCGGCCGCAAAAGACGTTGTGGCAAGCAAGACTATAAGGGATAGAGGCAATATTGTTTTTGAGAAAGCACTTGCATTCATAAGAACTCCAATCATTACTAACATTATAAACAATGTAATGATACAATCAAAACCGATTTTGTCAAGAATTATTTTAGAGAATTTAGGCGGCTATCTTTTTGTGTAATTTATCGACGATCTTAGCACTGCCGGAAGGCATGGGAAACTGCTGGAATTGCGAGCTACTCACCCACTTATGCGTAGAATCACCCCGCGGAAAAGCTTCTGGATGGCATAAGAAAACATGTAGACGAACTCGAAATTGCGTATAAAAATGCGCAACCTTAAAAAGATACTTTGTTGAGCGAACGGATAAACTTAGCTCCTCTTTCATCTCGCGGATCAAAGCGATCGAGGGAGTTTCCCCCTTTTCGATCTTTCCTCCTGGAAATTCCCAAAGGTCAGCCAAAAGACCTTTGGAGGGCCGTTTTTGAATAAAATATTTATCTCCTCGCTTGATAATGGCCACGGCGACATCGATCTTTTTAATGTTTTTCAATTTTGGAGTCGGAATGATTTCCTGAATTCCTTTTTTATAGGCGCGACATTGCTCTTTGACCGGACAGACATTGCACAAAACCTCTTTTGAGCGGCAAACTAAAGCTCCCAATTCCATTAAAGCCTGATTAAAGATGTTCATTTCACGCTGAGGCATAATTTCTTCTAAAAACCTAAGGATCTTTTTATCATGAGAAGTATCCGCAAAACCTTTCAAAGCTAATTGCCGCATGATAACTCGGCGGACATTAGCATCAATAATAGGAAAGCGTTTATTAAACGCAATGCTTAAAACAGCTCCGGTTGTATATGGGCCGAATCCCGGGAGACTGCGCAATTGATCGTAAGTATCCGGGATTCGGCCTTTAAATTTTTCGCAAATTATCTTAGCTGTCTTATGAATATTTCTCGCGCGAGAATAGTATCCCAGCCCCTGCCAGGATTTTAATATTTTCTGCAAAGATGCCTTGGCAACATCTTCCACGGAAGGAAATTCTTTGATCCAGCGCTTATAATAAGGAATAACCGCATTAACGACTGTTTGTTGCAACATGATCTCAGAAATCCAGATCTTGTACGGATCAGATGTGTGACGCCACGGCAGATCTCGAGATTCTTTTTTGTACCAAGAGATGAGGCGTTTAGAAAATTCCAACTGAGTTTTCATATGGACTTTATTCGCGGGGTTTGCTTGCCTTGTGGAGGATTTCTAGAAATAAATCTGGAATTCTAGGATGTTGGCCAACGGGAGATGTTATTTGAAAAACAACACCTGGATGACGCTTCTTTGCGCTTTTCACAATTCCGGAAATATCGCGTAAAACATGTTTTCCGGAATTTAGAAAATTGAGCAGAATAACGATGCGGCTTGCGCCTTTTTCAACGCACAGATCGATTCCCTTAGGAATGGACGGTTTGTTAATCTCCAAAAATGCATAACAAAGGATCGGAAATTTACTTTTTTTCTTGAGTTTTCGAGCGAGCGCAACAACTTCCCGCTTTGCTTGGGAAGAAAAACTACCGTGCGTTACTAAAAGAATGGCTTTCATTTTACTTTGTAATTACTTTTAAAGGATACGGTGAGATAGAGATTTTTGCAAAATTTCCAAAGGAAAGAGGAAGACTAATGTGGGCGCCATCAATGAAGATCTTTCCGAGTCTCATTCTCGATTTAATGATGATCGGAGATTTTATGGCCACAACGCCTCCCCTCAGGCGATATTTCACATTATTACTTCTTAATAGTTCACGAGCCAAATATTGAACGCGTTTATCAGTGCGCGCAAGCGGCTTACCTCCCGCCGAATAAATTGCGCCCGTCGATCCAATCGCTGTTGAAACCCAAACTCCCGAGCCCCGCTGTTCTTCGGTGGCGCCATTAACCGTAATGTAATACCGGCTTAACGCCGCCGGGCTTTCATGGCAGACTAAAACATCATTGAGAACTTCTATCTTTGTTTTTGGATTATCACTTAATTCAAGTTGAAGCCGGTTTAAATTCTTGATCTTCGCTTTTCCATTCAACATCCTCAGAAAAACAAACTTGAAATCTTTTGCCGTTGCGCAAGAAAAACGCCCCACGCTTCTTTTAGGATCAGAGTTTACTCCGAGCATGATCTGCTTTCGCACATGCCGTGCCGCTTCCAGAAATGTCCCGTCGCCTCCGATCGTAATAACCAAATCATACTTCGAATAATTGACCGAAGATCCTCGGGAGCACTTCTGATAAGGTAATTTCAATCTTTTTAAGATCGCCTCAACCGCTTTAAGAGTCTTGTAGTGTTGAAGGTGGGCATCTTTAAACCGCTTGAGCTCCTTTTGGTCAAACAAATACTGCTTTCCGAAATAGGAGCTTGAGCGACTTAAAAAATAATTTCGATAAACGCTATTTTTATAGAAAAGTAGTATGTTTCGCACGGTTGAAACGGTCTCCTGTAAGCCTCGTGCCTATTATATACGAAAATATTCTTCCGTAAAGGCTGATCGATCGCCTTAGGCACGCAAGATGAAAGAAGTTTTCTTCTCTAAGTCTCCCACGGAAGAGAAAATATAGTCTGCTTCGTTTAGAAACGAACGCGGCAAAGATGTTTCAATGGCAATGCAGCGCAACCGCGCGGCTTTCGCCGAACGTATTCCAAAAGGCGCGTTCTCAACAACAACAGCATCAGCTGGCTTAATATTTAAAAGTTTTAAAGCCCTTTGGAACGGTTCCGGATGCGGCTTGCCTTCTTTCACATCGCTTCCGGTTATCATCACATTGAACAGCTTGCTTAAATGAACGGGAAGTATTTTAACAACTTCATGCCGGGCCGTCCCGGTCACTAACGCCAAAAGAAAATTATGCCGATAAAGATCTTTTAAGAATTTTCGGGAGCCTTTTATAAAGCGTACCCGCACAATTTTCTTAAATAATTTTTCTTTTCTCTTTAAGATATTCGTTGCCTGCTGACGACTCACCGATTTTCCATGCGCGGCAAATATTTCCCTCACGCTATCAATTCCCCTTTGCCCTTCCCGACGGTAAACATCTTCGTGACTGACATGAATACCTTCCTGGGCAAAGATTATTTTCCATGCTTTAAAGTGATCCGGCATAGTATCGGTAATCACCCCATCCATGTCAAAAATAACAACTTTTGTCTTAATGATGATTTTTTTCATTTTTTTAAAACCTAAGAAAATAAAATAGCCCATAATAAATATGGGCTAAGTGAAGGCCATAAAACATTTAAACTTCTACGGCAACATCATCGCCATTTAAAACAATTCTATATGTCGCAACACCTTCAAAAGCCGGCGCTTCCAAGGCCGCGCCATTGGTTAAGCTGAATTTTGCCCCATGCCAAGGACAGGTAACAACCTCCCCCTCGCAAGAGCCTTCGGATAAAGACGCTCCGGCATGAGTACACTCATCGCCGATCGCGTAATATTTCCCACCGACATTAAAAACGGCAACCTTTTTTCCTTCTATGTCAACCGATATAGATTTACCGATCGGAATATCGCTTTTCTTACCAATAATAATTGTTTTGCTCATAACCTTCCTCCACTTATCATTAAGGAATAATTAGAACTTTTCCTGTTGTTTTACGCCCTTCCAGCATTTTGTGCGCTTCGCTAATTTGCTCAAAAGAAAATTCACGGCTAATATGCACATTAAGCTGGCCTTTTAATACCCAATCAAAAACTTGCCCTGCCCGCGCACGCAATTCTTGTGTTGTCTCAATGTATGAATTCATACCGGGCCTCGTCACAAACAATGACCCTTTACGGTTCAAAATCCCTAAATCCATCGGAGGAACAACGCCGCTTGCTTGGCCAAATAAAACCATCATGCCGCGCGGCTTTAGGCAATCTAAACTTTTTTCGAAAGTCGCCTTACCTACGCCGTCATAAACGACATTAACACCAATACCTTTTGTTATTTGTTTTACTTCGGGAACAAAGTCTGCCTTTGAATACAAGATCACGTGATCGCATCCGGCGTCTTTGGCCAGTTTCGCTTTTTCCTCGGTCGAAACCGTTCCGATAACTTTTGCGCCCAACAACTTGGCAATCTGGCAAAGTAAAAGCCCAACGCCTCCGGCCGCCGCATGGACAAGGCAGACATCGCCCTTTTTTAGCGGAAAGGTTGACATTGTCAGATATTGCGCCGTAATTCCCTGAACCATCATCGCCGCTGCTTTTTTGAGAGGAATTTTTTTCGGAACTTTTACCAGGCGGCTTTCGGGAACAATGCTGCGTTTTGCATACGATCCTAGAATGCCAACGTACGCAACGAAATCATTAACTTTAAAATCTTTGACCTCTTTACCTATCGCGACAACAACTCCGGCGCCTTCAAAGCCAAGCGTTGTCGGAAGCGGGATCGGGTAGATCCCTTCGCGAAAGTAGACATCGATAAAATTCAACCCGCTAGCCGTAATTTCGACTAAAACATCTTTGGGCCCAACAACGGGATCCGGAATTTCTTCCACCGTCAAAACTTCCGGGCCACCGGTTTTATGGATTCGAATTGCTTTCATCATTTCCTAAATTAATTTTATTTTTAATGAATCCAAGAGCGGCTTAAGAAATACGCAGTAGCAGAAATACCGGCAGAACAAGGGATCGTCAATATCCAGGCCCAAATAATGCGTCCGGCAACACCCCAACGGACAGCGCTTAAACGTTTCAATGATCCAATGCCCATAATTGAACCGGTAATGGTATGTGTCGTGCTGACCGGAATACCAAATGATGAAGCAGTAAAAAGAGTAATAGCAGCCCCTGTTTCGGCACAAAAACCGTCAACCGGCTTTAATTTTGCGACCTTTTGCCCCATGGTTTTAACAATTCTCCAACCACCAAACATAGTTCCCATTGAAATAGCTCCATAACACAAAAGCGCAACCCACATCGGAACATAGAATTTATCTCCCAGAAGGCCGGCGCTAAACAAAAGGCTTGCGATAATTCCCATGGTCTTCTGCGCATCGTTTCCGCCATGCCCAATACTATAAAGAGCAGCTGAAAATAATTGCCCTTTACGAAATAAGTGATCAACCCTGGTCGGGTTACTGCGCCGAAACAGCCAATAAACCAAAATACCGATACTTAAACCAAGAATAAGCCCGGCAATCGGTGAAACAAAAATAAATACGACTGTTTTTTGGATCCCTTTCATGACAAGCGCCGATGATCCCGCTTTAACCAAGCCAGCACCGATCATTCCTCCGATAAGAGCGTGCGAAGAACTCGTTGGAAGCCCAAAATACCATGTGATGATATTCCAAATACAAGCTCCCATAAGCGTCGAAAAAATTATCGCCTTATCAACAATGGCGATATCAATGATTCCTTTCCCTATCGTATTAGCCACATGGACACCAAAGAAAAGAAACGCAACGAAATTAAAGAAAGCTGCCCACATAACGGCAAATTTGGGCGACAAAACCCTGGTCGAGACAACCGTCGCGATGGAATTGGCGGAATCATGAAAACCGTTCAAAAAATCAAATGCCAACGCTAAGGCAATAAGCAAAAGGATCTCAGGTGTCATAGTTTAGGCCTGCTTAACGAGGATCGATTCAACAACATGAGCAACATCTTCGCAAATATCCAAAAGGGTTTCAGAATCCTCGTAAATTTCTTTCCATTTAATAACCGCAATGGGGTCATTTTTTTGAGTTTCAAACAATTCCGCCAAAACTTTATCTCTCATCGCGTCACCAACATTTTCCAAACGATGAACTTCAACGCACGATTCTAAAGCGACTTTGGATTTTTTGCTATTACGTAGCGCCTTAACTGCCGCGGAAATACCGGAAACTGAGTCTTTAATAACCCTAGAAAATTCAACGAGATTTTTATCAACACCAGAGATCTTATAAACAACCAGGCGATTGACAATGGTATTCATCATGTCAATGATATCGTCTATCTCCTTAGTTAGGGCATAAATGTCTTCACGGTCAAAGGGAGTGATAAAAGTCTTATTGAGCTGTTCGATGATCGCATGAGCGCAATCATCACCCTGATGCTCCAGGATCTGAATTCGCTTAAGCGCTGCTTCGTCGAATTTTCCTCCCTTAACAAGATCGGAGAAATAATCGGAAGCCTCGACCGCATAACCAACCTGGCGTTCAAACATATCAAAAAAATTGAATTCTTGAGGAATAAAATTAAACAACATTTCGCTCTCCTTGGATGATGGTTCCCTGATTTTAAAAACACCACATTATAACGATTTATTTTTGAATTGGAAAGTTATTAAATCAGTCGGCATATTAAAATTGAAGTCTTTTATTTTTTATCGGCCGTTTGTTTTTTGTCGAACAATGCGCTCTGCAGTCAATTCTTTCTGCAAAAGACGCCAAATCGTATCCTCGTCGGCCGCCTGCAAAAGAACCTCTCTAACTTCAACACGACTCATCATTTTTGCGATGAGCGTTAAGATCTGTACCTGGAATTCGTCGTCAGCCCGAGGCGTAAGAATTAAAAAGATGAATTGTGTCGGTTTTCCGTCCGGAGAGTTCCATTCTATTCCTGACACCGAACGCCCAAAGGCAATAATGGGCCGCTTTAAAAGCGGTAAGCGCGCGTGCGGAATAGCAACTCCTTCTTCAATGGCCGTTCCCATATTATTTTCACGCGCCATAACCATGCCGTAAAGATTTTCCGCATCCAAGAAACTTTCTTGATCAGCGGTGATCCGGCAAATCTCTTCAATAGCGCGGCTGCGTTCGATCGATTTTAAATTAGAAACAATGGCGCGAGGCGAGAAATATTCCAACGCGCTGACTTCCCTGCGGCGTTTAACCGAGAAACTAAGCCACGGACCAACCAAAAGCGAGGAAATAACAGCCGCAAAAACAACAGCCACGAACACAGGAGCCGTGATCAGCTGATGCTTCAATGCAAACGCGGCAATAACAATTTCCATGGCACCACCCGGAATATGAGCAATAGCTACCGATAAGCGATTAGCGGTTGAAAGCTGTGTCAACATAACACCAAAATAGGCGCCCAAAAATCGCCCGACGATCCCAACGCCGCTTACAAACAAAATCAAATAGATATCAAAGTTGGCAATGAAATCAACCTTCAAACCAATGCTGGCAAAGAATAAGGGGACAAAAATAGCATAAACCATTTGCGAAATAACTTGCCGCGTTTTCTCTGAAAGCGCCCGCGCCTGGCCCGCCATGATCCCGGCAATGAAAAACCCAAACAATGCGTGAATTCCCAGCTTTTGTGTAATAGCACCGACAAGTAATCCCAATAGGCAAATAAAGGTAAGTGACGTGCCCGGTTCGGGCATATTTTTTTCTTTGATCTTGGAAATAACGGTATTGGCAAAATTCCTGCCGGCGGTTAAACAAAATACGGTAAAGCCGATCGTTATAACAAAAATCAAGATAACCCGATAAATCTCAAGATTAGATTGCGTGAAAAGCCCCAAGACGAGCGTAAAAACTAACCATCCAATAATGTCATTAACGGAGAGCGCGGAAATAATAAGAAAGCCTAAGTCGGTTTTCGTAAGATGCAGATCATGCAAAACTCTTACCGCAACCGGCATGGCGCTGATGGTCATGACCGTTGCCATAAAAAGATTAAATGTTAAGCGACGTTCGGGATCGGCAAGGTATTTATCGGAAAGGTAAAAACACAAGGTAAATGAGATCGCCATCGGAATGATCGTATCGGCGAGGGCGATCTTTAGGGCATTTCCACGATGACGCCACGCACTGGAGAAATCCGTCTCTAGCCCTGCCTCAAGAAGCAGGAAAAGAACTCCAAGCCAGGAAATGGTTTCCAACATACCTTCTTGGATCGGATCAGCAGGAAAAAGAGATTGATGCAGTGCAGGAAGGAAGCGGCCGAAAATCGTCGGCCCGAGGATGATACCAACGAGAATTTCAGCCGTAATAGGAGGCTGTTTCCAAAAGCGCGACAACTCGCCAAGCCCGCGCGCAAAACCGAGCAAAAGAAAAACTTGAACTAGAAAAATAAAGATGTTTTGCTCGGTCAAGTAGTGCATAGACAAAAGATGTGCAGCAAAGGATTTAAAACGTGTTCAAAGCTATTTATTTAATAGAGACCATGTCTTTTTTCCCACAACACCGTCAGGATTAAGATCATTGGCCGCTTGGAAGGCTTTAACCGCTTCTTTGGTTTGCGGGCCCATTTTTCCGTCAATGTTCCCGGAATAATGTCCGGCATTTTTTAAAGCTGCCTGGACGTCGCTGACCGAAACGCCTTCAACGCGAATATTTTTGTGCGTTGTTTTTGGCGCAGCAACCACGCTCGCTTCTTGAGTTTTAACGAGCTCTGATTCAAGCCCCTGAACTTGCTGATGTGTCTTATCCAATTCAGACTCAAGATAGGTAATTCGATCTTGAAGCTGCTGCATTTGTGACTCTTGAGCTTTTTGTGTTGTTGCGCACCCTGCCAGAAATAGAACAGCAACAGCCATTAAACCTATAACTCTTTGCATTCTCTCCTCCTGTTTAGTTATCTTAAGCACCTAAAAACCCTAATGTTAAACATTATTATACACATTTTCTGAATATTTCCAGAAAATCTTGAACTTTTCCCGCTTCAATTAACACAAAATACAATTGCTCCCTAAATGAATACGCCCTATCAGCTTTTCTAATAGGGCGTATCCTTCAAAACATCGGCTACATCATTAATTGGAAATTGCGCCTGTTGTTGCCCCTGCTGCCGACATACTCAAAAATGGCTGAAGTTTTTGCCACGTCTTGGGCCCAACTTTGCCATCAGCTTTTAAATTATTCTGTGTTTGAAAATCCTGAATAGCTTTTTTGCTCTTGGGGCCAATCTTGCCATCAACATCGCCCTCATACAGCCCGGCATTCTTTAATGCCTGCTGGATCTGCTGAGATGTGGGTTTGCCGATAACAGACATGTCCGGCTCAATTACTCCCATCGGTGCTTCTTCTGGTATGCTAGGCACCGGTTCAATAACACCTTGTCCACTTTCCACTAAAGAAATGACTTCATTGGATGAAATAGCATCATTGGTGATCACTTGGCTTTCAAATGGTGATTCGGTCAACTCTTTTTTCTGCTCGCAACCGTACACAAAAATACCTGCAACAAAAAGAACAACTAAAATTTTTCTCACGGTACCCCTTCTCTTTCTTAAAATATGTATGAATAAATCCGGTTTAAACTTCTTTTCCAAATCCAAAACAAAATTTTTTCTTGCCTTCCCTGGCTGTGCTCCTTTCCTAAATTCTTAAATAAATTTTAAATTTTTAATCCTCATAATCCTGCTCTTCCCGAAGGCCAAAAACTGAAAACATCAACTTGGCCACCAAGAAGAATAAAATAATATTTACCAACATCTTTGCCCCTCCTAGGGTAGAAAAATCCCGCTTTAAAAAGGCCAAAACCAACCTTTTAATCTACTTATCAAACCAACAATAATCAGGTGATTTCAATCGGATACAATTTAATGTTATCGCTGCTGTCTGGGCGTGTCAACGTCTTTATTGGATATTTTTGAAGGCAGATTACTAAAAATGTCCAATGTGATTTTAAAAAATTTTTATCGAAAATTATTAAAGCTCAACGCCAGTGGAAAATCAATGCTGCGTAAATGCGCGATCACCGACTGCAGATCATCTTTCTTAGGTGAGGATACTCTTATCTTGTCCCCATCAATTTGCGACTGAACTTTTAAACCTAGATCCTTAATGATCTTAACTAAATCTTTTGCTTTCTCTTTTGGGATCCCGCTCGTAATTTCGATCACCTGGCGCAACGTGCCTTCAAACGCCTGCTGTGCTTCCTTAAAATCAAGCGCCTTAAGTGAAATACTTCTCTTTGTCATTTTTCCGGCTAAAATATCCGACAAGGCGCGCAATTTGTAATCATCATCCCCGACCAGCGTAATTTTATTTTCCGCGCGATTATAATCAATGGACGCTTTGCTTCCCTTAAAATCATAGCGCTGTGCTAATTCTTTTTTAGCCTGATTGACCGCATTATCAACTTCCTGCAGGTCAACTTCGGAAACAATATCAAAGGAAAAATTCGCCATAAAATTAGTTATTAGTATATTCGGAAAGATGCCGAATACGCTTAAGCATATTCGGATGCGTGCTCAAAGCTTCCATCAACCGGTCGCCAAGATTAAGAGCGATCTTTTTATTGCGTAAAACAGCAAGCTCAGATGAATCAATGGTGCCGCTACGATCTAGATCAAGTTGAGCCAAGTCACGGATCTCATGAAGAGCTCTCGACGGATCATTGACAAAGAAAGCTTTTAAGCCTTCGGCTTCCTTGAGAGATTCTCGGTCCATGCGCGCAGACCCATAAACAAGCTTATAAAGCGCCGACGCTAAAGCCTCCGGCCGATTGCCCATTTCAATAGAACCTTTGTCGGCAAAATATTCCCGAACCCGAGATGCATACAAAACTAAAAGGTTAGTTATAAAATAAAAAAAGAATGCCGCCACTCCTATTAAAATGGTATTCCCGCGGTCATCGCGCCGCCTTCCCATGAACATAAAATGCCAAGCAATACGATACATAATCATTGGAATAACCGACAAAAGCGTGATCGTTAAGACATCGCGGTTTTTTATATGCGCCAACTCATGCCCGACAACAGCACGTAATTCTTCTTCATTCAGTAACTTGCGAATACCCTGCGTCACGCAAACACGTCCGTCTTTAACTCCTCGCCCGAACGCAAAGGCATTCGGAATATTAACATCCGAAATACATACTCTCGGAACAGGAACACCGGCCTTCTCAGCTAATTCTTCAACCATTCGGTAAAGCTGAGGCTCTTGTTCTTTTTTAACATATCGAACACGCATGGTCCATTCGACAATTTTCGGGCCGATCATGTACTGGATCAGCATCATTCCGATCGCAATGGCAAAATAAACATAGAAATTTGTCACACCCATCATCGTTCCGGCCATAGTGATCACGGCATAAATGATGGCAAATAATGCCGCCAATAATAAACCCATTCTCATATGCAAAGAAAACATTTTAATCCTCCTTGTGAATATCTCGTATTATCAACGTGGAATTATACCAAAAATTATTTAACAAGCAACCAAAACAGGATGGCAACGACAATTCGGTAAATGCCAAAACCGATGAAGTTATTATTCTTGATAAAGTGAAGCAGGAATTTGATCCCAAGAATTGCCACGCCAAAAGAAACAAAAAATCCCACGCTGATCAATCCGACTTGCTCGAAAGAAAACGCTGAAGCGCTTTTTAAAAGATCCAGCGCCGTTGCCGCCGCCATCGTCGGGATAGCTAATAAAAATGAAAATTCAACGATCGTTTTTCTTTTTAATCCCAAAATAAGCCCGCCGATAATCGTTGCCGCCGCCCGGGAAACGCCGGGAACAATAGCGATCGATTGAAAAACTCCGATCAAGACAGCCTGGCGATACGATATGGCAGAAATATTATCAAGGCTTCCCTCTTTTTCTCGGTGAAAAAGTTCAAAAACGATCAAGAAAATCCCTCCTAAAAGCAAAGACCAAATAACAACTTGTTCATTGCCCAGAAGAACTTTCTTGATTAGCTTGTAAAAAATCAATCCCAAAACCGCGGTCGGAATAAACGCCGCTAAGACCTTTTTGACAATGACCACATTGGTCAAAAGAAGGCGCCAGTACAAAACAACTACCGCTAAGATTGCGCCAAGCTGAATAGAAATCTCAAAGCTTTTGATAAAATCCGTTGACGCAAGGCCTAAAAGGCGTTGGGCTAATATCAAATGCCCGGTAGAAGAAATCGGCAAAAACTCCGTAATTCCCTCAACAATTCCTAAAATGATGGCGTGAAAGAAATCCATGAATTCCCTCTACAATAAAAGGATCAATGATGATGGTGATGGCCGCCGGCGCCGTGCGCATGGCCATGAGCTAATTCTTCGGCCGTTGCATCGCGCCGATCAACAACTTCAACAGCAAAGCTCAAATCTTGCCCCGCCAGGGGGTGATTCGCGTCACAAACCACTTCTGTTTCGGTCACTTCAATTACGTTAACGACCCGATTATCTTGCTCGGTGCCGACACGAAAAACATCTCCCGCCTTGGCATCTTCCGGAAATTTATTCTTCGGCAAACGATAGATCTGATTTTGATCATAAATACCGTAGGCGTCTTTGGCTAAAATCGTCGTTTGGCTTTTTTCTCCCGCTTTAAGCGTTACCAAAATATCTTCTAGGGCCTGGATGATCTGCCCCGCGCCTTCCAAGAAAACAAGCGGGCTTCCCGCCGGAGACGCATCGATCATTTGTCCGTTTTTATCGGTTAAGACATAATTAAAGCTGATCACTTGTTTAGACATGCCACTTTCCTTTATATAGGCACTGGTTTAAATTAACCTTCATTCATCCGATGATCTTTACCACTTTTTGAAAATAAAAAATACCGCCGCGATCATAAAAAGAAATCCGACAATATAATTCCAGCGGACTTCTTCTTTTAAGTAGACAACAGAAAAGACACAAAAAACAACCAAGGTAACGACTTCTTGGATCGTTTTGAGCTGAGCGGCCGTATATTGACCATGTCCAAACCGATTGGCCGGAACCTGAAAACAATATTCCACAAAAGCGATGAGCCAGCTGATAATGATAACGGTGAAAAGCGGCGCGCTTTTATACTTAAGATGCCCGTACCAGGCAATTGTCATGAAAATATTTGAAACCGTCAATAGCGCAATAGTTCTCATTTTTTCCTTTTTCCCTCGGACTTCTTGATCTTGTTCCAATTCATAATAACCTGACGCGCTGATCTTAGCTTCAATTTTCCAAAAACATGCGGATGACGGCGAACTAACTTTTTACTAAGCCCATCGATCACATCTTCAATATCAAACTTCTTTTTCTTTTGCGCCATTTGAGCATTGAACATAACGAGAAGAAGAATATCGCCCAATTCTTCTTTCATATGACGGTAATTGCGCGATTTGACTGCCTGAATATATTCGCGCGTCTCTTCCCGCAAATGACGGATAACCGAATCAAAGGTTTGCTTTCTGTCCCACGGGCAACCCTTGGGCCCATGCAAAATATTAAAGATTTCCTTCAGGCGAATAAATTTTGTCTTTTTTGGCATTGGGGTATTATATCGTAGGCGTGATTTTTGCAAATAAAAAAATTAATTACTCAATTTATGGCTGAAAAGCCTTTTGACTAACATTGTCGCATAGCTTCCTCTGGGAAGAATGAACTTTAAGATCATCTTTTGAGCCGAATGATTAAGCTCATCGTCGCCAACCTCAAAGGAAAGATTTTCCGGTTTTATCACCGCACTGCGATCGGTAGATTTGAAGTAGCCTTGCCGTAGCTTAAGCTTATTGAACATCGCGTGAGTTATCCCCTGCTCTTTAAGAATTTGCGCATAAATTTCTTCGCAGGCCGAATCGGGCATTTTAGTTTTTCCTGACATACCGGAAATGATGAGCTCTCGAAAATATTTGTCATCATCCGCATTTAACTCCCCAAAGAAAAGATAATCTCCGGCAATGCCTTTGTAAGCTTTTAGCGGAGAGACCTTTCGCGCCGCAAGAACACGACGCAAAACCTCATTCCATATAAAAGACTGATAGGCGCTGATATAAAGCGATAAAACCTCATCGGGAATTTGCCTTAAAAGCGGCAAGAAATCACTTTTGCTCTGGGCTAAGAAATCAAATGCCTTTTGCTCCCACTCAGTTTTAGCACAAGTCTTGCACACCGCCCAATCTTTCCAGTGTTCGATGAAAAATTTCTTACGGTCTTTCTCTTCTTTTTTGTCATCAGAATGAATCGCCGTTAAATAAATTTTAAGCGCTCCATTAAAATGCCCTTTTAATATCTTTTCGGCAAAAAACCCTTGGATCAAGTCAAAACTTCCGAAGCGCTGATCATCGAAAAAATTTGGAAAACCGAATTGCCCAACAACGGCCATTTCCTGTTTCGCGCTTTCAATATCAGCCGTTTTTAATTTACGCAGTGTGATCTCAAATTTATTACCCGCGATCAGATCCGGGCCCATCGGCCTGTCCATAAAACCGGCAAACCGCAAGATATAATTCTTCTCTTCAAAATCACCGATGCGCGCTCCGGCGATCGTTATATACTGCGTTGTCAGCGCGTGCCGGTCTTTTTTTCCTCCGTAGGAAAGGTTTTCAAAATGGATCCGCAGCTTTTTAGCAATGTCGCGTAAAACATCAAGAGTATTCCATCCTTTTTTTGTCAAAAGATAAACGCCATGCGTTCCCTTTTTTGTTAAAGGCAAAGGCGCCACTTCCTCGACAATAAAATCTTCCGGCCTAGATTTAATCGTTAATTTCATAAAATTAAAAGGCATCGTCTATGCGATGCCGGTTTTTGCTCTTCCTAAATTACGCTTGCTCGTGTCCGCCCATCCACTTTTTCCCGCCCAAGATCCTGGCGACCATCATGCTGGCAACATTATCACCAACCGCGTTGACCATCGTCGCCGGCGGATCAACTAAAACCCCGACCATGGAAATAATAGGAAGAGCTTCTAAGGGAAATCCGTAAATAGTAACGATCAAAACTTCGGCGATAAATCCACCGCCGGGAATTCCCGCCATCACAATACCGGCTAAAAGCGCAATGCCAATAGCCGTCATGATCGTTGCGGCGCCGGAAAAATCCATCTGGAACAATCCAAATAAAAGAGCAATCTTGACGATCGCCGCTAAGCACGAACCATCCATATGAATAGTAGCGCCAATCGGGATAACAACTTCACTGATATCTTTAGGAACTCCATTTTTATTGGCTGCCTCTAGATTGGAGGGAATCGTGGCAACACTGCTCCCGGTTGCCAGCGCCGTTAAGGAAGTCGGAACAATGTTTGTCCAAAATGTTTTAACACCAAGGGCACGTCCGGAAAAATACGCGTAAAACGAAAATCCGATAAAAAAATAAAGAATAGCAATCGGATAATATACAACAACCACACGCACATAGGAACCTAAAAGCTGCGGCCCAAAAACACCGACCAAGTAAGCAAAATAAGCGCAAAGTCCGATGGGCGCGTAAAACATAACATAACTGATAACCTTCATCATAACGTCATTACCCGCAACGAGAAACTGAGTAAAGACCTTTGCCTTTTCTTTTAACCGCAATGCCGCCAGGCCGATCAAAAGAGAGAAAATGATCAAGGCCAACATATTTTTCTTGGAGAAAATGTTCACGAAATCCGAAACAGTTAAAGCTTTAACGATCTGCTCACTGATTTTAACTTGTTCCATGTTAGCGTTAGAGCTCAGAGGAATTTGCACGCCTTGGGCCGGCGGATAGATCAAAACACCGATCGTCATTATGATGGAAGCAATGATCCCGGTTACCACAAAAACTACCAGCATGGACCCCAATATTTTTCCTAAACGTTTGGCATCCGACATGCCTGCCACCGCCGAAGAAATGGAAAAGAAAACCAAGGGAGTCACAACGGTAAAAAGAAGGTTTAAGAAAATATCACCGAAAGGCTTAAGCGCAATCGCCCCTTCTTCAAGAAAAATCCCTAAAAGCGATCCGATCAAAATAGAGACGATCAATAAAAGCGAGAAACCGTAGTTTTTAAAAAATGTATTTTGGAAGAAATTTGGCTTCATTGCAGTAGATGTTGAGGAATTTTCTTTCGCCCGATATATCCGTCATCAAATCCGTGGTACCATTCTACCGATCTTTCATCGCTTCGCCAGCAAAGTAAAACTTCTTTTTCATCGATCAACGCGGGAAAATCAACTAAGCCGATTTCAAAGTTCCAGTCCTTAAATGAGCATCCTAATTCCTGCAGCTCAAGCATTAGTGTTTCAATGTCATCAATCAGCGCTTGGGATTCCGCGCGAACCGATGATGTCGGCTCAAGCAAGCCCAGCGCTTTCAGTTTTCGTCCCTTTGATAAAATATCTTCGACGATCTGCTTAACCAGCGGAAGACGTTTGTTCGCCTCTTGTGGCGTGAAGATCTTTTTTGTCATCGGCTCTCCTGTTTTTCATAGCGCCAATGCCATGGCTCGAAGGTAATGCCCTTGCCCGCATTTTTAGGGTACGATAAAACAAAATTAAATTCTTTAGCGTGTTCTAGAAGCCATTTGTATTCCGGCAAATCTTCAAATTCTTTTGGGTCATCTTCCCCATTAATATTATTCTCATTGATAAAATCAATGGCTTGGTGCTTGACTGATCCATGTTCGCTAAAACCCGGGAGCGCTACGAATTTTACTGTTTCGCGAATAGAATATTCGTGATTTCTTAAATAATAAACGAATAGATATACCTGATAAGCGCTGGAACGATAGCCGGACTCAATATAAAGCTGTTTTTTTAGATCTTTTTTCATAGCTTTCATCATCACCAGATATTGCTCGTAAACATTTGGCGGAAGAAATTGTGGTGATAAATATTTGTCTTTCCCTTCTTTCGTTTTTATTTTCTGATTCTTGATAACGACGAGCTCTTCCTTGCCGGTGGCTATCCCTCGAAAAGGGATTTTCACATTCAGCTTTTTTGCGTCTAGGCTCTGGAATTTCTTTAAGAATCGGCGTTCTTTGGCGCTTAATGGCGCGTAAAGCTCATCAAAGGTTAGTGTCGCCAAATTTTGCTTTTTGTCTCGCTCCTCAATAAGAGGCGCTAACTTATTGATCAGATTTTGCGCTTTTTTAATATCAGAAGCTGAAAGCTTGTCAAAATCAAGCGCAAAAGAAGGCGCGCTTGTGGCAAACAAAATAGCAGCCACAAGCGCACCTAAAAAGATTCCTCTTACGGTTTTTGTCATTATCTAATTTTTTGTTTAAGCTGATAAATGATCCCTGCGGCAATTTCCGGTTTTGGCAAAACAAGCTGGCGCGCGGACACGGTCACCTGAGTTTTTCTTTTTTCATTCTTTTCAACCTTTACCGTCACATCCGCCACATCTACTTTTCCTTTAACAATGCCAGTAGTTTTGTCTTCACTTTTTACTTCGCCCATTTTCTTTATAAGATTTAGCGCGATTTCATATGTCTTTCCAACGCTGGCGCTAAATTCGGCCGTTTCGGAATCTTTAGCAACCAAAGCGCCCACGATACCGGCTGGCAAGAACCCAACACCCAGAACAGTTGCCGCTGCATACACGCCCGCGCCTTGAATAGCCGTAGGCCCCATAGCCTGAACCATGATCAAAGTCGCCATTTGCTCCACACTTTTGATATTCCTAAACTCTTTATTTTTAAGCGCGATCTCATAGCTATAAACACCAAAGGGCTCACCCTTGGTAAAATCTTTCAAAACAACACGCTCAACATTAAGCTTTAAAAGGTCAATTTCAAGCGCCATTTCTTTTGCGGGCTTTGACCCTTCTTTTTTCTTTTCTGTTTTTGATTTTTGCTCTTCCACAACTTTTAGCGCGTCAACATTCAGCTTCCCTTCCTTATTTTTAATCACGATCATTTCTTTTAAGTTGAACACAATTAACGGTAGGCGGATCTTCCCTTGGAAAAGCTTCCAAAGATCATATTTAACCCGGATCTGCGGAGCATTGATCATGATTTCTTTTGGAAAACCCGGAGGATTATAAACTTTCAGATTGTTAATAGCGACACCCTGCGTAAAAAGCCCTAAAGAGAAATATCCGATTTTAATCGGCGCGCCCAACACAGCTGAGCCAACGGTTGTTATTGTTGTTTTAATGAGAAAATCTTTTACGACCGTCAGACACAGAAGAACGACAACAACAATGATAATAATTTTTTTCCAATTTGTATTTTTCATCCCGCCTCCTTTTTTATTTTTCTTATGAACAGCAATAGTCTATTATCAAAAACAACGGGTGTCAAACACCGAAATGAAAAACATCCCCTTTGCCCTGTTGACTTTTTAATATTTTTGAGTATAATTCCACTGTTCTTTAAAGTTGTTCTTTATAAACTAATAGCGCTTTCCATTCCCCTGTAGCTCAGCTGGTAGAGCAAGTGGCTGTTAACCACTGGGTCCGAGGTTCGAGTCCTCGCGGGGGAGCCATTTAAAACGCCCATCAATAGATGGGCGTTTTGTTTAGATGGCGACCCTCTGCGTTTTGATTTGTGAGCTCCGCCGAGCAAATCAGCAGATGGGGAGATAATTCTTGCAATATAATATGTCGGCAGTGGGGATCTTTTTTGTAAATGGGCCGCCTTCGGGCGGCCCATTTTTATTTGACATTTATTGAAAGTTTAATAATTTTTAAGTAGAATAGCGCCTATGGACACACGAGCGACATGTCTAAATTGTATGGATGGACGAGTGCAGTTCCCTGTCTTAAACTGGATCAAGCAAAACTACAATGTCGATTTTGTAGATGTCATTACCGAAGCCGGTATGGATTGCGTCTTGTCTAACCAAGAAGATGTCAGTGAAATATTACGCAGTATCCGCATTTCTGTCGATGCTAATAAATCTACTCGATTTTTTGTCGTCGGCCACTATGATTGCCGAGGAAATCCTGTCGAAGAAGCGATACACCGCCAACAGATCAACAATGCCGTCAACCGCCTCAAAAGCTATTGGCCTAACCATGAGATCATCGGGCTTTGGGTCAATAAAAACTGGCAAGTTGAACTCGCTTCAAAAATATGACCAGCTCACTTTTTCCTCATGGAATATAAACCAAAGAATTTCATCACCCCCGAAAAAACAAAACACCACGCGGAAATATTATCTAACCGGGTCAAAAACCGTTTTCGTCATTTGTCAAAACGATTTAAGCGCGAAGGAATTGACTGTTTCCGTCTTTACGATTGGGATATTCCGGAAGTACGTGCCGTCGTGGATTGGTATGCCGAGCATATCGTTGTTGCCGAATATGAGAGGCTGCAAACCGGCCCCAACTGGCTTCCCCAAATGGCGCAAGCTGTCGCGCAGGTGCTTAATATCCCACCGGAACGCGTTCACACAAAACGGCGACGCACCGCCAGCGAAGGAAAAACTCGTTACGGAAAATTAGATACTAAGGATAAGCGCTTTGAAGTTCACGAACGTGATTTGCGTTTTTGGATCAATTTAGATGATTTTTTAGATACGGGGCTTTACTCGGATCATCGTGATACGCGCGTTATAATTAAGAAACTTGCGCAAGGAAAAGATTTCTTGAATTTATTCGCCTACACCGGAGCTTTCACCTGCGCCGCCGCAGCCGGTCGCGCAAAATCAAGCGTCACTGTGGATCGTTCCGCAACATATGTCAAATGGGCGCAAGATAATTTAAAGCTTAACGGACTTTCAGGCCCACAACATACATTCATCCAATCGGATGTCGGAAAATATTTGGAATTAGCTTATCGTCAAAAAAGACAGTTCAATCTCATTTTTGTCGACCCGCCGTCTTTCTCTAAAGATGTCAGTCAAGGCGCTGCGTTCGATATCAACAGAGACCACCCTGCGCTTATCCAGAGCGTTTTAAAAGTAACATCCCCAGGCGCAGCAGTTTTCTTCTCAACAAATCATCAAAGATTTGAGCCGCGTTTTCTTGACCTTAAGGTCCGCGACATCACAGAACTTACCCCGAAAACAATTCCCGAAGATTACCGCAATAAAAAGATCCACCGCTGTTGGCAAATAACAGCTCTTTAAGTCGATAATATTATTTCTTAGTGCTTGCTCTTCTCTTTGGTGGGCTTCTCTGGCTGGTTATTAGCTTGTGTATTTTCTTTTTGATTTTGCTCTGGGGGTAAATCAACATTAAGAGGATAAGAAGTCTCGTTGCCCAAAACATCTTTGGCTGTAAGGCGGAAAGCTAAGGTTTTAAACTTTTTCTCTGGTAAAATATAGTCGTAAGAAACATATTCTTTGACCCTATCAAATTTTGTATCAACGGGCTTTATGCTGCCTAATTTAATAATCCTATTTCCTGCCGTAAGCTCTAAGCTCGCATTGGCAACTTGTGAACCACCGGTCAGGCTATCATCAATTAAAGCCTGAATACGTACAAAAGATCCGTAATCATCTGCCCTTGCCCCCAAAACTAACGGCCCAGAACGGTCAGAAGAAATAACTTGAACATCCCAGCTTAGCGAACGATCGGTATAAATTGCGCCATAAGATGCTTCAACAAAAATACTGTGTTCTCCAATGTCTCCCATAGAAGATATGTAAGTCCAACTGGATCCATCGGCACCCTCCACCAAATTTCCGTCTAGAAACCATTGAAACACTAAACGGCGGTCGATCTTAAACTTGTCTTTTTCAGCCTTAATGGCATCACTAAGAAGTTTCTCAATCTGATCTCGATCGTTGGGATCAATGGAAAAACTAATGCTCTGCCCTTCTTCAATTCGAAGCGAACTATCAATTGGTGAATATTTCTTGATCAACAAAGAGCTGCTTCTCTTTTTCATTTGAGAAGTTTCATCCTTAGGATTTAGAAAAGAGGTGTTGTTGCCGCCGAAATAAATTCCAAGGTCTCCTGAGGAGTTCTGATTATCTTGACCTAAAATGGGGACAGAATTATCGCCGCCACCTGACTCCGGCAAATCAACATCAACGGGCATAGAGCCAATGCTGTCATTGACCGCGATCGAAACCACCGCTATGTTGCTATCCAAAATTCCGTCATTCGCCTTAAATGTAAAACTATCTGCCCCAACATAATTAGAGCTTGGCATATAAATTAAGTTTGGCGCCACTCCGCTCACAACTCCGTGAGCGGGCTGGCTAATAACGGCAAATGTCAGAAGATCGTCATCTGGATCGCTCGCAGTTAACGTAATGTTAAGCGCCATATTCTTTTGCGTTAACAGGCTTAAGTTGTCAGCAACTGGCGCATTATTCATCTCATGAACAAAATCAATTTCATCCACATGCCTGATCACAACAACGGCATTCGCACTAAAACCCAACCCATCATTATCAACCACTTTAAGAGTAAAGGTAAAACCCGTATTTTCACTCACCTTGGGAGCGATCACTTGCACTACCGCAGGCATTAACGGGTCACGAATAACTGGAAGCCCTTCTTTGCTAACCCACGTATACGACACAATGTTGCCATCAGGGTCAAAACTTGAAGAGCCGTCTAAAATGATCATTTGCCCTTCATCAATAAGACTTGGCGCTGAAATAACTGCCACCGGAGGCTGAGGCACAAAGACCACAACATTTTTAACGGTAACGGTCATGCTGGCTTCAGCGGTTAAGCCCTCACTATCAATGACTTTCAAAGTGATAACGTAATCAGTGTCTTGATCAACTTCCGGAGCCATAAAATTTGCGGAAGCATTCCTTTGCCCAGTGATCGTCATTCCTTTCGAGGCGGTCCATTCATAACGAGCGATGGCTCCGTCCGGGTCAGAACTCAAAGAAGCATCTAAAAGCCCGAATTCTTTTTCATTGATGGGATTCGGATTGACCGTGAATTGAGCGACCGGGGGAAGATTGGGCACAGGAACATCTTTCACCGTTATAGTTATTGACTTAGAATCGGTTAGACCTGCGTCATCAATAACCTTTAGGGTGATCATGTAATCAGTACTTTTTGTTACACTAGGAGCGATAAAATGTGCTTTGTTGCGATCCATCGGCTCTACAACAATCGTTCCGCCGGAAGCGCTCCATTCGTAGCGGGCAATGGTACCGTCCGGATCCGTACTTGCGGAAGCATCTAAAAGCGATCGGGTGTTTTCATCAAGCGGATTAGGAGTCGCTGTAAACTGGGCAACCGGAGGCCGATTAGATTCGGGTATATCTTTAACCGTTACCCTAACACTGTCAGTCGCGGTCAAATTATCATTGTCGGTTACGGTTAAGCTGATCGTGTAATTGGCATCTTGATCTACCTGCGGAGCAACAAAGGTTACCGTTAAATCATCAACAACTTGCAAGACAATTCCTTCGGAAGCCTGCCAATCGTAAGAAACAATATTGCCGTCATCGTTTACCGCCGCATAAACTGTGACCATGGCTCCCTCGGAAACAGGATTAGAGTCTGCAGTTATTTCAACGCTGGGGGCAAGCAAATTATTCTCAACGACAAGCGAAAGATCTGCGGTTGCAGTCTGATTTTCATCATCGGTTACAGTTAAAATAAAATTGTAGACCTGATCTACGGAAACCTGCGGCACATCAAAAGTTATTCTCGCAATATCAGGATTATTAACCGTAATTCCTTGTGGCACTGTCCAATGATATGAAACGGATCCTCCGTCCGGGTCAGAACCTGCTCCGGTTAAGGTAACCGATTGCCCCTCCATAGCCGGATTAGGTTCCGCAGAAGCGCTCGCTGTTGGCGGCACGCTCTCTTGTTCTTGTTCTTCGAAAACTGTGATCGTGAGAGTTTCCAATATGTCATTGCCCTGACGAGAAATAACCTGAATAGCAGCACTGCCGTTAATAAAATTCAAATCGATTGGCGCGTTAAACGCGTATTCGTCGATTGATCCTGTCGGAGCAACAGACGCGTTAACTCCATTGACTGCTACGGAGCTAGGAAGCGGGCCAACAGCAAAACCGCTAACAACAATAGAATTCCCAACGACATCCTGGTCTTGCGGAGATAAAATCTCTATTAATGGCCAATCATAATTCACTTCTTTTACATCGATAACCAGTACGCTATCGGCAAGTCTCGCCGTCAACTGACCTGTGGTCGAATTAATATAGTGAAGCGGAACATTTTCTGCGCTGAAATTATAAAGCGAGTTTCCTATTGATGTCGTAACGGCCGGAACGCCGTTAATTTTAATATTTGCCCCGAAATTAAACATCGCCCAGCCGCTCACCGTCACCCGCCGCTGAGATACGCTCTCCCCTTCCACCGGCGCAAGAATTTCAATAGCCGGCTCAACATGGCCTAAATAAAAAGCACCGATATCATTACGAGAACCGTCAGGATCGTTATAAGCGGCATCCGGATTCCCGGCATCCACCGCCGGAGATTGCTGAATGATATGATAATCAGCGTTGACTCTATCTTCAAATAAAGGATCAGCAGAGAAATTAGTGGCTCCTAATCCTAAAATAAAACTGTCATCCGAAACATTGTAATCCCCCTGAACCTTCATATATTCAGTATTCTGAGCAAGACCGTTTCCCCAAATGATATTATTGCGCAGTAACGCCGAGCTTAGGCCGCTACCCCACTCGAACGGTCCCAGCAAAGCATAAAACGAGGCATCGTTGTCAACGATAGTATTGTTGGTCAAGTAGCCTGCCCCCATTAGCTTAACAGCAGATTGATTTTCATAAAATATATTACGATCAAAATAGCCAGATCGAGCAACCGCCCCGACAAAATTGTGACGAAAGACACACCCAATAATATTTCCGTATCTCATAGTCAAAGTAGGCCATTGATAATTCCTGTCAAAAGTAACATTCTCAAAAGTGACATTGTCCGTGCTCGAACTGTTAATGTTAACACTGTCGCCTATAATAACATCTTCTGCATTTCCAATGCCTTTAACGTATATGGGGACACTGCCGGGCGATATTCCTATTTGACCGCCCGCTTGATAATGCCCTTCCATGACATAGATCATTCTAACGGCATTATCCCCTGCCGGATTTTGATAGAGAAAGGTTAACGCTTCATTGATCGTATTAAACGGATACTCAACGCTGCCGTCCTCTGTGCCGGTCGTGTTATCATCGTCTACGTAAATCGGATTAAAATTAAACCCTATTTGCCGCTTGACCGTATTCGTGGAACTGTCAAATCTTGGATTGTTATTATTG